>CAZWJS010000028.1:0-17519 GCA_964634895.1 uncultured archaeon | reverse complement strand
TAGAATCTATCGAAGCTCCCCAAATGATTCGAGCATCTTTATTAATCTTACTATGAACCTCTCGGACTACCTCATGGGCTTCCTGAAGTGTCATATCATCTCCGCCTGTAACATTAACTAAGGCACCCTTAGATTCGCTAATATCTAGCTCTAAAAGCGGAGATGTTAACGCTGCTGAAACTGCATCTGATGCTCGTGTAGCACCTTGCCCTTCACCCATCCCAATCATAGCTACTCCACCACCATCCATTATAGAACGCATATCTGCAAAGTCGATGTTGACTAATCCACCATGTGATGTGATTTCAGTCATACATTTTATTGCATTGCCTAATATCTCATCCGCTTGGCGAAATGCTAGATTTAATGGCAATTGTGAAATATTATCTTGAAGCAAGCGATCATTAGGAATTACTATTACTGTGTCTGCAGACTTACGTAATTTTTCAAGCCCTATTCTTGCATTTTTTGAACGGCGAGCACCCTCATTGCTGAAAGGCAATGTTACTATTGCAATCGTCAGAGCTCCCCGTTCTTTCGCTAATTTAGCTATAACTGGCAGTGAACCTGTTCCAGTACCTCCTCCAAGACCGCCTGTAAGAAAGACAATATCTGCGTCACGGCATGCTTCCAATATATCGGATCTAGCTTCTTCAGCTGCACCCTCTCCTATACTTGGTTCAGATCCTGCCCCTAGGCCTTTAGTCAATTGTTTACCAATGAGCATTCGGTGAGGAATAGATGTATTCAACAGATGCTGAGCGTCTGTATTAACGGCCAACAATTCAATCGAAGTCATGCCTTCTTTGTAAAGTCTAATTAATGTATTATTTCCTGCACCGCCACTACCAATTATCAGGATATTAGTCTTTAATTTGGAAACCAAAGCCTGCAATTCACTCTCATCAGTTTCCCCTTTGAAACTGTTCTCGTCCGCGATTGTGTCTTGTAAGGATTCATTATCCATTTTCACGTCGCAATTGATTCTCTATATAAAAACACTCTTATATTATTCGACTAAGACCTTATTTATAGTGATGTTCCCTCAATAACAGTAATGGCCAAGCGTGCTTTGAAACTACTGAGTCGAAAAAAAGTTGTTACATTCTCAATAGTTACTCTAATGCTTCTTCAGGTAATAATTATACCAACTTCTTCTAACTCTGAATCTATTGGAACAAATTATGATACTGCTCAGGAACTTGATTCTTTCTTCCAAAGCGTAAATCAACGAAACGATGAAATAAATGAAAGTGTTGTGGGGAAATTAAATTTTCTTAGATCTATTCATGAAGGAAACGAACTTGATTTTTCTCTTTTAGATAACAGAGAACTAATACTAAATAACAAAGATGAAAGTGATACAGTCACTGCGCAAGTAGACTATGAACAGATAGTGTATGATTACAAGAATAGAGGACTAGAACCAACTACAGTAAACGACCCTGAGCCTGTAAGAACTGAAATTATTGAAACGATGCTAAACGATGCAAATTTCTATCAAGATTCTTTTCTAGACTCTGCACTATCTATCTTTACCGAAACTTATCTGATATACTGGTCTTATGATGCAAATGGTAACGGAACTATAGATGTAAGCGGTTGTGGGGATGAAGCTCCTCCAGATGAGCCCTGTGAAGAAGGTGTTGAAGAAGCAAATCTAGCATCAACTATTTGGGGAGCATCGACTGCTTTAATCACAGCTTGGATTGAAACACTTGAACTCGAAAATGAGATTATTCAATTTATTGTAGGATTTATTGATATTCTTGATGAAGGTGAACAAGCTTGGATTCCAATTGATATTGATGATGACGGAAATGATGAAATCAGAGTTAGATTAGTGCCTGTAATAAATGATTTGATAAATGATCAAACTGACTTAAACCCAATCAATGGTGATGTGGGTTTAGAAGCAAATGTTGGACTTGCATTTGAATTCCAAGAAATTTCAGAACAAGAACTGAATCAAACATTAGATGTAGCAATTGTTAGGGGACTAACATACACAAATGATGAAGATGATGATGAAACATACGTATGGGGCGTAAATACCAAATTCCCTGCTAACGAGATTCCGGATGAATATGAATTAAATGTTGTTATTGAAGAATTTATCTTTACTATAGGTACAGACGGCAGTGGAGGAATCGGACTGAACCCGGGTGATGTTGATTATGTGAATGCACCATATGAAATTTCTATTAAAATGAACAATCAAACTGGTGACATATCAAACAATGGAATCGATGCCTTAGAAATAGCAATAGGGTACCTGAAATATAATTGGAGTAAAGGTACTTTCATTAATCCTGGTGATGCTCTAGAAGAAATTACTTTCATAAAGGTAGATTTGGAAAATCCTAGAGGAAAAGTACCTGATGAATTAAAAATTAGAATAGTTTCTCAAACTATAGAAAACAATGTCCAAAGAGATGCAATTGAAGTTTATGCTCCTCCAGTAGAAACTCGAATTTCTAATGAAACAAATAAGAAATTTGATTTAGATTTTGAATATTACGAATATAACACCGAACCTGGTGAGGAACAAGACTCGTTTTTATCACATATTGTAGCTGAAATTACAGGAGTTCCTGTATGTGAAATAAACTCAAGTGGAGAGGAAGTTTGCCTTGACGATTTAGGCATGCCTCAAGCTTCTTTTTGGTTAGAAGTAAGAAATGAATCTACATCTGAAAAAAATTGGACTGTGGTTGAATTTCATGCGATGGAGTCTATAGAATCAATTATTTATGGGGATTATGAGTATTATACGGAAGACGGACGGGGAGCCTCATGGGATGATCATGATTACAAGCTATTTACAGGCCTCGAAATTAGAAATTTGCCAGCAAATTTGATTTTAGAAGGAAATCTCAAGCTTGATGAGAGTGGAGGATCTGATATTCCTATTAATGATAATACTGAAAATTTAGATAGCTCCCTTGTTGGTGGATTCATAAGTGACCTATTAGTCGGATTAGCAGGTAGAATCGTATATGTTGGTGATTTACTTCGCTCGATACCACAAGCCGTTTTACAATCAACAATAGGTGAGGGAGATGGCGAAGTTGCAATAATTATGCGTAATCGTAAAGATGAACCTGCATATATCAATGAACTATTCGTTTTCTTAACCAGTGATAAATATTTAGATATGAAGGATGGAAGTGGAGATGATTTCTTCGCAATATATAACCAATCTGCATTTCTAAATTCAAATGCCCCTGATAATCGAAGTTCGATTTCATCAAAAAATACTGAGTATGGCTTTAGTGCAAAAATAACAAATTTAGGAGATGTAGGATTCTTTTCAAGGGAAGGAATTACAAATATAACATTATCAATGAATCCAATCAGAGAAAAACCTTTTAGAATATATTTTGAAGGCACAGATAACTTGGATCAGACTTCTCATTGGGCCAATATTACGATAAGTAATGTTCCTAATAATATAACACTTAATGTTGACAACGGAAATCTCAATTATGCTGGGGGAAATCAAGCAGATAAAATTATTAATGACATAACCTTCACTAGTTTTGCAAGCGATATTTACACTCGTCTAAGATTAGAACACCTACCTGGATCTGCTGAAATCGTAAGTGCTGGAGGTGATTTAAGATTAGTAACTGATAGTTGGTTTAATTTTACATTTGCAATTACTAATGAAACAAATGATGGGAAAGCAACTTCTTGGATTTGGAATCAAACTAATTACAATGGAAGCTCGGTAATGCTTTACCAAAACGATATGGGAGGTATCAATGAAACTGCAAGTTTATCAGGTAATTTATCTTGGCTTAAATCACTGCGATTAGATGATGATGGTAGCGGTGAACTAGCCGACTTCAGGATTAATCATAGGCAACCTGTTCAATTCAAAATTGGGGCTATTGATGACACCGAATACAAGGAAGACTATCAGGGACTAGATGCATACGTCTTTGTTGATTCACTGCCTGCTGATATTGTAGTTGCAGTACCCATAATTGAAACAAATGGCATTATAGATAATAATGTAACTGAAGTTAATGACTTACAGGATGTAGCTCAATTTATCGAAGCATTATCTGAATTAGGGAAAACACTAGTAGATACTGTTGCTGGATTATCTATAAATCTAGTAACTAATGTAGAATCATTTGAAACTGTAGCGAGATTTCTTTACAATATTGATGAAGAAGTCTCAATTACGGCTTGGGTAGACAAAGGGAATATTACGTTGCTAGATGAAGAACCAAAATGGGTTGAAGGTCTATGGTCTAGCCAAAAAGACGTAGAAAATGGAACGATTTTAGGAGCTAGAATGCTGCTTAACGGATTACCTCAATCTGTAGATGTTAATTATACTTCTAAAGGCGACAAAATAGATTTAGATTTAACATTAACTGATTTCAATTCTAGGGAGACTGCAGATTATATTGTATTCAATGAAGAAGGTATAATAGGGCCAAAAGTTACTGCCTTCATTGAAAAAATTCCTATAGGTCTGGATTTAGAACTAAATGCTGATTTGATATTAAATGCAACTGTTGAAAATCTTACTTTAAACGGAACTTTAAATATTAATACAAATAAACCGGTAGGACCAATATATTTGGTTGTAGAAGAAACTGAAACTGAAAATCCTTATCGTGTTGAGGCAATGATTCCAGAGCTCCCAAAGGATATAAGTTTAGATATGAATATCTACGGAGATATTTTTGCATTCAATATAACTGCAGATAGTAATATTGAATATATTGCTATTGAAATTGAAGTGGGAAATGCTGAGGAACTAGAAAGTAAATGGGTTGAAGGAATAACATTAGATATGTCTGATGAAGGCGATATGAGTATGAAGGCATATCTTAAAGGAATTTCCCCCGAGATAGGTGTGAAACTATGGGATCCTGATGAAGGAGGAGCTCAAATAGATGTGAAATTGGATGACTTCAACAATGATGAATCTGCAATGCAAAGTTTGTTAATTGATGCCAATAATTTTGCGAATAGGAGTATATTACTAAGAATCGATGAACTCCCTGAAAAATTTGATTTAGATGCTGAAATATTCTTAGCAGAACTTGATAACGAAGATGCACCTATAATTGGAAATATAACTATCGACTCAAACAAAGAATTAGGCTCAATATATGTCAATATAGAGGACCAACAATCAGACAGTAATCTTGAACTTTCTGTTCCGGACTTACCTGAAAAATTAAACTTAGACGTTAGTCTAAGCGACGATATTGAAATTAATTTCAGTTCCTCAAGCGCCCCTTCAGAAGTTGTTCTAGGAATAGATTCAGGAAATATTTCAGGATTAGTGACTGACTGGACTCATGGGATTATATTGAAAGAAACTGATGTAGGGAGTGCACTACGACTCTACTTAGAAGGCACAGTAACATCAGCTAAATTAAATGCTAAATTCGGCGAACCAGATACCATTGATTTAGAACTTGGTGATTGGTCTCCAGTAACGCCATGGCTAAATCTGGATTTAGACAGAGGAAAAAATGAAACTGCAATTGAATTGTTCTTGGATGAATTAGGGCAAAATAATAATATCGATGTTTTCATACAATCTGGACAAGGCGAAGGGCGGGACTTAGATGCTATTTTTGACATTCATCAAACAGGAACTATGGGAAGAGCGTTTCTAAAGACACACAATCAAACGAGACCCTCATTTGATGAAGTTTATTTCTCAAGAGTACCTAATGATTTAAGAGCTGATATTATTGTAGGAAAACAAATTGACATAATTTATGAAGCTAGTGGGATACTAGATTATATATGGGTCAAAACCGCGAATCGGGATTATGGGACATGGAAATCTGCACAAGCTATAGTACACGATGTTCCTAATTCATTCCATATGGGAATTGATCCGAATGTTGAATTTGATATGGATAAATCTTTTGTTTTTCAAGGATTCCCTGATGTTTTTGTAACTACAAGTTCTCCTGAGATTGATGTGTTATTAATTGTTGATGAAGGATATACTGGGGGCCATTCTGGAACGTTTATGGATGTTGTAAATGTTGGAGACAACACAACCATGAGAGTAGATGGAACAAATTACATTATTGATTCGCCTCAAGGTATAGACAAGGCATATCTTAGGGCAACTAATTCACCTGCAACGCCTGAATTTTACTTAGACTATATGGTTATTCATGCAAGTGATATAAAACATGTAGAAATTATTCCAAATCAGATTTTTGGACTATATCCTATTTTTGAATTAGCAAATGCGGATGGTGGTGAATTGTCATTTGCAATAGGTGGTAAACTCAATCTAGGTCCTTTGAAACTGACGACCTCAGCTGTAATGATGGATTTACGCGTAAAAAATGTTGGTGATTATAGCATCTTGCCAACTTGGTTAGGAGTACAGAAAAATGGTCTAGATACTGAACTAGGGAATAATGAAAAACATTACATTCTTCCTGAACCTGGGTTAAGTCTAATAGCATCTTTGGAGGCCACTATATGGTAGATGACAAACAAAGGCAAATTATCATAAAATTTGTTGTAAGTATACTCTCCGTTATGGTCATTTTTGTTTGCTATTCATACGCACTGCCTAGAACTGAGGTTGAAATGGATACGGTTTATCATAGTTCTTACTCAGGCTTATTTGTTCAATCAAAAATAAGCAATACGGGAACGAGAGAAATTACTGATTTGAAGGTTAAGAGTTCTGTTTGGAATGGAACTGAAATGCTAGCAACCGAAACTAATTATCCTGGAATTTTGGAATCCAAGCAATCTGTGAAATTACCTTTTCTAGTTTTTGATGGCCCTCATGCAGACGAATATGAACTCTTAATAATTGTAGAATTCAAAGACGAAGAAGGCAAACAAAAATTAATCTACAATTACAAAATTGCAGATTATGGCAATTTAGCATGGCACGAACAATATTTCAATTTCTGATATAGTAAGTTTTAATTGATACGCTGCTATAGTCACTCAGGACTTAACTCCGGACCTAACCTATGCCTAAGCAGATTATTTCAGCTTCAGAAATGGAGCGATATGGCTATTGCCCCTTATCTTGGTATTTAGATTCTAAAGGAGTGGATGCTGAAGGAAAAGAAGTGGATACTGGTGTTGAAATGCATAAAGAAATAGGAGATTCTTTAAAGAATCTCTTGGTCGAAGAAGAAAAATCAAGAGAAACCTCAACTACTTTAATGACTGTAGTCGGAATGATAATGTCTGTTGTAACTATCGCACTAATTATTCTATGGCTGTCTAATGATGCGCTGAAACAAAACCTAGGAGTCATATTATTAATTATTGGGATTGGTTGGATGTTAGTAGCATCATTTTTCCTTTACAGCTTATTGCTCTCCACTGAAAAAATAGATAAATTACGTGATGATTACAAATTGGGAGAAGAAACGATTGAGACGCCTGATGGATTGACTGATGAGACGCCTGTTCTAAAATCTGAAAATTACAACCTTGCGGGAAGGCCTGACTACATAATTAAAGAAGGAAAACAGCGAATACCAGTAGAAGTGAAAACAGGCAGAAGACCTCAAGCTCCTTTTTTTAGCCACGTCCTGCAAATTGGTGCCTATTGCCTGCTTTCAGAAGAAGAATTTAGGCATAAACCTGAATTTGGTCAAATTAGATATGGCTTTGATAATGATCCTCATAAGGTTGTCTGGGATTCAAAATTAAGACGATTAGTCCTTGAAAAATTAGATGAGATGAATGACATTATAAAGGGAAATATGGAAGCCCATAGAAACCACAAAAGAGTAGGAAAATGCAACAGCTGTTCAAGAAGAAAGAACTGTCCTGAGAGATTAACAAATTAAACCTGAAGCATGGGAGATATTTTAATACACACATGCTAGTTAAGGCGGCCAAGCAATGATACCGGTGAAAGTTGCTATCTCTGGCCAACCTGGTACTGGAAAAACCAGAACTGTGTTAAGAATAGCTAAAATGATTGAAGATAAATTCAGTATTGGTGGATTTACCACACACCCTATAGAAGAAGAGGGCGAGATAATAGGATATAATCTAAAAAATTACATAACTGGAGAAGAGGAATTATCCGCTTCTGTAAGATGGGATGTAAAACCAAAAATTCCTGGCCGTAACCCTGAATCAACTGCATTGGGAATAAGGCTTGATGCTGTAAATAGAATTGCTACCGAATCTATCGCAAAAGCTATTGAAGAATCTGATTTGATTTTGGTGGATGAAGTTGGTAAACTAGTGTCTGAATCAAAAGAATTCAGTGCCATACTAAAAGAAGCGCTAAAATGTGGTAAACCAATGTTAATTACAATGCACAAAAGATCTAGGAATCCATTGCTACAATCTATACGCAAAAGGGATGACTTGAGGACCTTAGAGGTTACTCCTATTAATTCTGCAATATTGCCTTCAAAAGCTGTTAACATTCTAAAAACTGGAATGGTGTGAAAGAAATACAAGAAGGTAGTGCTGTTTTCAAGGCTGATATCTCAGGAAAGGGAAAAGGGCCCGGAAAAATTAAAGGTGTATTTTACAATCCATCAATGAAAATGAGCAGAGATTTGCACGTTCATTTTGCAAATCAATTCAATTTTAAAGGTGACATGCTTGATGGAATGGCTGCCTCGGGCGTAAGAGGCATCAGGTTAATGCTTGAAGCAAATATCAATGTAGATTTTTGTGATTCATCTATACTCGCTTGTGAAACAATGAAAGAAAACTTAAAAGTTAATAATTTAGAAGCTAAAGTCTATAAAGAGAATGTAGAAGACCATCTCAAGAAAAAAAAATATGATTGGATTGACATAGATCCTTTCGGAACGCCTGCCCCTTATTTAGAAACAACCATACAATCAACAAATCACAACGGAATCATTGGTATTTCTGCGACAGATACTGCAGTTTTATGCGGTGCAAAACCTTCAATCTGTAAAAAAAGATATGGATCTAATTCTATGAAAGGAGTAGCTGCTAAAGAAATGGGAGTTAGAATATTGCTAGGGAAAATACATAGTATTGCATCAGAAAAGAATAAAGGAATAGAACCTCTTCTATCTTATTCAGAAGGGCACCATATACGTATTTTTGCTAGAATTGTAGAGAAGAATGATTACAACTTAAAGTGGATAACAAAAGATATGAAAATAAAAGATAATGGCGAAAAAGAATTTTGTGGCCCAATATGGACGGAGAAAATAATTGATTCGAATTTAGTCCCAAATTATGACGACGGGAAGCTAGGTAAAATTTTTATGACTCTCAAAAAAGAGGCTAAAGGCCCTCCTGGTTTATATGACATTAATGATATTGCTAGAGAAGCAAATATAGGGCAAACACCAAAAAGGGACAAAATTGTGAAATGCATTGAAGATTTAGGATATTTTGCAAGTTCTAGCGTTTTTTCTCCCTTAGGTATAAAGACTGATGCATCAAGAAATATACGGAATAAAGCCGTAAAACTTGCCCAATCTTTATAACACCCCCCTGAGTCCGCGCAATCCTATGGAAGTTAGCGTGATAAACCAAACTAAAAACGAACTTGAAATTGAAGTTCGGGGAGCTAATGAAACCCTATTAGGTCCTTTAATGAATCACACATTAGCAAATCCTGATGTAGACTACGCATCCTACTACATGGGACATATTGTTTTAGATCATCCAAAATTTTACATTAGAACAAAAAAAGGCGCTCCAAAAAAAGCAATTACAAAAGCCGTTGAAACCATTATCTCTGATATTAAAACAATTAGAGATAAATTAGCTTAATTTTATGATTCTACCGGCTAGCCCGGATATAGGAAAAGAAGAATATTTATCTAAATCTAAAGGTATTGATGGAAAACTTAGAAAAAAACCAGAAGATTTTGTAGTTGATGAAATTATACAATTAGAACAAAAATCACATTGGATTTGGAATAGAGAAAATGAGATCGGAAAGCACGCCATCGTTATAATAACGGCAAAAAATTGGGATACGCATGTTTTAGTGAAAAAATTATCTAAATTATTAGGTATTGGACAAAAAGCAATTAGTTTTGCTGGTACGAAAGACAAACGTGCACTAACTTCTCAACATTTTTCAATTATGGCAAATAAAAACAAAATTGAAAAAATAGATTTAGAAAATGTAGATATAAAATTTAAACATATGAGTGCAAAACCTATCCGTTTGGGTAATCTTATAGGAAATAAGTTTGTAATAAAAATAAGTAATTCAAAATATTCTAAAAATATTAATCTAATATTAAATGAACTTGATGGTTTCTTTCCAAACTATTTTGGGATACAACGTTTTGGAATTATGAGACCTATTACTCACTTAGTTGGGAAAAAAATAGTTAAAGATGATTACAAAGGGGCTGTATGGGATTATTTGACAATTGGAGATAAAGAATCTGCTGGGAATGAAGGTCGTACGTTTTTAAAGGACACAAAGGATTGGAAAGGTGCTATAGAAAAATATTCTCCACATCTTCTATTTGAAAGACAACTTCTTGGTCATTTAAGCAGAAACGAAAATGATTATATTGGTGCAATAAGGGAATTGCCTGAGAATCTAGCAAAAATGTTAGTGCATGGATATCAGAGTTTAATTTTCAATAGAATTTTGGATTTTAGAATAAAAGAAGGGCTAAGTATTCATAAGCCTTTACTAGGTGATAATATTGTTCCTGTAGATAATTATGGTGGGCCTGATCAAAGACGGATTATTGAAGTCACAGAAAATAATCAACATAAATTAACAAAGCGGTGTCTCGAAGGAAAAGCATGGGTTGTTGGACTACTTCCTGGAGTAAATAGCCACTTTACAAATGGAATACAAGGTGACTTAGAAAGGCTTGTAATGGATGACGAAAATATAAAATTTAAAGACTTTATGATTAAAGAAATTCCTGAATTGTCATCATTGGGAATGTATAGGCCACTAAGTCAAAAAATAAATAAATTAAGATGGGATGTGGACACAAATGGCGATGTGATTTTTACCTTTTGGTTACACAAGGGTACATATGCAACATCTTTTCTAAGAGAAATAATGAAATGTAATGATACTAGGAGGTATTGATGGCAACGAAATGTATTATTTTCGATTGTGATGGGACTTTAGTAGACAGTGAAGGAATTACAAATCAAGTGATAGCCGAAATGGCAAATGAAATTGGGATTGAAATGACTGGTGAAGAAGCAAGTTCTACTTTCGGAGGAAAAACCCTTGATGAAGTTGTTTACAAAATGAAAGAAATGTCGGGCAAAGAACTTCCAGATGACTGGCTACCTAGATTAGTTCAAATGGTAAGTGATTCATGGGATTCTAAACTTAATCCTGTTAAAGGTGTGAAAGAACTCTTAAGAACTTTAAGGATATCAATGTGCGTTGCATCAAATGGTGAGCCTACCCACGTTCGACATTCTTTAAGACTAACTGAACTATATGATTTCTTTGGTGAAAACATCTTTACTGCTTCTGAAGTTAAAGCACCAAAACCAGCTCCGGATATCTTTCTTTATGCTGCTAAAAAGATGGGATTTAAACCAGAAGAATGTGCAGTCATTGAAGATAGTGTAACGGGTGTTAGAGCTGCAGTTAACGCAAAAATTAGAGTTTACGGAATCATAAACAATCTCTTTTCTGAAAATGAACTAAAGAATGCCGGAGCCATACCTTTTAGACACATGAAAGAATTGCCAGAGTTGTTAGGGCTCTAAGATGAAATCTGAAAAAAAAATAATTCTTACAATTGCTGTTGGATCATTACTAGTACTAATTTTGGCACAATATTTGCATGACAAAGACTTAGATGGAATACCTAATGACAAAGATGCTTTTCCAAACAACCCTGATGAATGGACTGATAATGATAAAGATGGAATTGGAGATAATGAAGATGACGATGATGACAATGACGGATATAACGATACAATAGATGTATTCCCAAAAAATAGTGAAGAACACTATGACAGTGATTCAGATGGAATTGGGAATAACGAAGATACTGATGACGATAATGATGGATATAATGATTCAGAGGATTTAGATAAATTAAATGATATTGCCCTTAAATTTAATTTAGAATGGATTGAATTGACTGACAAGCAAAACAGTAGAACTACTGCTCCTGTAATTATTTACTTACTGCAAAATTCAAAAGAAATACATCGATTTGATAATAACAACAAGCCTTGGCTTGTTCCGTGGGAACAAGAATACTCTCTGAATGCGGAATTTGAGATAAATGTACCTGACAATCAAACTGAACATACATTTACAGTATCTGTAATATATTACAAATTCAGGAATCCAGAAGAATTTGATATTAGTAATTCAAATGATAGTTATAATGCAAGTATAACCTATAATCTACTCACTGATTCTTGGGAAATGGGAAACAATGGAACATTAGATGGTAACCTAGACTATGCAAACGATAACAATGATGCTAAATTATTTCTGAGCTTAGAGGCATACAATTTTGGATATTTCAAAATATATAATTGGATTTTTGATAGTTATGAACACCAAATTAGTTATACTTTTGATCCTAACCGTTATTCTTATTTTTCAATGCAAACTCATTCAGTTAAAGAATACAGTGATTATTTGAATTTCGTTACGCCTAATGAAAAAGCAATAATTGATATTGCAAACGAATTAAACAATATTTCCAAAGAAAAAAAATTTGATAACTTAACTCGTATTAATTTCTTTCTAAGCTTTGTACAATCCCTAAAATATAGTGAAGATAATCTAACTGCAGGCGTAGGAGAATATCCTAGATATCCTATAGAGACACTTATAGATCAAACTGGAGATTGTGAAGATACATCTGCATTGTTAATCTCTCTAATGAAGATTATAGGGCACGAATCTGCTATAATTTTAATTCCCGAAGCATGGGAAGGGTACGGCCATGCTGCAGTTGGCATTAGTATTGAAGAAGGAACTGGGGTGCACTACGTAATTAATCAAGGTACTGATGAAGAAAGAAATTATTACTACGCTGAAACTACAGCTGTAGGATGGGTCTTAGGAGAAATACCTGATTTAGAATCGAATAAGGCATATGTTTATGAGGCAAAATGAAGGATATAGAAAAAGATAAGAAATTTCCTGTAAAAGTGGATGAAAAAATATATGGCCCTATACAAATGGATAGAATAATTTCAGATGTCAAAAATGGGGAATTAACGGAAAAAGCTAAATTTTGGGATGGTGAAGACTGGGTGCCTGTATTACTACTGACAAATGATAAACAAATCATAGATGATGATTGGGATGATTCTACAGAACTAAGTATTGATGAAAATGGCCCTCCACTAAATGCCTCTTCCGCTTGGGAAGACGTAACCAGAAAAGGAAGATGGATAATGATGTATGGAGATCATTTAGTAATTGAAGGAGGTAAAATGAATATAGATGACATGAATCAAATTGTTGTGGGAGAGCCAAGAGGTGGAGGAATTCCTCTTAGCAAAATAATTAATGTACATTTCAAAAAATTAGAGAAACATGTGGAAATACAAGCGAGTAGTTTTCACAAAATGTATGAGGTGTATTCATTGAAATGTTTTTTATCTGAGGAAGATAGTGAAGAACTTAAGAAAGAATTAGAAGACGCAAATGTTAGAATTACAAGTAGCTAAACTTTTTATTACACCATAGTGAAAGACTATTATGGGCCAATTCAGAGCGATGCTGGTAATTTTGCTGCTTCTAGTAAATCCTGCATTTACAAATGCATCATCTGATGAAAACGTTATGCATCCAAATATAATCCGTACCATGGAAAATACGGATAGTGATACGGATATTGAATTTATTGTACAATATAGACCCCTTTTAACTAAAAACCACATGAAAAATGCTGAATCGCTGGGAATAAAAATTATAAGTGTTTTTGAATTTATAGATGGATTTTATGGAAAAGGAAATACCAACGAAATTAAAATGCTGAGCAAGCAAAATGATGTATTTTGGATTGAACACAATTCACAAATGGAATACTATATGCAAGATACAACTCGAATAATCAATGCCGTAGAAGCATGGAGAACTGTAATAATAGATGAAAATGAACAGATTGTAGAAGACCAATTTCATGAGCATGACTATATTGATGGAACTGGCGTAGCTGCAGTAATAATCGATACTGGCGTTGATGCAGGACATCCTGATTTTGATTATGATCAAGGTAAAACAATATCTTACAAATTTGATAGAGCTACGAGAACTTGGATAGAAGCTGAAAATTCAGACACTTCAAGTGGACATGGTACTCATTGCGCGGGAACCGTAGGAGGCAATGGCGACGCGTCTGCAGGAGCAAAGAAAGGTGTCGCACCTGGCGCTACACTAATTGGAATGGGAGTAGGTGATATCGCATTTATTGACAATGCTGTAGAAGCATTTGAATGGGTTTATGAGAATTCAAGACCTGATGCAAATCCTTACAATATACGTGTAACCTCAAATTCATGGGGAAGCTCTGGTTCTGAGTATGATCCTTCAAATGCAATTTCACAAGCCGTCTTGAATTTAGTATATGACAATAATGTAGTTTCTGTTTTTGCAGCTGGTAATTCGGGAAGTGATGGGAGTGATTTACAGACAAATCCATACTCAAACATACCACTAGTAATTGGAGTGGCTGCATTAGAACATGATGGAAGTGGAATTGCGGATTTTTCATCAAGAGGTGATATGACAAAGCCACAAACATGGCCCGATATTGGAGCTCCGGGAGTGAATATTTGGGCAACTGCACCAAGAGCCACCTTGATTGATATCATTCAAAGGCCAACTGATGATGATCTTTACTACATGGCCATTTCAGGAACTTCAATGGCGACGCCGCACATTGCAGGCGTGGCTACACTGCTCTATCAAGCTGCACCATCATTAGGGGTTGCAAACTATCTTTACGAGGATCATGCTGATTCTGAAGGTGAATGGTATGGTGATAGAATTGATACTTTTGTTACTGAAGCTGAATTGATACTAGAATTGTCAGGAAGGTACCTCGAAGGTGCTCAAGCAAATGCTAACGAATCTTACAGTAACACTGGAGAAAAACATGATTGGGGGCAAGGACACGGATTAATTGATGTAAAATATGCTGTACAAATGGCACTTACACTAGAAAGACTGAGAAATACAGACAATGATAATGATGGAATTCCTGATAATTCAAACGTCACCGTATTTAACGCAAGAGATAGCATGAACGGCATTAGTCATGTGTATACTGATAAAGAGTATACTGATACTTTAACTGCGAAATGGAAAGGAGAATGGGCGTATTTTGTAGGAAGTGGCGGAACATATATTACTGATTCTACGCATTACCTACATGTACCTAATGGAACAATTAGGGCTGAAATTATCCTTGCATATCCACAAGTCAATACTGACCAATTCACAGTTTCTAATCTAGATTTAACAATCGACACAAATAGTGATGGATCAAATGATAATTCACAAAGCTTTGGAACAACTACCAATACAAAAGAATATTCAATAAATGTTGATGATTCAAACAGTGGGCATCTATGGGTATTTGGGATAGAAGGGACTGCAATTGGATTAAAACCAACTCAAGGAGCAACTTTAGAGGAATATTGGGAACCAAGAGTGCCCTATGATGTTAACGTAAGATTGTTCATGGAAGAAGGAAATCATCAAGTTGATGAAAATATGACGAACTATAATGACTACATGTGCTCTACTGATGGTGTTAGTATGAATACGCACAAACAAGCATGTGTTGCAAAATTGGAATTTGGAGAACCTTCAGTAAACTATAATGGAACTTATTACATAGAAATGATGTACGATGCTTTTAATCTTAGCAGACTTGAAATTAAAGAGGAAATAGAAGTAACCAAAGAGGAAGAATTTTGGAATGTTAAAAATACTGCTGCTATAGCTGGAATTATTGGTTTTGGTGCTGGTCTAATTGCTTTTGTGGTATGGGCTAGACGCCCATTTATCGAAAATTAGAAATGAGGTTCTAATTTTTCCATTATGGCTGGTTTCGGCAAAGCGCCTACTAGCCTATCAACAAGTTCACCATTTTTGAATATCATCATAGTTGGTATTGACATAATACCATGTTGTGATGCTGTATTAGGATTCTCATCAGTATTCATTTTAACTATTTGAACATTAGAATTTTCAGCTGCAACTTCTTCAAGTACAGGGCCCAAGGCTCTACATGGACCGCACCAAGGCGCCCAAAAATCAACCAAAACTAAGTCGCTACTCTTAACTGTATCTTGAAAATTAGCATCTGTCACTTCTGTTATACCCATTTTTAATCACCTACACAAACCCAAATTTGTATTTTGAGATGTATATTAGCAGTCTAGAAGAGGCCTCAATAAAGACTTTTTGATACTAAAATACAGCAACTTGCCAACCTTTCTTTACGACCTGACTTATTCTTTTTGGTGCTGAGGATTTTAAAAAATTATAATGACCCATTGTTGCTGTTAATCCTCTCTCATTAATAGAGGCTCCACAAACAAAGACTGCTGCACCAAGTTCTTGAATGACACCGAGAGAAGTTTGAATCTCTTTTCTATAAGATTCATCACCATCTCTCAACCATTCAACTCCCTCCCCTTGAAGCATTAAAGCTACACCATGGGTTCCATCGCCTGATTGATATTCAGCAACTCTAAGGCCTTCAATTGCACGTTTATAATTATCTGGGCCACTAATAACAATGTAAAGAACGCCTTTAGAAACCATTAATTCTGAACTATAATTTTTGAAGCTAATTCGCTATCTAAAGACAATGTACCATTCTCGGTCTCAATATCGTATGATTTGCCATTGGACTTTTTTACCATAACTGTACAGCCTGGAGATAGGCCTGCTTTTTCCAAGGTATGTGTTAGCTCACTTTTTTCTAAGACAAGACGCACTTTTCCTGTTTTACCTTCTCTAAAATTGGATAATGGAATGAATTCAGGTTCACCTTCTGTTTCTACATTTACTTTATGACAAAATAAATCGGATTTTGTATCTTTATCTATTCCTAAGAAATCACTCAAACGATTCTCAACATCTCTTGTCAAAATGTGTTCCATTCTGCAAGCCACTTCAGCCGCTTCTTCTTTTTCAACACCTAGTATCTCAGTCAAAAATCTTTGGAGTATATTGAATCTATGATCTATGACATCAGCTACATGTTGCCCTTGCTTTGTCAAATGAACACCATGATATGGCTCATAATCTACTAGACCAATTTCACCAAGTCTTTGAATCATTTCTGTAACACTGGCTGGCTTCAATTCAGTTTTAGAAGACAAATCGGATGTCCTAACTCTCTCACCATTGGAAGCTAATTCATTGATGTTTTTTATCATCATTTCAGCGCTTTCGGACAAAGCATCCATACTTGCCATGGTTATGAAGAGATAAGGCATTATAAAAAATTTAGGCAAACCTAAACTATATATAGCGCTATTTTTTAGGCTCACCTAATTTAGGTTTGCCTAAATTTAAGGATGTAAAAAAA
>CAZWJS010000027.1:0-18396 GCA_964634895.1 uncultured archaeon | reverse complement strand
GTGTGGACTCGGTTTCGAGCAACGCGCCGTACCTCCGACATCGGAAGAACTTGCTAAAGCGATGGCGCCGTACATCAACTTCGCAATCGACCACTTCGGCGCAAATCGGTGCATGTTTGAATCAAATTTCCCTGTGGACAAGGCGAGCTGTAGTTACACCGTCCTGTGGAATGCTTTCAAACGTATAGCCACAGAGCGGGGTTGCAATGCGACACAGATAACAGCTTTATTCGGCGGCACTGCCAAACACGTATACAATCTGTAACAATCTAATGATGAGGAAGCCTGAGTCTATACTATAATGGGGGGCAAAGAAAATCAATCTTCAAGCACTCTAAAACGAGTCACGAACCTATAGATGCCATAAATGGCGCCAATTAGAAAACCTAGAGATGAGTTGAAAGCCACGTAGAAAATAATCCCAAATATTAGATAAAGAGGAACCCAGACACCTATACGTGAACTTCTAAACCAGAATCTTGCAAGGACTCCAAATGCAGTGACATTGTCTTTTGGTTTGGCATCTGTATTTGCGAATGGATCCTTGTCCTTCATACTCTACCATACTCCGCTCTCTTTTAAAACATTAAGACAAGCCGGAACAGGAATCCTAAAGTCTTAATCGTATCTGTAGCTATCAACCATGTAGCCATTTTCATCCTGAATTATGGCAAAATCGCCACTATTATTCCAGATTCCTTGATACCATCCCCAGAATAACGTAGTTGAATTGTCAGTTCCATCTCCAGTATAAATTCGAATACTTGTGTTATTCGTTATAATAAAATCAAATTCATATGCTGTTTGAGCAGCTTCATCTTGCAAGAACCACCCAACCATACTAACATTGTAATTTTCGTGATTTGTAAGAACAACATATTCTCCTTCAGCTTCATCTCCTTCCGGATCATATTCAATATAATCAATCGTCAGATTATAGGAAGATTCAGTCCAAAGACCAACCATATTGTTTGAGGCAAAATCTTGAGCTTCTTCATATTCGGAATCAAAATCAGTTCCGGATGTATAAGGATACCAGAATGCAAATCCTGCTTTGATAATTTCATAATTAACAAATGTATCATCGACATAAACATGGGCAAGTAATCTTCCGTAAGAATCTGAATCTCCATTTTTACTATCATTTACAAGAGTAACTTCTTTTCCTAAAATCATATTTGTTAGAAACTCTGTAGCTTCTTCTGAATAAGGCCTTCCAGATTCAGGAGTGTTAATTCCTAACATCCGGACTTTATCTTCATTTCCAAGATAAAATGTGTCTCCATCGATAACTTCTGTAACTGTCATGTTGTAATCTTGAGTTTCTTCTGCAAATGGAATTTTAGTTGTTATTTCTGCGTCTTCACAAGGATTATGACCTTCAGGGTGCGTATCTGCAAGCATTTCTGCAAAATCATCACTGGTAACATGACACAACAAATACAAGCCCGATTCTTCAAGGAATTTCATTACATCGTGATGAATATCCTTACCATCCGGATCTTTAGCTAAGTCAAAAATTCCTTGTCGGCCATAATAATTATCTTTGGGAGTTTGGCCATCTGTGAATGTTGTTTCCTTAATTTCTCTTATTTCAAGCTCACTAACTAATGCATCCCATTCATCTTGAGTTAAAGACGCAATATCATACATCAAAGCGTTACGGATTGGAAACATAATGGCCATTACTTTGTGAAATGCTTTCTCATCTTCACTCAGACCTTCCTGAGAAGATTGAATTAATTGGTCTCCATCAAATGCCGGGGTTCCTCGTGCTTGAAGCGTAGTTCCTTCTGAATTAACAGCCAATGCTTCATCAACTCCAAAAAGATAATTTCCTTCTCGATCTACAATATTGTCTGTGCCTGGTTCTAAACCTTCCTGATGTGGATTACCTGTGAATATACAATAACCTTCTGAATTAATTTCGCAAGAATATGTGTCCTCTGGCTTTTCAGAGCCATCGTCTGGCTCTTTTACGGATTCATCGATTAATTCTCCTGTCTTATCTGCATCAAGACAACCTACAAAAGATGTTAAAAGTAAGCAAATTACCAACAAATATGATTTGTTCATATTAAACTACATTTTAGCAATTATAAACGCCTTTAGGCGCTGTTATAGGATCTATAGTAGACCCACCAAAGAACAAAACAACCACAGTATTAAATTAAAAATAGTACTATAAGAAAACAAAACAACAATAGTATTAACTTAATCCCACCATCTATTTCTTTTTGTTTTTCATTGTTCATTCTTAGAAAGTAACATAAAGAAAATGAAAGAAAAGAAAGAGGAAAGAAGGCAATAGCTAGTATTGGGGTGTCGCCGCGCCAACCAGAAATCATCCAAGAAAAGAAACCAACTATTATGCAGAGAATACCTATACAAAACAATATTATTTGCAAAAATCCCTTAAATGAGTCTTTAATAGAACTCTCGCCTCCTGAATCAACATCAGTATCCTTTTCGGAAGGCGCAATTTCTTCAGATTTATCCTCGGAGTTTCTAGTCACAGTCCCTAAATTATTCTTCTTCATCGGATTCATTTTCTTCGACATCATCCTGTTCGGGTTGTTCATCACTTGCCTTTCCAAGACCGACGTATCTGGCCCAAAGCACCAAGATACTCGGCAAGACCCATACTGAAGACAAGAAAGAATAGAAAATCGTCAAAGCCGTCATTGTTCCAAATTGTTTCATTGGAGGTAATATCGCAAAGAATAAGACTCCGAATCCCAAAACCGTGGTCATAGCCGCTCCAAATAGTGCCGACCCTGTATTCTTGACGGTATTATTCACTGCCTTCTCCAATGAATGATGATGTTCCATCTCTTCTATAAATCTATGAGAAATATGAATCGCATAAGTAACTCCCAACCCTACCGTCAAGGCCCCAATTAGAATTGTGAATACATTGAGAGCATATCCAATAGCCACCATTGTCCCTAGAATCCAGACCAGAACCAGCAAGACTGGCATCATCGTAAGTGGGCCCAACCAAGGCTGTTTGTCTGTATATCCAAAGATCACTGTAAGAAGAATGAAAGACAGAATTATAGTGTAGATAATGGACCCCATCATAGTCTCATTGATGGTATTGACTACCACATCGATTATTGCAGGAGCCCCTGTAACTACTACTGAATCAACCTTACCCTCGGTCTCCAAGGATTCCAGACTCTTCGAATCTTTCTCTAGTTCACTTACAACTTCTGAGAAATATGCATTCTTTGATTTGGTGTTTACCAAGATATAGGCCACTGTGTAGTCATCCAGTTCTTCGTCGTAATAGACAAAATTCGAGACCATATTAGGAACTTGAGTTCCATCGCCTATCATTATCCAGTCTAAGAGCTCACGAACTCCCTCATCGGAATCTGGTATCAAGTCGCCGTCAGAATCATGTGAGTTGAATAGATCTTCAAAAGTTGAATTGTAGAAATCAAAAGGATTTATGTCTGAATTATTCGAAGCCAAGTCTCTCATCCCATTCAAAGGAGAATACATCATTGATTGGTCTGGATTTACCCATTCTTCTCCATCTGATAGTTGTGTTTGTGTGTTATTTATCTGATTGAAAACATCGAACGTAGCTACGCTACCACTTATGTAGATAAATGAAAATTCATTTGAAGTACTGAACTCATCTTGTAAATAATGGAAATGTTTTGTTATTGCTATTTCTTCAGGAAGAAAATCATTGAAATCGAACTCTGTGGAGATTCCCATGGCGCCATATCCTGTAATTAGAGTAATAGCAACCACAACCGCCAATACTCGATGTGGGTGCTCTAAGGCAACAGTTGCTCCCATAGTCATGAAAGGATCCAGAAAACCAGTCTGTTCGCCTTCTTCTTTCCGTCCTTTAGTTATCTTCTCATTGGTATCGGATAGAAGTTTCTGGCCTTTGGATTCATAACGCCTATCAATCAGTATCCGGCATGCTGGAATAAATGTAACAAATATCAGGAATGCTGAAAGGACACCGATTGCCACTTGAATGCCAAATTCCCTTATGGGCGTTATATCTGAAGTTACATTTGAAAGGAACCCCACCATTGTAGTTGTAGTTGCCAACAATAGTGCTGAACCTACAAACACAATCGATGAAGAACTGGCTTTATTGATGTCCCAGTCCTCAACTAATTCTTCCCTGTATCTCATTACAAGATGGATGCCATAATCTACGCCCAAACCAACCAACAAAATTGGCACAATCACTGCGAAGAAACTGGGTTCGAATTGAAGTAAACTTGCAAATCCATTAGACCATATGATAGCCATCATTAAGGCAAACATTGTCAAACCAACATCCACTGGTGAACGGAATGTGGCCAAAAGCACTCCAATTACCAGAACGATTACCAACATGAAAAGTTGGTCCGTGTTATCGTTTGATGCTTCGTTAATCTCATTATCCAGAACTGCCTGGCCCAGTGCGTAGGCCTCCACACTTTCAAATTTCATTCCCTTGACAACCTCATTCATTTCGAGTTCAACGCTGACCATCCGGTCGAAAGCTGCGCCAGTATCCTCTCCTTCTCTCTGACTATTATCGAATTTGTACGTTATCTTAGTCGCTTTAGCAGTATTATTCCCATCATACTCTCCAAGAATATTTATGACGGCGCCAGCTAACATAGGATTCTGTTTTGCAGCGGCGAATGCGTCCTTTATCTCCTGATCTGTAGTGTTAGCATAGATTTCCTTCAATTGCTCCAGATCTGAAGCATCTCCTCCAACGAAAGGTGCCAGATAATTGGGAATGGCAGCTATATCCGTACTTGGATTTGAGGGATTCATGGAATTATTGGCGATTAATTCATTTTTGATTAATGCAATCTCTATTTCCAGAATCTCAACAAATGCATCGGAAGTAAGAATATCGTCGTCTTTACTATAAACTAAGGTATCAACGGGATATTCTGTAGAGAATTTATCTCCTATATCCTCTAGAGCACTGATAACCTCATTATCTGGAAGAAAACTGGACTGACTTACTGTTCCATCCTGTGGATTAAGAGCTAATTGGGCCACCATAAGCATAGTAATTACGATTACACCAACTACTACCTCCAAAGGTTTCTTATTAACAAAATCACCAATTTTCTGTAAAACCATATTTGCCACTCAAAAATAGGACATAAAAAGATGTAGCATCATTAGATAATACTGAAAATATTATATGCAAAAACCTATGCGGTGATATGAAAGAATCGCAATTTCCATCTTTTTTTGTTGTTTTTATCATGATTTTGTCTATTTTAGCATCAAGCGGATGCCAAGACCAATTAAATGAAGATTCAGACGGTGATGGATACAATGATGACGTAGATGCATTTCCAAATGATAGATATGAATGGAAAGATTCAGACCAAGACGGCGTTGGTGATTTTTCCGATGATTTTCCAGATAATCCAGATGAATGGTTTGATTCGGATTTTGACGGAATTGGAAACAAAGCTGATGATTTTCCAAATAATCCTTTTGAAACTAAGGATACGGATGGAGATGGATTTGGAGATAACGAACAAGATACCTTCCCTAATGATCCTAACGAATGGTATGACTCTGATTATGATGGAGTAGGAGATAACGAAGACAAATTCCCATATGATCCTTTTGAAACTAAAGATACGGATGGAGATGGTTACGGAGATAACGGACAAGATGCCTTTCCTAATGATCCTAACGAATGGTTTGACTCTGATGGGGATGGGGTTGGAAATAACGAAGATGCTTTCCCACAAAATCCCTTTGAAACTAAGGATTCCGACGGAGATGGTGTGGGTGATAATAGAGACCCATTCCCATATGATTCCTCAGAATGGATAGACTCTGATAGAGATGGCGTAGGTGACAATACAGATGTGTTCCCAACAGACATAACCCAATGGAATGACACTGATGGGGATGGATATGGAGACAATTCTGACAGTGTAACTGGTGACGCGTTTCCTAACGACCCCATGGAATGGAATGATGAGGATGGAGACGGAGTAGGTAGCAATTATGAGGAAGAAATCGGCACTGACCCATACGACTTCGATACTGATGGAGATGGGTTATCTGACGGCGTTGAAACAAACACTGGAACTTGGGAATCCAATCAAAGCACTGGAACTGATCCGCTAAACGGAGATACTGATAACGATGGATTGCTTGATGGGATGGAGAGCAACACTGGAGCTGTAAGCATGGAAATCGATGAAGAATGGGATCCACAGCACGTAAATGAACCATACGCTCCTAAGGAATTTTTTGTAGATTCTGAACTTAAAGTGAATGTTGTACTTCTAGGATTTGGAGACTTGACCGAACAAGATAGTCAAGAAATATTAAGCCGAACGCCAACCTATTACACGCCTTTAGGTCAAATAATGCGAAATACTTTGAGACTAGGAAATGAATATCATGCTAATATTTCACTTATTGAAGCCCCAGAACAAATGTTTATGGATTATAATGATTTCATGAACAATAGTAAAAGCATGGAGTGGAAGGTTGAGGATTATATTGATAGTAATGGGGATTATTATGTCGAGGATGTTTTTGATGAAGCCTTTGGTGAGGATGATTATAGCAATGTTGTAATTGACGGAGTTGATGTTCTTGAAGCTGAAGAATGGTTGTACACCAACGCCAACAAATATCCTGGAATGGAAGATGTATTTGATGGATATGTCCTATTTTTCTTATATCCGGATACTAATCTTTGGCCCTATTATTATTATCACAACAACACTGATATCGACAGTGGAGATTCTCTGCACGTCAATAATTTAGTTGCTTATGGTGGAAATTATCCATTTTATTTCATAGATATGGCAACACCACCACCCTCCTTCCTTTGGTCTGGAGGAGTTGCAGCTAATGCTGAGAACAATCCTCCTTTATGGCTAATAGAAGATGATCAAGAGTTCTACAGCTTAATTGCAGAATATATTGATGAATCTATACAATATCTATTTGCTCCATCATACATTTACAAGTCGTCTTATGAGACTGAATTTGAAGTGGATACGTTTATCATTGATACTACCTCTGATGATTCAGGCCTTGGTAATGTAGGCAATTACATTGATGATGGTATTATTCAAAGATCTATGAAAAATATGATTCCTTACGCAAATTGGACATTCTATACCATTTTAGCTGACATTGATGACAATGGGTTAGAAAAAGTTAAGGAAGCTTTTGAGGGGAATACTACTGTGTACTACGATTATTATGGATGTGATACTTATACCGTTATAGATGATGATGCATTGATTCCTGTTCTTGATGAATTGATCCATAGGCCTAAAGGTGTATTCACAGTTCCGGTCTTTATTTTCCTCGTAGACGATTGTGGAGCTATTGGTGAACCTGGTGTTTTAGGAAGAGCTTCTTCATATGAAAATGGAACTTCATTTGGAATTTTCATTCCTCATGGACCTCAAATGAGTCATAGTGGGTTAACACAAACGGTTATTCACGAAATTGGACACATAGTTGGATTATTACATTCCTTTGATGGATTTACTAAAGATGAATATGGTTATTGGGAATTTGAAAGAGATTGGTTCTGGACTCAGTGTAAATCTCCTATGACTTACAACCATGATTTACATAATCTATATTTTGATAGGTTCAACAAAGATACTTTGGGCAGAGGGCATGTTATGTATGTTCTAAGAGAAACACAGTACCTAATGTATGAAATGGCCACGATTTTTGAACAAAAAAAATATACTTTTGATAGGCTACCAAACAATTACAAGTGGGCTTTAGCTGCATTAGAGAGAAATTGGGATATTGCTGTTTTCGAATTTGAAATGAGGAATTATGCTGGGTCTGATTTGAATGGAAGGTTGTACTCTTTGGATTATGCATTAAATGCTAAATTTGAAGTTGAAAAACTAATAAGTTTGACTGCGAATTTAGAGAATTATACGGCCTATTATGCAATTGATTTTGGTACTGACCCGAATAAAGCTGATACTGATGGGGACGGAATAATAGATGGTCAAGAAACGATGACTGGAGTTTGGGAATATAATGATCGTGTTGGAACTAATCCTGTTGTAGCGGATACAGACGGAGACGGGTTATCTGATGGAGTGGAAATTAATCAATACGATACGGATCCAAATAATCCTGACACTGATTATGATGGGCTTATGGATGGTGCAGAAATAAATAATTTCCTGACCGACCCGCTGAATATGGATAGCGATAATGATGGACTCTCTGATGGTGACGAAATTAGCTTGATGGGTACAGACCCTTTGGATATAGACACTGATAACGATGGGCTAACGGATGGAAATGAAGTTCTAGTCTTGAGATCAAGCCCTACTATGGTGGACACTGATGGTGATGGGTACAATGATGCTGACGATTATTGGCCTACTTTCAATTTCCAATTGACAATGACGGTCTATTATTACAATGTTGAAAACACTGATTTCTGGGACGGGGATGATGTTTATTTCAAGATGTTTATTGAGGATAGTGAAGCCCATATTACCAATTACATAGAAGATACTGATGAAAGTGAAGTGTGGTACAATTTTACCTATGATGTAGATGATAATAAACCCGTATTTTACGCTGCCTTACAGGCTTGGGATTATGATGGGGATGAAGGAAGTGATGATGATTTCTATGATATAGATGGAAAAAATGAAGAATATGTGCAATTAGATCTTTATTACTCTTTTGGATTAGTTTATGGGGATGCTAATGAAAAATATTACATCAATGGAGAAAACTTCGGGTATTCTGAAGTTCACGCCAACGGCCAAGATGATGGTGATGTTAATTATCATGATGCGGAAGTAAGACTTTACCTTAGTTGGAATGAATAAGCAATTCTGATTTAGAAATATATAATGGAGTAAACATTCGATAAAAGTGAATCAAGAAGAAAAGGAAACTGAAAAGAGTAACGAGTCTGAGGAAATTACACCCTCTGAAGAGAAGGTAACAGAACCTGATACTGATGGAGAGAAAATCACACTTTCCGAAGAGGATATAGACAAAATAAAAAAGGATTATTGGACGTTTACTTCAATCAATTACTGGGGTTATCTCTCATGTTTTCTTTTATTCCTTTGGTTTCCTTTAAACCTTCTTTTCCCATCATTGATAATTCATTCACTTTTAATAGTGATTATTTCCTTTTCAAGATATATTTATTTAATGAAAAATGATGACGAATACGAATTCTCGTTTTTTAATCGATCCTCATACTTAACTGTAATGTTTCAAATTACTCTTTTTCTGTACGCTCTCTTGGGAACATTAAGTACAATTACTTCTGCGGTTGAGTGGGTTGAGTGTTTAGCCCCAAATGGATACGCTTATTATTGTGATGAACTTATTTTTTATTTTCTCGGAACAACGTTGGTGTGGCTTTTTGCGTTTTGCTTATCTTTTAAAAAGAAAATTTTGAAGACGGCTGATGATGATTCCGAAGGAGAGGTTATTGATTATACACCCAAAGTTGGGCGTGGAAATAAATTATTACAGACAATTCTTGGTCTTTCGGCTTTCCTTATTTTTACAATGGCATTTATGCTTTCGGCGACGTGGGGGTCCAATCTTATTGATGGGCTTCTATTTTATTCTATTTCTTTCATTTTACTGGTGTGTATGCTAGCTCTAGGTCTCAGAGCGCAAGGGCCATCTCAGGAACCTTTAGAAATAGAAAAAAATAAGGTTCTTAACTGGATAAAATTCAAAACAAGGATGGTGGTTTTAGTTGTCGTTTTTTCATTAATATTAGCACCCATGTGGTATATCAGCCAGCCAAGTGACCCCCGAACTATAGATCTCACTGAAGATTGTAATGATGAAATTGTTGGTCCATACGTTAATCTAGTTAATGCAGATTTTTTAAGAATGAAGTTGCAGGGTTGTGACTTATCAAATCGAGATTTGACTGGTGCAGATTTTAGAGAAACTAATCTGGCATGCGTTGACTTTTCTAATTCGATTTTAGTAGGGGCTGTTTTTAGAGAAACGGATGTTAGAGGGGCTGTTTTTGACAATACAGATTTGAGTAATGCAAATTTCGATGGTGAGGTCAAATCAAAGAATTATTATGGCTATTATGATAGGATAATAAAGACAGACTGTGAGCCTTATGACCTTTCGTTTAAAGGAGCAAATCTAACAAACGCAAATTTCGAGACGACTCTTTACGGCAGTACTAGAGGGGGCAGTAAACTAGTTTTTGATAATGCAATAATGGATGATACAAATTTCGTGGTTAAAGTGGAAGGATTTGGCTTGATTAGCTTTGATAATGCAACAATGGATAATGCAAATTTGGTTGTGGATTGGAGTAATTATGCCACTGCCAGTATGGTTAACGTTTCTTTTAATGGAACTAAAATATCTATGGATCTACCGCCAGGAAGCAATCTTTCGCAGAGCAATATGTCTCAGGCAAACTTCATTGATTTCATGGCTCCTGATCTTTCTTCATGCCCATTAGCTTTGCCAGAGAATTACAACTGTGCAGAAATAGGAGGTAAGAAAATGATATTTGGCCCAGGAATGGACTTTTCGAATAAATATATATATTATTACGACCCAGATTCGCTTGGTACTGGCAGCCCAAGTATTAATTTTTCTGGTTTATATCTTACCCATTCTATTTTTCATGGAGTTCAACTTGATGGCAGTGATATGAGCAATGCTAATCTTTCCTATTCTAGTTTCTCTTATAGTCCGGTGTTATATAATGAGCAATATTTAGAATATAGCTATTATCTTGAAGGAGATGAGGATAATCAGTCATATGCTGAATCTCTGCTTGAAAAATGGGGTGTTGATAATTTTTCAGATCTTAAGTCCCTTTGGTCTGCTAACTTAGTGAATGTTAACTTCACAGGATCTAATTTATCTTATTCAGATTTTTCTTATTCCAATATGACTGGTGCAAATCTGAAAAATGCGACTTTAACTGGTGCAATATGGTACTATACTATCTGCCCTGATGGAACTAATAGTGGCAAAACTGGCAGTTGTGCCAATACTTCTTCTTAGTAATTCGTTATTCATAGCGAACCTGCTATATCCTTCACAAATTAGGCCAGAAGTCTTCTTGTTTTTGCAGACTTTTTGATCATGGATTCAAGTTGAGCTACCCGTTTCTCCAAATCATCCAGTCTAACCTCGTATGGGTGTCTCATAAATCGTATATATCTTAGAAATTTATATAGGTTTTGATGATAGTGTCAAAGAGCAGATTCTACACTTTTATTTCACCTGCAAGTCCACATTCCTTGCATTCAACGTTTTGTAACTCATTTAATTTGGGAACCTTCATTTGAGAACTACATCCTGGGCATTCTATATTCACCAGTTCAGCTTTTGGGGTAAATCTAAGTTGTTGCTGCTGCTGTTGTTGCTGCTGCTGTTGGCCATACATTTCTGGGCTGTGACTAAGGGGAGAATCTGTATTGTCCCTACGTAGATAAGAAATAAATAACAAGGCCAAAGCAAAAAGGCCCAGCATACTAAACAAATCCAGCATATCTAATACCCAGAGAATTGGGATTAGGGCAGATGCGAGAATTATATTCTTAACCATTTCAGATTTACTTAAGTCAAAGTAATCGCTCTTTATTATAGCAACAAATATAATAAAAATAACTATTATAATTCCACAGCAAACAACGAGAAAATCTTGATCCTCTGTGGACATTGAGGCAACGAAGCTTTCATCAATTGAAATAGAATATACTTCGAATCCGGCACTATTAATCATGAAAGCAGTGTATTTATTGTCGGAACCTGTAAAAACAACATTGCAACCGTTTATGTAAGAAACATACTCATCATAACAAGATTTTGTTGTATCCCAACTTCCGCTCCATTCTGTGTTAAATAAATGTACTATATTTCTGTTGTCCCCCCCTTCCGTATATGGATATAGAAACAGATATTTTTCATCCGGCGTCTTTCCAAAAAAATCGGTTTCTGGATTATGATAGGAGCTAGATCCAACAAAGGATGGATTCAACACTGCTACCTCGCCCTCCTCTTGGCTAATGAGTTCATAATCAAAATTATCATAATTTAGGCTAGTGGCCCTACCTCCCTCAAATATTAGAAAATCTTTATCGCTAAAAAAAACTGCACCTGGTTGATTCTGTATGTCTCCTTCAAAATAATAGATTCTATCTTCCTCAAATATGCCCAATTTGGTTTT
The DNA here is from genome assembly GCA_964634895.1 of uncultured archaeon. Classification (GTDB taxonomy): domain Archaea; phylum Thermoplasmatota; class Poseidoniia; order MGIII; family CG-Epi1; genus CG-Epi1. The sequence goes on along the minus strand of CAZWJS010000027.1, from coordinate 6,185 downwards.
ATCATGGATGTATAATGTGTTTTTATGTTCCACTGTGGACACAATGTAACGCCCATTATCTGAGATTCCTATTATATCAGTTCTATTCTCAATTAGTATAACTTCTGATTTTTGGGCAGTTTCTGTCACGAACGTTATGTTAAATTTATAATCGGCCACATATTCAGCAATTGCAAAGCCTGTTTCCAAAAAGAAAATCTTGTTACGTAGATTGCTATAGTCATCTGGCCATCGGCTATAACTGGTTCCGTTGAAAAACAATTTTTCTAAAGGGCCCGTGTTATCGAAGAAAAGTGCCCGTAGTGAATAACCAGTACGGTATATCATAACGCCATTTGTATCATCGAAGAAATGTATGGAACAAAATCTACTTCCAGATGGCCCATAATGCAAATTACAAGTATAAGACGTCCCTTCTATAGGTGTAGTCCAAATTGGTTCACTGCTATTTTTTTGAAAATAATCCAGTGATGGAGCAGATCCGTCATCATCATAGGTTGCAAAATATTTCCCGTCATTGCTGATACCAATCAAATCCGCATAATGAGATGTTCTCCAAAGTAATATTTTTTGCTGCATATCAAAAACAAGAAAGTTTTTCTCATCCGAAGAAAGAACCACTGCAGTATTGCCATTTTCAGATACTGCTACTGCAGATTCCTGACTATTATCACTTTCAGGATTGGTATATGTGAAAATCAATTCACTTTCCACACTTTCAGCATCTGCAGAAGGTATAGCCAAAAATAATGGAGCTATAAACGAAATAACTAACGCCGCCGCAAAAACTGACTTGTGGTCCATACTGCCCAAATAAGAACTGAATAAAAAAATATGCTTTTCCTATTCTAACTTATGCATGCCTTTCAATGCTAGTTCTAAATCCTTTAACTTTTCTGGAACGGTATGGCCTGAAATTGGTGCTGCTAAAGAGACTCCTGCATCTTTCTTAGCTTTCCATACTGCAGAATTAAAATCAACCAATGATTCTGTCATATCTACCCAAGATTTAGTATCAGATATTGGAGATTCTGGAAAAGTATCTACATCAACAGCTGATTTGGCATAAAGAGTTGTAGACAAATGGTGTGTAAAGAACGGACATATTGGTGTTAAAATTGACATTAAATCTCTGAAAATACGATGTAAAGTCCAAGTGGCCGCTTGATCTTCATTATACAACCGAGTCTTGGCCATTTCTAACCAATGTGACTCAAAAATACAAGTACTGAAAGTTTTGATTAATTGAGCTGAAGTATAGATATCCATCTCCGAATAACCTCTCTTTGCTTTGTCTAGTAATTCAGAAAATTCTGCTAGAATCCACTTATCTTCGTTCTCTAAATCGTCTGGAACTGTGTCTAAATCACCATCAAAATCAAATTGAGATGCAAAACGTCCGACATTGAAAATCTTGGTTAGAACACCAAAGTATCTAGATTCTATTTGTTCTGGATTTATTTGGAAATCATCTCCTACTTGTGCATCGGCTGCTTTCCAAAAACGGAAACATTCGGAACCGATCTTCTTGGCTTGTAGAGTTACCTGTTTACCTTCAGGTCCTTTAATCTTCCAGGAACCTGTGCGGCCTCCAGCACCACATTCAAGAACAGACTCAGCATCAATCCCGTTACCAAGAGACTTAGACATCTTTCGACCCCAAGGGTCCATCCCCAATCCATCTATCCATATATTGGCAAAACCGGGTTTATCGAGTAAAAGTGCAGACTTTAGAAGTGTGTAATACAACCAAGTACGAACTATTTCTTTTCCCTGCGGTCTAACTCCAGTTGGAAATGCTCTTTCGAATAAATCTGGATCTGATAAGTAACCTGAAACATACAAATTCGAATTAGAAGAATCCATCCAAGTATCGAATACTTTCTCTTCTCCTTCTAATTTACCAAGATTAGCTTTCATTTCAGAATATTTACCCAATTCTTCTCGTGATTCTCTATCTAGGACGATAGAATCATCTGGGGGAGAATCTCTCCAAGGTTGAACATAAGTTCCATGAGGCGGTGTAACAACTTTTGTTCTATCTTCAGAATACCAAATTGGAATTTCTGTGTGGTACCAGCGCCTACGGCTCACTGGCCAATCAATACTAATATTTTCCATCCAATCTAACAAAAATTGTTTGTTACGGGCTGGAACAAAATTGCTTTCATCTGATAATTCTTTCAGTCTCTCTTGTATGTGTGTTTGTCGAACATACCATTCTTTCAACAAAATAATTTCAATCGGATTTTTTCCTCTTTCAGAAACAGGAATCTCTTGGTCTCTTTCCTCTATACTTTCAATTTTATCTGCTTCTTCTAAAAGTTCTAATGCTTTTTTTCTTGCTTCTAAGACAGATAAACCTGCTAAAGGCCCACCAACATCTGTAATCTTCCCTTCTAAATCAATTGCTTGAAAAGGAGTTAAGCCTAATTCTCTAAATACTGAAACATCATTTTGATCTCCAAACGAACAAACCATCAAAACTCCTGAACCAAACTCCATGTTCACGCTTGAGTGTGCTTGAATTTCAACAGTTTTTGAGCGACCTGAAGTGCCAATCGGTAATTCTAAATTCTTGCCTACTAAATTCTGATATCTCTTATCGTCTGGATGAACAATAACAATTCCACAAGCGCAAATTAATTCTGGCCTTGTCGTTGAAATTATAACTGGCGGGAGGGTTTCCCCTTCAACAGACCATCGTACATCAATCAATTTAGTTTTTCTAGATAATCTTTCAACTTCAGCTTCAGCAAGTGTTGTCCCCTCTACTGGATCATATAAATTAGGCCTTAATTCTTCTACAATGTCTCCTCTCTTAAACAAGTCAATAAAGATAGATTGAGTTACTGCCCTGTAATCTGGCGCATCCGTCAAATATTCCTTGTCATATGCACAAGAGAGGCCCACTCTCTTAGCTATATTTCGCATTTCTTGAGTATATTTTTCTATTTCACTTCTACAAATATCTAAGAATTCAGCCCTATCATAGGTTTTCATCTTACGGCCAGTCTTCTTTTCGACCGTAAATTCAATGTTTATTCCATTTCTATCGACACCCCATGGAAAATAAACTTCCTTTCCTAGTAATCTCTGGCTTCTAGCAAGCACGTCAATCATGCTGTACTGAGCTACGGCCCCAATATGCCAAGTGCCTGAAGGATAAGGAGGGGGCGTGTCGATAACGAAAATTTCTTTTTCAGATTTGGGATTGAAGGAATACCTTTGGCCTTCCGAGAAGTGTTCTTCTTGGATTTTCTTCTCTAAATCTATCGTCCAGCGTTTCTCTTTAATTTTTGGTTTGGCCATGTCTGTGCTATTGTATATCCTAGGCTGGGTTTTCTTAAGAACTTCTGCGAAGTCCTTTTACTTAGCCACTTTAATGCTATTTCTCCATGGAATACGCTAAGGATGTAGTGATAGTAGGCGGTATGCGGACTGCTCAAGGTAAATTCAGAGGGGCTTTGTTCAATGTCCCTGCGGTTGATTTAGGATCAATTGCTATCTCTGCTACTTTAGAAAAAACTGGATTGGATGCAGACCTAATTGATGAAGTTATTATGGGAAATGTACTCTCTGCTGGAATCGGACAACATCCAGCTCGCCAAGCTGCACTAAAAGCAGGCATTCCTGCTGAAATCCCGGCCCTTACTGTAAATAAAATGTGTGGATCTAGTATGAAAGCAATCATGCTAGCTGCGAATGCAATTAAGGCTGGAGAATCCGAAATTATAATGGCCGGAGGAATGGAATCTATGTCTCAATCTCCGTTTACTGTAGCTAGAGCTGAAGACGGAAAAATTAGTATGGAAAACCCTGTTGATAGTATGATGAATGATGGGTTAATCGATCCATTTAACGGAATGGTAATGGCTGAAACTGGTAACAGAATTGCGAAACAATTTGGAATAACTAGAGAAGAAGCAGATTTATTTGCAATTGAATCTCACATTCGTACCCATCATGCCCATAAAAAAGGAGATTTTTCAGATTATCACATTAAAATTGACCACGAAAAAGGAAGTTTGGATAAGGATGAAGGTGTAAGGCCTAATTCTAGTCTTGAATCATTAGCTAAATTAAAACCAGTTTTTGATGAGAATGGGATCGTAACAGCAGGCAATGCTAGCCAGATTTCAGACGGAGCTGCTGCCTGTATTGTGATGACTAGACAAAAAGCGGATGAACTAGGTTTGGAAGTTTTAGCTACAATTAGTGGATACTGCTCGGTAGGAATTGAATGTGCTGATGTCATGTCTGCCCCAATACCTACTGTACAAAAATTATGGAAGTTACTTGGAAGAGAAGGAGAAAAAGACTACGATCTCTATGAACACAATGAGGCATTTGCATGTGCAAGTTTAGGAGTCATGCAAGGTTTAGGTCTTAAACATGAAAAATTGAATGTGCATGGGGGGGCAGTCGCAATGGGACATCCTCTTGGAGCTTCCGGATGTAGAATTGTTTTAGCTTTGATACACGCTCTCCGTAAAAAAGGGGGAAAGCGTGGTTTTGCCACTGCATGTCTTGGTGGCGGAATGGCTACTGCGATTGAAATCGAAGTATGAATATCAAATACCTCGCCATTGGGAGTCTGATATTCTCCTTGGTAGGGTCTTGGCTTTTTTCAGTTGCCTATAATATTGATTTTAACATCGTTGTATTTATTGCGCTACAATGCATTGTCATAATTTTAGCTACCATGATTTGGCCTGCTCTTAATTCAAGATAACGTTAATTTAAGGGAGCTATAGCAACCTGTGGAAGAAACTGCAAATAAACAAAGGCGCTACGATATCGACTGGCTTCGAGTTATTTTATTTGGATTATTAATTCCATTTCATGTTGCGATTGGAGTCTATTGGAGCACTTATGGGGAAGGAATTAACCCCAATATTGAAGTGCTTGATAGAGAAGATAAATGGGAAGTTTCAGAAGAAAATAATGACTATACTGCAAATTCAGTAAGTTTCACTAGTATGATACTTCATTGGATGCATCAGTGGAGACTTGCTGCTTTGTTCATGATTTCAGGAATGGGAACTGCATTTGCCTTCAAACGTCGGACTTGGAAAGTATTTCTAAAAGAAAGAGTCAAACGACTGATTATACCAATGTTCTTTGGAGCCTGGACAATGGGATTTATTGGATCTATAATCCTAGGAGAACATGAAGATACCAGTCCTTCGGGTCTTGTATTTGGATTTCTCATTGGAATTATATGGAGATCTCTTGTATTTTGGATACCTGTGTTTGGGAAACTCATAGCGCTAGGGCACCTCTGGTTTCTATGGAATTTATTTCAGTATTCTATCTTTCTAATCCCTGTATTCAGTGTTGTAAGAAATAATCCGAATGGAAAAATGGAGCGTTTTCTTAGATCATTCTTTACTATGCCTAGAGGGATTGGAATTTTCATTTTGCTTCCGCTTCTTCTAACTTTCACTGAAATTTTATTCAAACCCTGGATAATAGGATTCATTGGTGTTGGGTATGAATGGTTTTGGTTTTTTGGGTTCTTTGCCTTTGGTTACATCTGTATTACTGCGAAAGACGAATACTATGAATTCATAGAAAAACATAGACTAAGGATTACGGTTCTCACATTAGCATTGACTGTTGCATTTGTATGGATTAGACTAGAACAACATAAATCTGGCATCCCGTATATTGATGGTGGTTGGCTGGAAAAAGAGATTATTCATAATAAAATGACTATTGTTGCTTGTCTAATCCATAGCTTCCATGCATGGTTCTGGTGTCTGGCTATCTTCTCTTGGGGCGCTCATCTGCTCAACAAACCCAGCAAGAATTTAGCTTATCTTAACCAAGGAGTGTATCCCTTCTATATTGTGCATATGCCAGTTACTTTTGCAGGATTGGTTATTGCAGGTAATTTAGGACTCAAAGATTTCTCTGCCGTCATTTTAGGCATTATCTTCGTGACCCTAACGTGTTGGATTTTCTTTGAAGTAGTTAAACGTACTAACTCAACACGCTTTTTGTTTGGTATAAAAGAAATAGAAACAAGAAAAGATAAGTCTTCCTCTGAAAATAGGCCTGCTATCGACGAAAACTAACGCCAGTCCTTATATAGGGTCCGTTTCTGCGAGCGACCCTACATTCGCGCAACCAGACGTTTAGGGCAATTATCCCTATACCTCTTGAGACACTTGTTCTCG
>CAZWJS010000026.1:0-19268 GCA_964634895.1 uncultured archaeon | reverse complement strand
TAGCTTTTACATTTTTATTAACGTGTCTCTTGGCTTTAGTATTTCTTCCAGGAGGAATTCTTCAAAATAGTGATAATCCATGGATTAGAGCTCTTGGTGAGATAATTTGGAACATCATAATGTTTATACTAGAATTGCTATTCTATTGGTAACCACAGTATTAAATTAAACTTGAACGCTAGAGGAATATGAGCGATGATTATAAACCTGATAAACTTACTGAAGCTGCTGAGAAGGAGTGGCTTCAAACGTGGGTGGCCGGACCTGGAGAAAAACGGTCGAAACTCCTAGAAACGGGCACCAGCGCCCCAGACCTTGAATTACTCGATCACACCGGAGGCCCACAGAAACTCTCATCGTTTTGGTCAGATAGCACAGCACTGTTTATGTTTTGGCGCCATTTCGGTTGTGGGTGTGGCGTCGATCGTGCATCAAGACTCAATGATGAATATGGAGACTACCAAAATGCCGGGATTAATCCCGTAATCATTGGTCAGGGAGAACCGGAAAGGGCGGCGGCATACAAGGAGGAGCACAAGATTGACTGTACCATCCTCTGTGATCCAGATTTTACAGCCTACGGTGCCTTTGGGCTTGCAAATTTTGGAATCGAGCAACTCCTCTACGACGCTCCCGAAGAAACGTGGTGCCACTCGAAGGAAATCGGAATAGAATTCCAAGAGGCTCGCCGTGCTATTAACCGCCCTCTCGTTGACAATCCATGGTTGTCCCCTGGTGAATTCTTCGTGGACAGTGATGGTACAATCCGCGTCTCATACACCTACCAATACTGCGAAAACTTTCCAGACCCAAGGATATTCTTAACCGCAGCCAAAATCTTCTAAATTTTACCCCATAATAGAAGAATCTGATAAGATTGTTTCATTCTAATTTTTATCGTATATAGGAGTCTCATCTAAATGCATCGCTGCTGTAAAAATCCACCAGGTGATTAAATCGAAAGATTGGACTAGACTTTGCCTTCCTGTAGCATTATCAATCACCATCATCTCAATCATTGTATCAAGCGTATCGCAATCTGCATGATAACAGGCTGAACCACCTGTCAGACTTCCCCAATCAACACTAACAACCCCCAATTGATCTGCAAATCTTTCATAATCTGAACGACCTCTGTCACTATCATGAACTGAGATGGATTGCCTCTTTTGAGCGGACGAATCCACATCCTTCATAGATGCATAACCTTCTGTATAGAATATTTCACGACCCAACCTCAATGCCTCCGAAGTATTGTGATTATCAGTACCTATCCATTCCAATAAACCTATCATTTCCCATTGATCACCCAAGACTTCATCATCGTAATTTGGTATGCAATCAACTACAAGAGTATAGTATCCTGGCCAATTAGTTCCAACTGCATCAGCATTCAGATAATTAGTAACTGTAACGCCTGGAGGGATAGTTTCAATCCACATATCACTACCATCGTATCCATTCTCCTCATTACTCCATAGACAAACTACAATAGTACGCCTATGATCAAATTGCGCAAGGCCTCTTGCAGCTTCCATTACCAAAGCTACACCTGCTTTGTTATCATGAGCACCAATACTAGTACCACCACCAGGACCACTACCTGGTTCAGCTACATCTAAATGGGCTCCAATAACAAGCCACTCATCAGGATACAAAGTTCCTGTCTTGTAACCACAGACATTTTCAGCTCTAGGACTACTAGCTGTTCGATAATTATGTATTTGTGCATCATACCCATATGATTCTAACTTGCCAGCGAAATAATTCAGAGCGTTAGCCCAATGGAATAAATATTGTGGATGTGGTTGAGGTGGTTCAAAAAATGGCCCATGCAGATCATTGAACTCTCCATCTACGGCAATCACCTCCATCATTTCAAACACCGTCAAACCGTCAACTATACCTGCACCATGCAAGGATCCTTCTTCTACAGTTACACCTTCTCTAATTGGCCTCAAAACATCCAAAAACTGATATTCCACCGAACCTGCAGTTCCATTCAAGCGTTGCAATGATGGATATGAAGAATTTGCGTCTGTCATTTTAGCATTAATAGTATTGTTCAGACTACCTAAATGGCCACCTCGATCAACCCACTCCCTCCAACTTTCATTGGTTTTCCTAATAGGCCATTTCTCACGACCATAATCACTCATCAAGAAAATACAATACTCGCCAGATGGTGGTGCAAGAATTTGAATTGAATGAGCTGAATATTGGTCCTCAAAATTAAGAATTGTACCGTTTTGCATAAATCCTGTTTCTTGGTTAAGCATAAGATAAGGAACCAAAACACTCATGCGATCTGAACTAACTAATCTTAAAGTCTGAAGCTCACCACCTACAAGGAAGTCCACAGAGAATTCAACTTCTAGCGATCTGTCAACTTCATCTTCAAGACAACCTGACAAAGCAGGAACAACCATCAAGATTACAACAAATCTTGCAATTACTGAGTGCTCCTCCATAAAACAGTAGTTACACGTTGCTTTTAATAAATTATTTAGAGTTTATTTATTATATAATCTTTTTAAAACAAATATATATTATTATGTATTTTACTTTATTATGTAGGATTAGGCTCTTCTTCCGAACCTGATACATCATTATCAGAACCGCCATACAATACATCTCCTGTATCCTCATCCCATAATATCATAGCATCCTCATCAAAGAAAAGATTTCGATCCTCGCCTTCATACTGAAATGAACCCAATACTTCACCTGTATTTATGTCAAAAAGAAGTTTAGCATCAGGATCAAAATACAATTCAAGATTCAAAGCTTTTGCAGATACTCTCTCAGACTCGATCTCAAATCTTTGATAAGTTGTCGAAAGAAGGTATAATGAAGGAACTAAAACACCTGAAATAAATAGTATGAAACCTGGACCAAATGTCCACTTCGAATTTAATATTGCTTCTTTACCATCAAAGTACTTTGTTTCACCCTCAACATGGCCGCATTCATTTGCACCAGTTATGAAAATATCACTTGGATAAAGGCATTCTTTTTCTCGTACTAAATGATCTTGATGCATAGCCTCTGGAATTGCCATAATTGTGTACAAACCTATAAACAAAGTGAAACCGATAACAGTCACATAACAGCCAAATGCTGCACCCAATAACTCATTTTTACCTACTTTAGGAAATAAATCATAATCAGTTACAAAGAGAATAATAGAGCTTAACAGTGACATGAAGAAAATAGCATAGAATACTAGACTAATGTTGTAAAAAGTTGCAGATCTCTTTTCATAACCAGATTCAGAATAATCAACTATCAAATCCGTTCTGGGACCCAAATCTTGGCCTTCTGTAGCAGCGTACTGAACGAGAGAGCCTTCGCCAAAGTAATAATTATAATGGGATTTCTCAACAAGATTTGGAAGAGCATCAGAATCTGCATCTGTATATTGAAAATCTTCTGTAACAAAAAACCATGAACCAAGATTAGTCGGACCAATACTTACACTTCCCAAGAACAAAATAAGAATACCTACAATAACAGGGACTACTGTAACTGCCTGAGATATTTGTTTAGCTTGGTCCATGAAAAGAGCTTGTTAATGCTTTATTTAATGGTTTACAAAAAAAACAAAATTATATTATATTGCATTATATATAATATAAACGATATGGGTTTAAAATATATCAAAAAAATGTATTGCCATTGTCAAAAAAAAACCCTATAGTTATTAATACTAAGATTAATTTAGTAAAAAATAATGAGTGCAAAGTCTCGTCTATTTTTACTCTTGGTTGTGTCTTTAATAGGTATTATCTTTGCACTCATTCCGGCAAGTGAAGCGGAAACTTCTTTCGAAATTGAACAACTGGTAAGCTCTGACTCAAATGTTCCAAACGAAATCATTTTGAAAGTTAATAATAGTCATGATAAAGAAATAACATACAGCTTATCAGTCGATATATTAAGTGAAGATTTACAAGAAAATATTATATTAGAAACACCAAACAAAATGTTTACTATAAGTTCAAACCATGAATATCTAACGAACTTTACCTTTTCAATACCTGCCTCTGGAAAATATAATTTCAATTTTACATTACTAGAAAATAATGAAGGTAAAATTGAAATATTTTACTTAGATGAAATATATTTATTTTACCAAAATCAAAATATTGATTTAGAATTGATCGTAGAAGATTATTATCTTGACTTAAACGGAGGGACAAAATGGCAATATAATGAATACGAGAATAAGATTGAGGTCATTAACCTAGAAGAAATATACAATACTTCTATAGTACTAGGTCCTTTTATTACGGCTAAAAAGACAAATAATATAATCGAAATCAATAACGATTTTTCAATATCCAACACTAGTGATTATAATATAGCCTACACCTCTAATTTTGATAAAACCCAATTATATCGAACGCAGTGGACTGAAGTATACAATATAGAGCAAGAAACAGGAGATAAAATAGAATTAAATATCGAAGAATCTGCTGAGATTTTTATAAGACTTCAAACCAAAGATAGTGAGGGTGATTCAACAAATTATTGGGATATCACGGGCATAAATCATAAATTTGTTACAATGAAACACAACCTAGTTGTCACAGTAGATGAACATTATTTTTACAATATTGAAGAAAATCCTGAACTATTTGTAAACATAGCCAATATCGGAACATTTGATCAACAAATCGGAAATATTTCTGTAAATGTAGAATTGTATTACCTAAATGAACATTTTGAGAGTTATAGCAAATCTTTGGCGATTCAAAAAGAACAGTCTCAAACAATTGACTTCCGCTTTTTGAACATGGAAAATCCAGGCAATTATTACTGTAAAATAAGCACAATTATAATAAATGAAGATATTTTTTCATCGAATCTAAACAGTTTCATTTCCTTCTCAACCATGAATCTGGGCCCTTTTGGATTAGAATTCACTAGTACCAATGAACTAGCACTAGATACTGAATCTAATACCATAAATCTCTTAATTGAAATAGAAGACACTACCAAATTAATTTTTAATAGCATGAATGAGACAATCCCTTTGTTTGATAATTTCTACGTGATTAAAATATCAGGAATAGATCAAAAAATGATAATTCAAAGCGAAGATTCAGACATATCTGGCAGAATTGTATCAGCAATAGTAATGGACGAATATAAATTCAATGCTTACTCAGAAGAAGACGATATAGAAACCATAGAGGGAATCATTGCCCCTACCATATATTTTGAGAAACCAGATGACTACTATGCAAATGTTATAATAGATAATGAAGGATTCCATAAAGAAGAATACGATATAACCTATATTTTTGCTAGCACCTTTGTTTCTTCAGTAGAAGGGCCATCGAAAATTACCGTAGATCCTAGTGAAAGAGCTACTATTAGTATCAAAATAAATCCCTTAGAAGTGATACCAAGAGAAGGAGGAAGTCAATTAAATATTGAGATAAGTAATCGTGAAGAAGCGAAAATAATTACTTATGTTTTGAGTTATAAGAACACCGAAATAGTAATACTTGAGAACAAATGCGACAGAAATTCCCTTTTAGTAGGTCAAGGTTTAAGTTGTGATACCGTAATAACAAATCGTGGTTATATTAGTAATGAACTAGAAGTTAAAATTGGATCTGTCAAGAATTCAGAAACCAATGTAATAGAAAAAATAAATATAGGGATACTAAAAAATGGAGAATTATGGACCCTGAGAACTAATTATATCCCAGAAATGAAAGGTAGTTATCAAATATTCGTCGAAGTCTATGATGAAAGTAAAATAGTTGCATCTTATCAGTCAGATGATGAAATTAAAGCTATTGAAATGCACCATGAAAGCGATGAAAAAACGGGAATCTTGATAATCCCAAAGATAGATTTGACTAATACTATAATTACTATGTCAACTTTAGGTCTCGTGTATCAGTTTCGAAGATCTGAAAACTTCAAATACATGACATTTAAATTTTTCTTACCTCTCTACTCAAGACTCCAGAAAGACACACTCGCAGATGAACCAACTAGGCAAAACCTTTTGCAACATATTTACTCAACTCCAGGGTCAAACTTCAAACAATTAAAAGAAAGATTTGATTTACATAATGGGACTCTTTCACATCACATAAATATATTGGAAAATCACAATATGATAACATCCCATCGAAGCGGAAGACAAAGATTATTTTTCCCATTTGGAACTGGAAATAGTCTAGAAACGAGAACTGCACTTATTACGAATAAAACTCAAAAGGAAATAGTCAAAATTGTAAAAACTAATCCTGGAATAACTCAATCTATGATATCACAAAGGCTCTCAGTTAGCCGTCAGAAAATAAATTATCATGTCAACTCATTAGCCACAAAAGCATATTTAAAAATAGAAAAACAAGGTAGAATAACGAGATTATATCCTACTCACTTTACTTGATGGCGGGCCAGGAGGGATTCGAACCCCCGGTCGATCGGTTAAGAGCCGATCGCTTTACCTAGCTAAGCTACTGGCCCGGGAATGTGCTGAGAAACTCGTGATTAAATAATTATTCTAAGTTAAATGAAATTCAAAGCCAAAAAAATTAAAAATAATAGTCCACCTATTGCCTGCTTCCAATCTATCTCTGATGACCATGTAGCGGCCGAATTCTCAACAGGATTATTTAGTACCGGAGCAGTATAGCCAGTATTCCTATCTATATTCTTATCATTCCATTTGCTATTAGAAGCAGACCACCAATCGTCTTTATTATCGGAGGAACGAATATCAGTCGATTTGATGTTAGATCCGGCAACGTCCAATTCCCTTATTCTTCTCTTAGCCATCTCAAGCCCACCTATTGCTAATCCAATACCTAATAAAAATAACAAAACTGTACCTAATTCATTGTCAAAAACTAGACTACTAACTGCCATAGCATTCCATGCTGCGTGAATTAGAACCGCTAACAAATAATATTTCACTACTACTGAAAAAGAAACACCCTCTAATTGATATTTAGCAATACCATACCCCGTATAAGATGTTGCGACTAGATGAAGCAATATAGAAGAAACTGTACGAAGGACAATTATGACAAAGATTCCCGCAATACCGCCTGCTGCTGCACCCTCTGAAAGGCCATAAAGAACGTTTTCAGTAGCTCCAAAGCCCAACCCACAGGCTGCCCCATAAACTATACCATCCTCAATCTCATCTACTTCTTGTTTAACTTGTTGATTTTGGAACATGACTAAAGGCTTAACAAATTCCTCTACAATTGGTGCCACTAAAACGGCTCCAATGATAATTGCTGTGCTTTCAAAATCAAAACCGTCTTTATAATCCACTAATAAAAGTAAGATAAGTGAAGTACCTAAAACATTAAAAATACCAGCTAAGAAAACACCTGAAAGTGCGCCCCAAGCAAAAGCAGTTCCCAAGGCACTCCATGGTTCTATATCCTCTTCTTCTGCGTTACGAATAGATTTAAGGTAATAATAGGCTGGAATAAAAGAAAGTAAAGAGGCTAAAACAAAACCAAAAACTCCTCCCATCGCAATAAAACTTAAAACCAATAAAATAAGAATAATCCACTGCCACTTACTTAATGTCATCTTACAACTCCAAACTACTTAAGTTACGTGCACCCTATCTAGATGTATATACAATATACCTCTCCTTACCATCTTATTCATTTGCAACCTAGGATTGACAATACCTTTCTCTTCAGCACTACTCACCAAATCATCAGGATTTATTCCATTACCCTTATCTAATTTTCTTACAAGCTCAAGTAACAAGAACTTTGGTGTTTCTTTTATAGTTACATATTCTTCAGAGACATCTTCTTCCTTCTTTTTAGTTATAGTTGCCCTTTTAGATAAAAAAGATTTTTTCTTTGCCACAACTGGCTTCTTAACTTTAACCTTCCTACTAACTGGAACTGGCTTCTCTGGCACTCTATTGTATTCTGCACTGCCTGTTAATTTAGCTAAAAGTGCACTTTCGTCAAAATCATCATCGTTACCTGCCTCAAATTCTTCCTCTAATTCTTCATAATCTTCTAAATATTTCTCTATGAGGTTCCTAATCAATTGATTGAAATCAATCTCCTCAGATTCAGCCTTACTTTTGAATAAATCCCACTTATCTTGAAACTCTGATGGGATGCTCATTTTATAGTTCAACTTTTCCGGAGGCACAAAGGAGCAGGAGATATTTCCTTTAAATGTTTACGCTAGTAGCTTTGTATACTCTTTTTCCAAATTATCTATGATTTTTGACCAAGAAAAACCCTCTGCAAAATTACGCCCAAAGACTCCCATTTTCACTCTCAAATTGTCGTCATTAAGAAGATATAAAATTGACTTAGAAAGATCGCTTGATTTATTATAATTAACAATCAAACCATTCTTTCCTTCAGACATTGCCTCAGGAATACCACCAACTCTTGTACCAATCACTGGAGTAGAGGCCGCTGCCGCTTCAAGCAATACTATCCCAAAGGCCTCATATTCAGAAGGTAAAACAAGGATTTCCGCGCAAGATAATGCCGAACGATAAATCTCATCACTTACATGCCCTATCCTATGCATTTTAACTTTTTTGGACAATGCCAAATTATCTAGTCTCTTACCAAGACCCATATCTGCACCCATCAAAACTAAATCAATCTCTTTCAAATCAATTTTTGACATCGCGTCAATTAAATCTGCAAGACCTTTGTTTGTTGCTAGTCTACCTGCAAAGAGAACAAAATTATCTGATACTTTAGGAAATGCATTTCTGAAGGGTTCCTTAGCGGGTACCTTTTCCCACAGATTCCAATCAATTCCGTTATAAATTATCCTAATATTGTCTTCTTTAAGACCAATCTCCTTAACTAACATCTCTTTTTCATGATTACTAACACAAGTAATCAAATCTGCAGATTCCATTGTGCTTTTACCTATTCTTGAATCATAAAAATCTCTTAGACTCTTCCTCTTAGAACCTCCCCACATAGACCAAGAAGGGTGAAAATGGGGAGTAATTACCCAAGGTGTTCCCTGAAGTTTTTCCTTAATCCATGCTGCATGATTCTGGAAATAACCATAAGAATGTGTATGAATCAAATCTGCTTTCTTAGAAAGAAAAGAAGTAATCATACCAGGTGCTAACACATAATGGGCATCGCCTGAAATTGTGAAAGCCCTATGCCTAGATACTGAAATACCAGACATCTCAGTAGGCATATCTCTCTTGACAAATGGCGTTTCTGTATACAAATTAGTAGTTATAACTTCGATCTTATGCCCCTTATCTAATAAACCTTCAGAATAGGCTTTAACTACAGTTTCAGCACCACCCGGTGCTGGAGGATATCTAACACATCCTTGTATGATATTCATTAATTGGCGATACAAGGCGCCTTTTAAGCCCCCGACCCTGACCCCTCATTGTCTGATATGATAGATACTAGCAGCCCGCTCTCAAACCATCTTGAAGATTTGCGCTCAAACTTGATGTGGCCCCTTATATGTACCTTTTTTGTTCTTCTCATTTTGATAAACTACGCTCAAAATATTATAACTGAATTATTAAATATATCCAACTTAGAATTAACTAATTTGACGACATATACTCCTACTGAAATGATTAAAATGAAAATATATGTCAGTTTGGTTGGAAGTTCAATCCTTTGTTCACCTCTATGGTTCAATGGTTTCTATAAATTTTCAAGACCCGGTCTTACCAATAAGGAAGCTGATGGGCTTTTAGTGTTGTTCACTCTAGGAATTATATTATTTCTAGTCGGATTTATAATGGGGACATATTACATAGCTCCAACTGTAATAGATTTTTTCATTGATGACCAAAATATTGTTGAGGCAAAACTTTCGGTTTATGAAACAGTGAAATTACTAATCAGTATATCTATATTTTGTGGTTTTTTTATTTGCTTACCAATTATTACGCTAATTGCAACTGACTATAAAGAAAATATAGAGGATGTAAGAAAATACATGTATATTATTATCCTTATTATGGTAATTATAGCTACACCTCAACCATCGTTAATCGTAAATTTATGCTTCATGATACTCTTTGCAATAATGATAGAAATATCTCTAATGACGTCTGGAGGAAAGATTGAGAATTAGACTATTCCAGAAATATTTATTGTATTCATTATTACCCTGTGCAATCTTAATAAGAATATACCATCACTATAATTGGATGATTTGGGGTAGTGATACTGGAGAATATCTATACCTCACGCGTGAACTTATTTCAAATGGCCAAATGTTAACAAATAACTATCTGGGTTGGGGAAGAGCATATCCTGATTTTCAAGGTATGCAGCTACTTTCTGGAACAATAAGTTTAGCAACTGGTCTGGATTATGAAATTACTCTATTATTGTTCATACCCATGATCTCAGCATTATCAATGCCAATTTTGTTCTTCATTGGAAAAGAAATAGCTGGATTTACTCCTGCACTATTTGCCTCAGCCTTCTACAGCGCAACCTTTGCTGTAGTCTTTGCAAATTCACATGCAATGCCTGGTGGTTTGGCAGAAACTTTAGGTTTAGTATTCCTTTTTGCATGGGTTAAATGTTTAAAGGCTAAAAAGTTCTATGAGCTAAATTTATTAAGAACATTTAATCATCCTTGGGGTGGAATACTAAAGGTTTCATTTTTGGGTTTATTAATAACACATCATTTTACTTTACTACTAATGTGTGCCGCAATTGTAGGAATTGTATGTGTTGAGATTGGGGCTGGAAATAAAAGAAAAATTAAAAGCAGCTTCATGGCTCTTTTAGCAATCTCTCTTATAACTTCTACATATTGGTTGATTTATGCGAAATCATTCAGTAAGATGCTGGATGACAGTGCACTTGACATGCTCCCTGAAAATTTACCTCCCTCTCTAATCCTACCTATAATTCCTATTGTTTCATTGATGGGACTCTGGCTTATCAAAGATTATGTACAACTGCCACTGATTAGAGATAATATCACAGATTCTACTATGCGAAAACGAATTCTAACTGCTTTTGCTATTTCATTTATCGCCATTCTGTTAGTCCTATGGAGAGGAGTTCCAGGAACCATAGCACCTCTACAAGCTGGAGAATACCAAGCACTCCCTTACTTAGTTGTTAACATTCTTTGGATTTCACTTGCTGCAAACGCAAGTCTTGTCACTACACAAAAAAATGGATGGATATTATGGGGATGGATTCTACCAATACTATTACTAGCGACTATTGGAGCTATTACAGGATCACACCTTCTTATCGCTTACAGGCACGCGCCTTATCTAATAGCACCACTCTCCATAATTGCAGGAATAGGATTTATGTTTCTTGTAAGATCCTATGAAACTAATAGAAGGCCACTGATAGGATCAATTACTGTTTTAATATTTATTACATGTGCAATTATGTCATACCCTCCTCCTTC
Source organism: uncultured archaeon (assembly GCA_964634895.1). Classification (GTDB taxonomy): domain Archaea; phylum Thermoplasmatota; class Poseidoniia; order MGIII; family CG-Epi1; genus CG-Epi1. Next base: position 7,847 of record CAZWJS010000026.1, on the reverse strand, counting down.
TGTTATGGGAGGATTCCAAGAAGGAACAAATGTCAAAGAAGTAGATGCAATATTATGGATAAATTTTGCTGAAAAAGACACTCTTGTTGTTAGTGACCATCGCCTTAGTAGTCTTACTTTTGGATTAACTAGAACAAACGCAAGTTGGGAAAACGGAGCTACTGTTATCAACGGAAATAAAGAAGAGGCGAAACAAGCTGGAAAAGAATTATCAACACCTCAAGCCGGAATTAAAGAAGTAAATTACATATTAATTTCAACGGAAATGGAGAAAGGTGTAGCACTGTTACAATGGGACCCTGCAGAAGAACTATCTGGTGAAGCTAAGACAAAATTCAAAGAAAACGATAACTTTCCTATTTGGTTTGATAACGGCGATACCTCTATAATGAGAATGAATCATGACTAAATATGCATCCTGAAGAGGCTAAGAAAGCAGCTAAAAAAATCTCTAATTGGATTATTGAAATTCGCAGAGAATTACATAGGCATCCTGAACTTATGTACGAAGAAGTCAAAACTAGTGCATTAGTGAGAAGAGAATTGGACAAATTGGAAATACCATATCAATCACCAATCGCCAAAACTGGAGTCTTAGCTTCAATTGGAAATGGAAATGGCCCGTGTGTAGCACTTAGAGCAGATATGGATGCTTTACCTATACATGAAGAGACAGATGTACCCTTTAAGAGTGAAATTGATGGTAAAATGCATGCCTGTGGACATGACTGTCATACTGCTATGTTATTAGGTGCTGCTAAAATATTGAAGACAAAGGAAGATGAGATAAATGGAACAATAAAATTCTTATTTCAACCAGCTGAAGAAGGAGGAGCTGGTGGAAAATTAATGAGGGAAGAAGGTGCCTTAGAAAATCCTAAAGTTGAAAGAATATTTGGCCTCCATGTTTGGCCGCAGATGCCTACTGGTCAAATCGGTTCTAGAGAAGGAACTTTCCTAGCAGCCACAACCTTTCTAGATTTGACAATAAAAGGGGTAGGCGGTCATGCAGCAGTTCCTCATTTAACAAGAGACCCTGTATTGACCTCTGCACAAATAATAACAAATCTTCAATCCATTATATCACGTGAACTTGACCCTCTAGACTCTGGTGTCGTGAGTATAAGTGCAATACATGGCGGTCAAGCTGCAAATGTTATCCCTCCTGAAGTGAAAATATTAGGAACATTAAGATCACTAACAATGGATGGACTGAAAAGCTTACAAAGAAGAGTAAAAGAAATTGCTGAAAATATAGCTAAGGCACATGAATGTGAGGCTATTGTAAAATATCCTGGTAATGATTACCCACCAACTGTTAATGATGGTGAAATGTGGGATTTTGCAAAAGATGTAGGTAACAGTATGTTAGGCAAAGAAAATGTAAATGATCTCGAAGCAGTTATGGGTGGGGAAGATTTTGCATATTATACAGAGAAAGTTAAAGGATGTTTTGTCGTTTTAGGAATGCAAAATGAAGATATTGAAGCCATATACAGTGTACATCACCCCATGTTCAAAGCAGATGAAGATGCATTACATATTGGTACTGCACTACACACAATGTTTGCCTTAAAGAGTCTGGAGGAATTAGGAACTTGAAGAGGATGAAGATGATGGATTTTTGGGAATGCCAAACCTTGATTTTGTTATAGCTGTACCTACTATTATAGTTGTAGCGAGATTTCTATTCAACCGTAACAGACTTAGCTAAATTACGAGGTTTGTCAATCTCAGTTCCTAAATCATGAGCTATGTAGTATGAAAGAAGCTGTAAGAAGACTGCCACAGGAAAAGGTGAAAGAACTGGATCTATCTCTGGAAGTTCAAAACTAAAATCTGAAACCTTAGAAGCATGCACATCTCCTTTCTGAACAATAGATAGAACTGGAGCCTTTCGTGCCGATATCTCTTCAATATTAGAAACTAATTTAGAATAAGTATGATCCTGTACTGCTATAGCCACAACAGGTGTGTCCTCACTTAAAAGTGCTAAAGGTCCATGCTTCAATTCGCCGGCAGGATAGCCTTCAGCATGAATATAGGAAATTTCTTTTAACTTAAGAGCACCTTCCAATGCCAAAGGAAAGTTAATATTACGTCCAACAAAAAAAGCCGACTTAGATTTTACAAAATGTGGAACGAGGGCCTTGATGGATTCGCAATTGTTCAAAACCTGAGTTATTTTGCTAGGTAATTTTCTAATCTCAGTTTCCCAAACTTTTACCTGAGGATGATCCATTGACCCTGATTTAAATGATAAATGTATGGCCAAAGCATACAATGCCTGCATTTGTGTCAGAAAGGTCTTAGTTGCAGCAACTCCTACTTCTTGCCCTGACTTAGTTATTATAGAATCATCCACTTCTCTAGTAATACGACTGCCTGGGACATTAGAAATTACTATAGTATGACAACCCTGCTGTTTTGCAGCTCTTGCTGCTGCCAAAGTATCTGCAGTCTCACCACTTTGAGATATTAAAATTACAAGAGGCCTCGAAGAAAGAAGGCCACCAACTCCTTGAACTGGAGCTGCATATCTAAATTCTGAAGCGTAATGGACCGAAACCGGAATGGCTGTCAGTTGTTCAATAACATATTTCCCTACTAGACCTGCATGATAAGATGTTCCACAAGCAACAATAGATATGCTTCCGATCTTCCAAGATAAGTCTAAGTGATCAAGAGGAGAATCTACAAATAATTCTGTTAAAGAATCTTGAAGCGCTTTAGGTTGTTCAAAGATTTCTTTAAGCATAAAATGATCAAAACCTCCTTTTTCTGCTACTTCAGTATATTCCTCAATCGTTTCAACTTCATAATCAATACTTTCAAGATCACGATTGAAAATCTCCACACCATTTGACTTGATTTTAACTATTTCATAATCATTAGGGTAAATTATCTGCTGTGTGTATTTCAGAATAGCATATACATCACTTGATATATAATTCTCATCATTTCCAATACCCACGACTAAAGGTGTTTCATACCTCACTGCAACTATTTCATCAGGATTATCCACATGAATTGCAGCGATAGTGAAAATACCTTCTATATTATCTAATACCTTATTCATTGCTTCAACAAGGTTTCCTGAATAATATTTAGACAATAAAGCAGGAATTACTTCAGTATCGGACTCACTCAAAAATTTATAGCCATCTTTTTCCAATTCATCCTTCAATGATAAATAATTATCAATAGTACCGTTATGAACTACAGATATATCATGATATTCATTCAAATGAGGATGTGCATTTACATCAGAAGGTACGCCGTGAGTTGCCCAGCGTGTATGGCCAATACCCATCTTAGCATCAGATTTTTCGAGAATTTCTTCCAGATTCGATATAGGTCCTTCCTTTTTTGAAGTTACCAAGCCATTTTTGTGTAAAGTAATACCTGCAGAATCATAACCTCTATATTCTAACTTTTTAAGAGAATCTATTATAATGTCTAAAGCAAACTTTTGACCAGTATAACCTACTATGCCACACATTAGATATTATCTCCTTGGAAGTCTGCAGTATAAACTTCACCTTCCCCTATAGTGGCCCCAGATAATAAAATTGAACCTCCTTGAAGAACTGCTCTACTTGATATTATGCAATTGTCTCCAACCATAGCGCCTCTGTTACTTATTGAAAATTCTCTATCAAAATAAAAAATATTCCGTGAGGTTGGTATAGCAATAGTATGTGATCCAACAGAAACACTTGAACCAAGAACGCTTCCCTTTATACTACAAAAACTTCCTATATCTGTATCATTCATAACAATACTATCTTTTATCTCAGAAAAAGCACTGATAATTACATTGTCTCCAATCGAAACAGAGGGCCCTATTGCTGTGTTCGCCCCTATATCACAATTCTGCCCGATAGCTACAGGTCCTTCAATATACGACCCCGATCTCAAAATAGTGCCTTTTCCTATTGAAACTTCTCCTTTTATTGTTACATTTTTCTCTATCTTACCACTACGAAAAAGCAAATTATCCCTTAAAGCCATCTGATTTCCTTCAATCAAATCCCATGGATATACTATATTATGCCAATATTCTGAACTTATAACCTCAAACTTTGTGGATTTCATTACCGCCTGGAGAGCCTCCCCTATATGTTGACCGCCAGCCTTAATCAAAAGATTGGCTGTTTCTTTAGATATCTTCATTATACCTGTAAAATGAATTCGACCGAACGCATCGGGATTATCAAATGTTATTATTGACTTGCCAGAACGCAATTCAATTTCACCCCATTTTGACCAACGATCAGCCTTTCCAGAAAGTAAGGCCTCACTTGGATAACTTTGCAACAATGAAAAAGAACCTGCAGAAACATAATTATCTCCTGGAACCAAAATAAAATCTCCATTTATTCTTTCCAAACCTATCTTTAGAGCATCAATCGTTCCTGTCGGTTTTTCCTGAACAGTGTAATCGATATTTGCCCCAAAAGCTCCACCATCTCCAAAATAAGACATAACGCTATTTTTAGAATAGCCCACAACCATGGTGATTTTTTTAACACCAGAAGACACTAATCCATTTACCAAACTTCCGAGTATTGGTTCATTAGCTAAAGGAATCATCCCTTTGGGCCTATTCTTAGTCCAGCTACTCATACGTGCGCCTTGACCGGCTGCTAAAATGAGAGCTTCCACATTTATTGTTCAAACAGGGGCCTTTATGATACTTATTATTACAGCAAAACTCTATTTTAGCATGGCCATTGCGAACCATGGAATACGATTGGGATGCTATAATTATAGGAGGTGGACCTGCTGGAAGTACTGTTGCCAGATATGCTTCGAAAGGAGGAGCGAAAGTCCTAGTTATAGACAGACGCAACAAAATTGGAACGCCTTTGCAATGTGGTGAACTTGTTCCTACTAATGAAGAACTAAAGAGATTGTGCCCCAATGTTTCAAAAATCGATGAACTTTTCCAAACCTCTGAAACTGCTATCTCAAGAACTACAACAAAAATGGGACTTGTTACTCCATCCGGTAGGAAATTGGTCTATCCATTTGAAGGGCAAATACTTTACAGGCCAATTCATGACAAAGAATTAGTTCAACTAGCTAAAAAGGAGGGTTCAGAGTATTTGACTGATTCAAGAGTAAATGACGTCCAAGGAAATACAGTTATACTGAAAAATGGAGAAAAGATAACTTCGAAAATAATTATTGGTTGTGGAGGACCTCATGACCCCTTAAGGAAAAAATTCTGGAATGAAAATTCAATGAACATTGCCATTAATTTTGTACTTATGGAAGGTGACTTTACAAATCAGGTCGATTTGTATTTTGGCTCTATAGCTCCGGGAGGTTATGCTTGGAAGATTCCAAAAAAAGATGGAGCAAATATAGGAATAGGAATACAAACTAAATTCTCTAAAGGAAAAAGTCTTAATTCAATGGCTGAAGACTTCTTTTCACGATTTAATGGCAAAATAACATACAGAGGAGGAGGGGTATTGCCGATGTCCGGAACTATAAGAAACCTCAGGAAAGAAAATTACCTTCTTGTAGGAGATTCTGCAGGTATGGTCTTACCATCAAATGGAGCTGGCATTACAACTGCAATGATTGGAGGAAGAATAGCAGGTGAAGTAATTGCTGAAAATATATCAAAAGGAACATCTTTAGAAGAATATCAAAGGCGCTGGAAAATAGAAATGGGAAAAGTAATGAAATATTCAAAAAGAGGTATGAGATGGGGGAGAATAATGTTTAGATCACCTGATTTTCTGGTTAATGCAGCTTTTAACCCCCTTACAAAACCTATAATTTGGAGGGCAATCACATGCAAACCGATGTTTGGAATATATTAGATACTTGTGCTTTCTTAAGTCAGATACATCCTGATGAAAAGATTGCAACAGTCAATGGTATTGAGAATGAAATAGTGAATCGCCAGAGTAAGCAATACTATTCAAATCTGAAAAGCAACGGATTGAAAGTGGTCGAACCGCGAACTGAATCAGTAAGATATATTGAAAAGATAGCTCAAGAAACTGGCGACTTGGATGTTTTATCAAATATCGATATGAAAATACTAGCATTGGGCCATGAATTTGAAGGAAATATCATAACAGATGATTTTTCAATACAGAATGTGGCATTGCACATGGAACTAGAAGTGATTTCCTGTAGCGGAAATAAAATCAGAGAATTAAGGGTGTGGAAATACAAATGTTCAGCCTGCAAGAGGACATATAAAAATATGAAAGAAGCTTGCGAAGTTTGTGGAAATGAAGAAATTTTTAGAATTAAAGCAAAATGAATCCGTCTCCATCTAGTACTGGTACTATATTGTGAGAATTTATAGAAACACACTTGACAAAATCGCCCTCTAAACCAGCCCTAGCTAACATCTTGTAACTAGGTGATGACAAACACGTATTTGCAATTTCATCCTTTGTTAATCGAAATTCCTCATTTGGTAAATTAAAACAATGTTTGAAATATTCTGCACACAAATCATCCTCTACAACTCGTTCACCAAGACGTCCTGAACAAATTATTGAAACGTCCATATTCTTCTCTCTGAGAAAGGAAACTATAGCATTAGAATTACAAAAGCTTCCCATTACTGTTAGAGGAGAATCTTTACAAGCTACAACCATACGAGAACCATTAGTTGTGGTTGACAATAGCACTTTACCTGACAAATCAGTTTTAGACATTTCTACGGGTGAAGAACCTAGATCATAACCTTCAATCTTCTTGCAAAACCTCTCTCCACTTTTCAGAGAATCAGGATATTGACTAAATTTCTCGGAAAGATGTTCCCGACTTAAACAAGGGACTATTCTTTTCGCCCCACTAGCAAATGCATTCACATAAGTTGTTGAAGCTCTAATAGTATCAACGATAAGTACGGCATCCCCTCTTGAAACTGCATTCTTGGCACCACCAACACCATGTTCAATTCGAATTTCCATTCTGACCTATCTTCTACCTTGCTTCTTCAGATGCCTGTCACCAATAACAAAGTAAAAATCATTAATTGTATCTCCTCTCAAACCTCTCCTTAATGTTTCTACAGATATCACATCAGTTGGATGAATATTGCCAAGGTTAGCTTCCGAACCAAATTGTCTCAAAAAGAAAATTTGCTGTGACTTACGTGGTGCCTCAAAAATGACCTTATTTGGATCTATACCTTTGAGAACATCATCCATCTTTGACTCTTTAGGTTTACCATCTTTGTCCATTATCCCAACACTTACTCCAGATTCGCGTGCCTCAAGTATGACTTTGTCAGCGCCGGCAAGAATGAACTTCTTTAGAAGTTGATTGTACTCTTTACCACCATAATCATCTTCAGGTAATTTTTTACCAACTTCACAGAAAACCCTAAGACCCATTCCACTAGCAATGGATATTAATTCTACAACCCTATCAGAACCAATATCAAGGCTACCGCTTGATATCTCTGTTGAATCGCAACCTAAATCTAATAATTCTTCAAAAAGCTGGTTGACTTTACCTTGATGTTCTGATAGTTCAAGTAAAGTTCCTCCATTACAAACCGATATTTTGTGATCCCGCAGTATCTTAACTTTCTTCTTTACAATATCTTTAGGTTGCAACTGAGCTGTGGCCCATCCTAATTTCCAGACATCCACATATTCGGAACAAATTGATAATAAATCTTCAGTATAGGTTAATCCCATACCCTGATCCAAACACATTGTTAAACCATTCAAACGGGGTTTTTCCGAACGCTCAGGCATAGGCAAGAAAGAGAATGCTTTTTCGCTCATATTTCTAAATCAGATGCATCAACTAACATTGCACTCAACCCCCCTATTATATCAGTAACATTTATTCCA
>CAZWJS010000025.1:0-21147 GCA_964634895.1 uncultured archaeon | reverse complement strand
TCATCAGGATTCAAGTCAGGGTGGAATCTCTTAGCCAATCTCTTGTAAGCTCTCTTTATAGAATCTGAATCTGCATCTTTCTCGATTTCCAAAATTTCGTAATAATTCACTAACATTCAATTAGATTAGTGTATATCTAAGCAGCAGTCTGTCCGCCATCCACAGTAATTATTGATCCAGTAGTCCACTCTGCTTCAGGTCCACAAAGATGTAAAGCCATAGCTGCAATCTCTTCTGGTTTCCCCATTCTTCCTATAGGTTGAACATTGGCCAATACTTCTCTTGAAACATTTCCGGCCTGAACTCTCTCATCAACCATTGGAGTATCAACGACTGCTGGACAAATGCAATTAACCCTTATTTTACCAGCTAAATCAAGAGCCATCGCTTTTGTCAAATTGACAACTCCGCCTTTGGATGCACAATAGGCTGCAGCACCTCTCATTGCTCTAAGACCAACTGTAGATGATATATTAAGGATAGACCCTCCAATATTCATGTGTGGCAAGAAATTATTGCTCATCAGAAAAGGACCTTTGAGATTCACATTTATCTGAAGATCCCAATCTTCTTCGGTAGTTTTTGTTATACTCCCTGGTCGAATTAATCCTGCATTGTTAACCAGAATATCTAACTTCCCATACTCTTTAGAAAACCATTTAGCCATAGATTTGACCTCTTTAGAATTACTAACGTCTAATTGATAAAATTTGCAATCAAACTTGGATGTCGCATCTAATAAATTTTTTTCATTTCTACTACAAATTATCACTTCGGCACCCTCTCTTCTAAAACGTTCAGCAATACTAAATCCAATACCTTTGGAACCTCCAGTGACAATTGCAACTTTCTCTACAAGTAAACCAGACATTAAGGGGCTATTGATACCAGACTAAAGTGTTTGTCTTCCAACATTCAATCATTTCTGTGACTAATTATACTATAATTATTATAGATAAACTTATTTGATACGCCTGCTGTTCTATTATTAGTGAAATACATTCTTCCGTTTTTAGCCCTCGTTTTATTGGTTTTTTCAGCTCAACCAAGTGACGCTGCAGAGGTCCTTCACAACTATTATTCTATGAAAGAAGATACTGAAGAATTGGCAAACCAATATCCAGATATTGCTATTTATTCCGAACACGCCGTAAGTACTGGATTAGGCCTGGAAATATTTTCTGTGGACGTAGCACTCAATATTACTGAAATAAGCCAAGAAGAACTGGAAGCCTTACCAACAATGTACGTTGACGGATCCCATCATGGTAATGAAGGAATGTCTGTGGAAGCTGCATTTTTATTTTTGCAGGATGTATTGGAAAGAGCTGATGCTGATCCAAATTACTTAGAGGGGAAAAGATTGGTTGTTACGCCTGTAATGAATCCTGATGGTTATTTAGAAGATTGTAGAAATAATTGGAATGGTGTTGACTTAAATCGAAATTATCCTTACATGTGGGGTATGTATGGAACCAGTGATACCAGAGGTTCATGCCCTGCGTCTGGAACATATAGAGGGCCAAGCGAAGGAAGTGAAATAGAAACTCAAGCAAATATGGAATTAATGCGTGGAATGAATCTTTATGTCTATTTATCAGGACACACAGGTTCAAACGACATTGTCCTTCCTTGGAAAATAACAGGAGAATTTGCAGTACCTATAGCTGACTGGGAATTATATGAACACTTTCTAAACCAATCTGCAAATGTTTCAGGATTGTCTTACCGAGACCCTAGTGGAGCTGGTGAATCAATAGCTTGGGGATATGGTGCTAGAACTGCTATAAGTGTAATTGTCGAAGTAGATACAATGCAATGGTTGCCTTTTCTACCTGACGGTTCAATTCGTGAGGCTTTAACAAATGAATTACTAATGTATGACCTAGCATGGGAAAATTTGGAACTATTTGGAGGGCATCTAGAGATAGTAAGTGAAGATTTTAAGTCTGTGACTGTGAGAAATATTGGATGGGGGGCCGCTTACAATGTAACTGCTGGTGGAGATATTATAGAAAAAATAGAAGCAGGGGAAACCAAAGAAATAAGCAAAAAAGGTGACTCTTTAAACTATAATAGACTAATTCAAGTAGGTGAAGAAGCAAATCTTACGTTAATATCTATTAATCTAACTTCTATTAGCAGCACCGACAATGGAAACATACCATCAATTGATTTTGTTTCAATCACACTTAGCTTGGTAATTGTATCTACTTTGAGGAAGAAAAAATGACAATTAAAGTAACAGACGAAGAAAATGTAAGAATCATATCCCTTAATCGTCCAGATAAATTAAACGCAATAACGCTAGAAATGGCTACTGGATTGAACAAAGTAATTGAAAATGCTGCAAATGATAATACTGTAAAGTGCTTAGTCATTACCGGGAAAGGTCGTGCATTTTCCTCAGGGGGTGATGTAAAGGAGATGGGAGATTATCTTCCCAGGGCTGGAGATCTTTTCTACAAACTGACTGAACAAATACATAGTTCATTTTCAACATTGTTGACCATGCCAAAACCTGTTTTAAATTCCCTTAATGGTATTATTGCAGGAGGTGCATTGGGAATTGCTCTTGCTGGAGACTATAGAATCGCAAACAAATCAACTAGACTTTTGAGTGCACATTTCAAACGTGGATTTGTCCCTGCTGGAGGTGCAACTTACATTCTACCAAGATTGATAGGATTGGGTAAAACCCAAACTCTCTTCTTCGGCGGAAAAACATTAAATTCAAGTGAAATGCTTGACTGGGGATTAGTGCATGAAGTTGTAGATGATGATAAACTAGAGATAATAACTTTAGAAAAAGCCAAAGAATTGGCTGCAGGGCCTGCAAATGCAATCGCTGAAACAAAAAAACTTCTGCTTGAATCAGAGAATTTATCTTTACAAAAAGAACTTAAGATTGAGAGAGAAAGGAATAGAGAAAGCGGAAATAGTGGAGATGCTGTAGAAGGCATAAGTGCTTTTTTAGAGAAGAGAGAACCAAAATTCGAATAAAATGGAATTAAAAGTATCTGAAGCTGAACTAAATGAGATTACTAGCATATTCTATAGAATATTAATTCCTAGGCCTATTGCCTGGGTTTCAACAAAATCAAAAGAAGGAATTGATAATCTTGCTCCATTCTCATTCTATGGCGGGGTCACTGCTAATCCCCCTATTGTTTCATTAGGAATCGGAAGGAGAAAAGGAAAACATAAGGATACAGCTCAGAACATTATTGATACTCAAGAATGCGTGATTCACTTAACTAGTACAGAGCTGTCTGAAAAGATGGTTGTAACTTCTGCTGAACTCCCTCCTAAGGAAGATGAATTTGAGATCGCTGGAATCAATAAACTAAATTCAGTTGATGTAAAACCTCCAAGAATTAAGGAAGCTCACATTGCAATGGAAGGTAAATTATATAGACATATTGAAGTAGGAAATAGTCCTGGAGATATGATATTAATTGAGATAATTAGAATTCATATTGATGATTCTGTTTTGGACGAAAGGGGAAAGCCTGATGTGTCAAAGATAGAGCCTCTAGCTCGTCTAGGGGGAAGGGAATACGCTTCCTTGAATAATGCATGGGAAATCATTAGACCAGATTAAATGGCGGGCTCGGGGGGATTTGAACCCCCGGATCCGGGTCCGAAGCCCGGCAGGTTTCCAAGCTACCTCACAAGCCCTACTCATCGTAGAGAAGGGGGTGTTTTAGCCTTCTTTTAACATTTCTATCAATGAATCTACGTTTGACAATTCAATAATTGCCAGTATTTTATCATTATTTGATTGAGATTTAAGATTATTGTACATAGTATCTACTCTACACTTTTCAAGTTTAGAAAAACCATCAATTTCTCTTATTAAATTTTCCATATTAACTACAACCTCTTCAGGTGTAGTCCCCTCTATGCCTCTCTTCATCATCCTCTTTTCCAAGCGACCCCTTCGATACAATTGCCAAGTTGAGACATTAGAAGTATAAGCCTTAGTAAATGACTCTTCATCCATGTCTATTCCTATAACTTCTATACCTTTAGCATCAGATACTTTTATGGCTTTGCTGAATGAAGGTGGAGGTAATTTCACGCCATTATCTCCTACAACCTTTCTAAGACTGAGGCCATATAATTCATCCCAACCTGACATATCATATGGTTGACCATCCCATTTTCTTGTACCATCTATTTCCTCTGGCCCAATGCTTAAAGCTACCAAATCAGGTTTAAAAGACTCAAATTCTTTTCTAACAATATCAGCTTCTGACACTAAACCCTTGACCGTGGATAAAATACGTATTTGCGCTTTTCCAAGATTAACTGTTTGAGGGTTCATTACTTATGTACAAGAGCACCTACTAAAAACTCAAAGGTTTACATTTATGCTTACTAAAACAGGAATTACAAAGAGTGGTAGAACAAGAAACACAAGTTTTAGTAGATAGATTCCCACAATTCTTGCAGTTACCTGCTATCATTCACTGCCTTCCCATCTAAAGAATATGTTTGAATCATAACCAAGTAAATCAAGAACTCTTCCGACAATAAAATCAATATTGTCCTCCAGCGTCTTAGGTTTATTGTAGAAAGGAGGAGAAGCTGGTGCAATTATGGCACCCGCATTCGATAATTTTAGCATATTGTCTATGTATATTGTGCTCAATGGTGTCTCTCTAGGGACTAAAATCAATTGGCGCCGTTCCTTAAGCATAACCAATGCAGCTCGAGTAACAAGATTATCTGATATGCCTGCCGCTAACTTTCCTAGCGTAGTGCCTGAACAAGGAACAATAGCCATGGCCTTAGCTTTGAAAGAACCCGATGCTATACTGGCTGCAAGATTATTATTTTCATGTACCACATCTGCCAAGGCGAGAACTGATTTCCAACTACGACCATCACCCTCGTACTTGTTTACCAACTCTGCTGAAGGGCTGCAAGTCAAGTGGACTTCGATATCAAACTCCTTCAAGGCCTCGAGCAAACGTATACCATATGGAATACCAGAAGCTCCCGTGATACCGACAACTACACGATTCATATTATTTCCTAATTCTAAGGAGTCTTATAACCTTTGGTTTACCAACTAACCAGTTCCTTCACGCCATGCTTTTGTCTCGGCAGACTCATTAGCCCAACCGGATTTAGGTTTCCACGGGAGGGCCTTTTCAAACTGTGAACCATTGCCCTCAAGACTTGGCATTTTTCCGGTCTTGGCAAACTCATACAAGGCTGCAACTACCACCACTTCAGCTGTATTGGCCCACAAAATCAGGATTGCGATTAGTAATAAACCAATGGCAAAACCTGCCATTGGAGATATCATGTAAACCAAGAAGGCAATAAGCATGGAAACTATTATGCCTACAAACGTGATTAAGCCAATGCCTAAACCACTTGTTACGTTTTCACCCCAAGTTTTTCCGAAAAGGGAGCGACCATCTCTCAACCCCTCCCTAATACCTTTTTTCTCCAGTACGATCATTGGTATGATAAAGAATGTGTAAACCCACCATGCGACTTCAACTAAAAACAAGATAACAGCTGCCAAAACTTTCAATGCTGGATGAGCTTTGTCATTATTACTAATTGCATCTCTGAGTACTCTGAGAAGTAGCCCTACGGTTCCAGCTATAATGCCCCACAATATAATTATATGAATCCGACTAAAGGCGGCTTTGATGCCAGTCATTATAGTTGGATCTCCACCAGTTAGTCTTTCATGAGCACTGAAGATTATTGCTGAATTCCAGAATACTACTATTATACTGCCAAACATATAAGCTAGAAAAGTCCAGGCCCTGTACGAACTAGTCAATTGTCTTTCTTCTTCACCAGTTTCAGGATTTACTACTGAATCTGTCATAGCCCAATGACTTCCCTCATTATTCTCAGCTTCGTAAACAGGATATGCTGCTGCTGCAATCGTAACGAAAACCATCATTGCCGATAAAAATGTATAAAACAGTAACTCTGGATCTGCCTTTACAACGGAAAAACTAAGCTTGCTTAGCGACCATCCTCGCCTTATCGTATCAAAAAAACCCATAGTTTCCTACCGAAGGGACATTAATATATTTGCGACAGATAATGGTATAAGTGAGCACATTTCCAACGTATTATGGAAAGTCGCTTCAGTGCGCCTGGAAAAATTATTCTTTTTGGAGAACATGCTGTAGTTTATGGAAAACCTGCCATTGCTATACCTGTGTCAGACATGAGGGCTGTAGCATGGAGTGAACCTGGCGATGGAAAACTAACAATAAATGCTATTGATATTGAAAAACAATTTAGTCTTAAAAATGAAAACAACCAATTTATTACGTTAGCTCAAACAATATTGCAAAAAACTGGATCTAATGAACCAAGCCTTACAATCAATTTAACTTCAACACTTCCACAAGGCTCAGGAATGGGAAGTAGTGCTGCGACATCGACTGCTGTTTGCAGAGCTCTGTCTGGTTATCTAGGAGTTGACTTGGCTGCTAACGATATATCGGAACTCGTTTTTGATGCTGAGAAAATTGTTCATGGCACGCCTAGTGGCATTGACAATACAGTAGTGGCTTATGAGATGCCTGTATATTTCGTAAAAGGAAGGAAACCAAAGACTTTCGAGCCAGGCAAAGTCTTCCACTTGATAATTGGAGATACGGGAATTGAAGCATCAACTAAAAAAACTGTCAGTAATGTTAGAGAAATGTGGAAAGAACAACCTAGTTTAATGAATGGATATTTTGATGAAATAGAAAGAATTACTGAAAATGGAAAAAATGCAATTGAGGAAGGTGAAGTGATTTTAGTTGGTGAGCTAATGGATGAAAATCACGAGCTACTAAACTCCATTGGTGTTGGACACAAAAAACTCGAACAATTGATTGACCTTGCAAAAAATAGTGGAGCACTTGGTGCAAAACTTACCGGAGGAGGAGGTGGGGGAAATATGGTGGCTTTGGCTGAAGACAAAAGCACGCAGAAGAAAATATATAATGCAATAACGGAAGCCGGATATAGGGCCTATCAGACTTCATTTGGAGAGCAAGCATGAATCTAAGGGAATTCGTAGACTTACTAGAGAAGAAAGGAAAACTCAAACGAATAACAAAGGAAGTTGACCCTGTATATGAAGTAGCAGCATTAATGGATGAAGCTGGAGACACCCCCTTATATCTAGAAAATGTAAAGGGAAGTGTTATTCCTTGTATAACTAATATATGTTCAAGTAGAGAACTAGTTGCACTAGGACTTGAATGTAGGCCGAATGAGATTCTTGGGAAAATAGCTAAGGCTGTTAGCAACGGAAAAAAACCAAATATTGAAGGTGCAAGTAATTACAAAGAAATCGAACCTTCGCTAGAAAAATTACCAATACTAACTCATCAACCAATAGATGGTGGGGCGTATATTTCATCTGCAATGGCAGTTGCCTATGATGAAGAATTTGGAAGAAATCTTTCTTTTCACAGAGCAATGAAAATTGACAACCAACATCTTGTATTGAGAATACTAGATAGACATCTTATGGATTATATGAAAAGGGGTCTGAAAGAATTTGCATATTGTAATGGAGTGTCTGTTCCTGTACTTCTTGGTGCTGCAACATCTTTTGGAATTGAAGAAGACGAAATGGCAGTAGCAAATGCATTGGCTAATTCACCTATAATCAAAATTGCCGGACACGAGATCCCTCAATCTGAAGTAGTCATGATATGTGAATTTACTGGTGAAATGCATGACGAAGGACCATTTGTTGATTTAACTGATACACCTGATATAATTCGTCAACAACACGTCGCTAAAATCAAACGCATATTCATAAGAGATGATTCTGTTTTTCATGCATTACTCCCTAGTGGCCCTGAACACAAAGTTTTGATGGGAATGCCAAGAGAACCTACTATTTTCAATTCAGTTAACAAAGTTGTTGATTGTCATGATGTATTCATGACTCTCGGCGGAGGTTCTTGGTTGCACGGAGTAGTAGCAATCAACAAGAAAAATGAAGATGACGGACTGAAAGCAATTGAAGCCGCATTTAAGGGACATGCATCTATGAAACATGTTTGGATTGTCGATTCAGATATAGACGTTACAAAACCCCAGGCAGTTGAGTGGGCTATGGCTACACGTTTTCAGGGAGATTCTGGATTGATTGTTAAAACAGGCGTTAAAGGTTCATCATTAGATCCTAGCTCAAATCCTAAAACAAGAGAAACGGTTAAAGTTGGCTTTGATTGCACTATTCCTTTAAACAGAGACAAATCACATTTTGCCAGACCTAAACCTGGAATGAAAGTAGAATTGGATGACTATTTAGACTAATGAAGTTAAACTCAGAGCAGAAAAGAATGTTAGATGGGAAACAAGGCCCAACTAAACAAAAAGCAATCAGGCTCTTGGTTGACTTAGGGAAAGCTGCGAACGCTGAGAAATTAATTCCTGTTGTTTCAGCACACGTTTCAGGAGTTTCTCCTCTAACCGGAGGTGATGGTTTGATTAGATTTCTAGAAGATTTAGGATCTGAAGAAAACATTAAAACGGCAGTGGAAACCACTTTAAATTCTGCTGGATGTGACAGGACGAAATTCAAAGAGATGGATATTCCAGTGAAAGATTATGTTGAAAAACAACAAAAAATACTGGACGCCTATGAGAAATTAGGCATAGAATTGTCACTTTCCTGCACACCATATGATAACATAAAAAGTGAAGGTAATGCCTCGTGGGCTGAATCAAATGCTGTTTGTTTTGCTAATAGTTACACAAAATTAAGAACTAATAGAGAATCTGGATTATCTGCTATTGCAACTGCACTATGTGGTTTCACTCCAAAATATGGGCTTTTGCTTGATGAAAATCGCCTCCCAAACCTAAAAATTAATGTTAGATGTGAACTAAATGAACCTGTTGACTACTCAATTCTTGGTGACTGGATTGGGAAACAAATTGAACCTCGATGGAAACTAGATTATGGGCCGATTCCTCACATATTTGGTATAAAAAAACTTAATTCAGAGGGTAAAAAGTCCCTAGCTGCTGCTGCTGCAAACTATGGTTGCCCTTTATTATTTATCGAAGGATTTACTATGCCTCCAAAGAAGACTAATTATCAATCTGAAATTAGCTTTTTAAAATCTGATTTGGATACAAGATATAAAGAATTAGCACCAAAAAAGAAAGTAGATTTAGTGACTATTGGGTGCCCACAAGCATCACTTGAAGAAATTCAACGAACTGCTGATTACTTGAAGGAGTTTGCAATACCAAATAAGCGCCTTTGGATTTTCACCTCATCTCTAAACTTTGATAGAGCTGAAGAAAAAGGGCTTATCAAAAAAATAGAAAAAGCTGGTGGACTAATCTTGAAGGAAACCTGCCCTGAAGTTGTTCACTATAATCATGAAAAAGTGAAACATATTTTGACTAATTCAATGAAAGCCGAACACTATTTGAAATCTGGACTAAATTCTATAGATACTTCTGTAGCTAGATTAAAAGAGTGTATAAAGCATGCTGCAAACCCTAAAGCATTGTATGATATAGAAACTAACAAAGTTACTAAGAAAAATATAATTCATAATTCATCTAAAACTCATCAGAAAAGTTCTTTAGAAATACATGGTAAAGGATTAGACTCACAGAGTTCATGGTCAATACAAGGGGAGGCCTTAGTAACTGATGTGCCTATTACCTTTTTAGGATTTGTAAATAGAATTACTGGAGAAATAGAGGAAGAAGGACACCCCATAAATGGTGAATCAATGAAAAATAAGATTCTAATTTTTCCAAGAGGAAGTGGATCTACTGTAGCTCCCTATGTTTTGCTTGGATTATTCTATAACGGCAATGGACCAAGAGCAATAATTAATACTGATTTAGATCAGCAAACAATTCCTGCATGTAGCATCCTCGGCATTCCTTATGCACATTCATTTGATGGGAATCCATGTCAATCAGTAAATAATGGAGACAAACTCAGACTAACACTTGAAAATGGTAACGTTAAACTAAAATGTTTAGAGAGATCATAAATGAATTTAGACCTCCATAATTTGACGTTCAATACAATAATACCAATAATTACATCAATCACAATTATAGGATATATTGTTATGATAAATGTAATATATCTTTTAGCCCCAACTAAGAAATGGACAAGATTCCCTAAAAAATGCAACGTAAGAAGTAAATGTACAAGAGTTGCTGACTTTAATAATAGAGGGTATGGGCTCAAACCAATTGAATTAAAAAACAATACCAAAAATATCCAAAAAAAAATAGTTAGCATCATCAACTCAAAACCAAGAATGAAAATTATTAATGAGGATACGGGATTTATTCATGCAATTGACATTACACCATTCTTTAGATTTTACGATGATATTGCTATAAAAATATTTGAAGATGAGGGGAAAACGATAGTTTGGATGCAAAGTCAATCAAGATTGGGATATTATGATTTACAAGTGAATGAAAAAAGAATCCAAAAATTACACAAGAATATATTAGAAATAACCTAATTATTTTTTTACTTGAGAAAAGGCTCTAACTTTGCGTTTATTGCGCCAAGAGTCAGACCATTTCTTAAATCGCACGGATAATTTTTTTGATTCCCAATATTCTTCACATTCCTTTGAAAGAACGCTAATTTGGTCCATTACTTTATCTGTAAAACCCCTCAATGATTCTTTGGTTACATTACCTTCACCAAAATACATTGGATCTCCAAATTTGTAATAAAATTTTCGCCAAGGACGTGGGATTCTTTTACTAACTGGCCAAACACCATCGGTTTGACGAATTGCAACAGGGACTACAGCAGCCCCTGTAGCTGATGCTAGTCTCGCGACACCAGTTTTTCCAGTTGCTTGCTTACCATCTCGAGACCTAGTACCCTCAGGAAAAATGCCAATGGCACCTCCTTCCTTTAAAATTTCCATAGCTTTTTCTAATCCTTCAGCACCGCCAATTTCCCTGTCCACAGATATAACTCCTACTTTTTTGAAGATAAGTCTTCGAATAACACCATTGAAATGTTCCTTTTTAGACATATATGAAACCGGTCTCTTTATTGCAGTCATAATAAAGGCTGGATCTATATGTGATAAGTGATTAGCAGCTATGATTAGAGGGCCATCTGCAGGAATCTTATTTTTATCCAAATAACGAGGTCTAAAAATTATTCTAAGAAAAGTGCCCACTGTCAAACGTGTTGTTGTATAAATCAAAGGTGCACGATTAGCCATGGACGTTGATTGTGAACTGCATTTATATCCTTGTGCTGTATAATTAAATCAATGATTGTGCCTCTAAAACTACGGTTTGAATCCCATCAAGGCCATTAAGCCCTTCTTCTACCTCAGTGGCAAAACCATCTCTATCTATGCCAATAACTGCAATCATTATTGCATTAAGTCCAAAGGCAAATGGTTTGACCTCATGCGCTCCAAGATTGGCATCATCAGGAAGAACTCTTGGAATTGCGGCAATAATTGCCTCAATATCTGAATCTGGCGATTCAGGCATCAATCTATATTTCAATGCTACCTCACCCATAATTATGTAGTTTTCAGGGGGTCTTTAATTAATTTGGGCAGTGTGTGAGAAACATTATTAATGGGTATGCTACCTATTAGTTGATAATATGGCAATCGATGAGGATTATCATTCGACTTTTGAAAAAGTCGACACTTATGATGGCGAGAATCAACCCATACAAATATGGGCCAAGGATAGTGATTCGTATGAAGGAATAAATTCAGACAAATTAGGAATATGGGGTACAGTAGTCGGCGTTGATTTTGATGAATGCATTGCTGATGGCGCTTGCATTGACGCATGTCCCGTAGAAGTCTTCGAATGGATTGACACACCAAATTCAGAAGCTTCAGATAAAAAAGCAATAATGATTAGGGAAGATGAATGCATAATTTGTAGAGCATGTGAATCTGTTTGCCCAGTCGAAGCAGTCCTTATTACTGAAGACTAACTGCCGCTAAAATGGAAGAAACTGAATTACGTGTTGGTGGTTGGGAAAAAGAACGTAAAAGAGGTATCTTTAGAAGATTGTTCTACCTCTGTTTAATAATTGTAGTTTCTTTTCTAATTGGAGGTTCACAACTGGTTCAATACACTACTGCTGAGATAGATAGTGGTTCAGCCTTTGCCCTTTACACTGGGCAATGGAATGGACCATATGATGAAATTCAAACAAAAGAATTTAACGGCCATTTGAAAATTTCTAGTAAGACCTATGAAAGCGTAGATGGCGAATCTGGGACTTTAACTATTGTTTCGATAAGATCATTCTTAGACTTAGGAAAGATATCTGATGTGACGAATCAACCGACTATGACCAATTTAGTTGTCCAAAAATTAACTTATAATGCTGAGAAAGAAGGTTTAGATATGGGACGTGTTTATATCTCAAATGAAAATAATAACGAATTACCGCAAAATACTGTACAATTATACTCTACCGCAATGATAAATAAAAATGGTGCATCTGATGGTTTTTTTATTAACCATGATGAAGAAGATAAAATTGAAGCAAAAGTATTCTATTGGACCAAACCAGTTACAACTGCAGAATTTGTCAATTTTCAAACTATAATTTGTATCTTATTTGCCACAAATGAAGAGGGTATAAATCAAGGAATGAATCTGATTGAAAATGTGAAATAGATATGTTTTGCCCAAAATGTAAATCGATATTGGTACTTAATAGAACAACTGGTAAAAGGGAGTGTAAAAGACCTAATTGTGGCCATTCTGAAAATAAAGGTGAAGCAAAGATAACTAGTAGAGAAAGGAAAGACAATGAAATGGTTGTAACCGAAAGTATTGAAGGAACATTACCAACTACAAAGATTATATGTGGAAAATGTAAACATAATGAAGCTACTTTCTATCTTAGGCAAACAAGAGCTGCTGATGAACCAACTACCAGATTTTACCAATGTACAAAATGTAAGCATAGGTGGAGAGAATACTAAACTAATCGGCCATTAGCTGCTAGCAATTTTGTTTTAAGATAGGAAATAATCTCGTCTCTTAATTCTGATGAATGGACAATATCTGTAGAATGACATATTAATTCAAGAATATTTCTTTGAGATTGCTCACCTCCTGCTTTTCTCAAGAAAATCATAGATAAGTAATAAGAATCATCAAGACTCGATTTTGCTGCTTGGTAAATAATTGATCTCGAACTCTCCTCCTTAAAATTACAAAGATGCATTCCAGGTATTTCCTTAGAAATTTTCGTTATACGATTGATTGTTAAGCCTTCAATATTGAGAACTCCATGAGAATTAAAGTCTTTAAATTCAAGACGATAATCTCCATGCTCATCTTCATTAATTTCTAATGGTTTGATATAACAACCTAAAAAATTGGCTTCAGCTTCTCCTAGCCAACTAGTATGCTGACGACCGGCCGAATCCTGATATTGAATAACCAAAACTACACGGGAATAATTGCGATTCACAGAATTTAAGAGAAAAATTGGAGATATCTTTTCATTGGGATTCAAGTGTTCAAAACGAAGGACGCCAGAAGCAGGTTCAAACAAATTAAGTCCTCCCCCTTCAAGTTTTATCCTTAGGACTAAATTTCGTATTATTTCACTCGATTCATTTTTGATATTGAGAATTAGATTAACTTTTTCTTTACAACTAAAAGTGACTGAAACGAGTGTTACGAGGCCTTTCGCATCAGAATAGTCGACAAAGGCCATATGATTGTCGATTTTGTCTTTAATTAAGTCGTGCTTTAGAAATCTTATTTCATTACTTCTAGAATATTCATCAGAAAATCTACGAATCTGAGATTCTATTTGGCCAGTTTTTAGCCAATCCATAATCATGTCTCTTAATTTAGATTCAAATGAAGATACATCAGCTTCACTACTTGCAATTAAGCCCTCTATATTTCGGACTTCTTGGGAAATACCTTTCTTAGCTGATTTAAAAAAATGAGGATCTTTTGATTTAATTTTTTCATCCTTGTTTGTTGTAGTCAATTCATCTCTATTCAATTTTAATAAAAAATAATTAGCAGCTTCTAAAATATTCTCTAAATACGAAACGTCTTTTAAATCATTATAAAGTGAATAATAAGGATAAAGTGGCGGGATCATGTCATCTGTTTGTGCTCCTTGAAGCCCTAGATTTTCCATGAAATTTGGCAAAGAATCAAGGTATTCAACATGCCTTTTTTGAAGTAAAGATAGTCTTGAATTGACATCATATAATATTTGAAATGCTGCTCGTAATCTATCAAAATTACCTGAATATAGCGAATGTGCTTTATCTATATCGTTTTGTATATAAGTCACACTACTTTCATAAATTGAAATTTTGTCAATCAACTCCCTAGCCTTTTCTAATTCACTCTCAATTTCAAGTCTTAAAAAACCCTCATTTTGAAACCAATGAATCTTGCTCTTGGAAGCAAGAATAATATCACCTCCATGGAAGGAAAAAGTAAATCCCGTTATTTCTTCGCGGGCTTGGTAAGTCCAGACCTGCTCTCCATTTACATCCAGTACGTGAAAAACATTGTTAGAAGTAAAACAAACCATTTTTCCAGACTCAATACAAGCAAGATTACTTAGGTTATCGGTGGAAGAATATTTCCATATCATATCGCCGTTACGATCTTGACAAAAAACATTCTTTCCATTCACTAACATAAAATTCTTAATACCTCCATTTGAAAAAGAAATATTAGTTGAATTCGGAACTTCTTTGCTCCAAATTTGTGTACCATTGTATGACATATAAACCATTTTTTTGCCAGATAACAATATGACACCTTCTGAAGAACAAAAGATACTATTGAAATCACCATCTGCTAATTTTGTAATTTCTTTATTAGCCTCTACCAAAAAAAGAGAACGATTAGAAGATATTAACATTTGATTAGTTTCTGAGAAAGATATATCTAAAACCGGATTTGTAAAGTCATTTTCCCATACTATCTCACCAAAACGATTCAGTGATTTTGTAATACTACCTGAGAAAAATAGAAGGTTGTTTCCGTCTGAACTGAGGCTCATCTTAGTAATCGGGGACTCATTCACAAATTCCCATTGTATTTGACCCCAAGAATCATAACATGATATTTTACTTTCAAGTAAGACAAATATCAATTGTGAATCTTTTGTTATAACCACAAATTTCCCATTAACTACTTCAACTCTTGTAAGAAGTGCTCGGTTAGTGAATATATTCAATTCTGATTCCGATAAAACTACTGCAACGTCTCCTTTGGAATCACAAGAGATATCTACTATTGGAGAATCCACCGATTGCCGCGCTAATAACTTAACTGGTTTCCAAGAATCATTTTTGATTGAAGTACTTCGCAACATAATTACTACAACTTTCTCCTCAAATGATGCTACAAGTGTAACCCTAAATAAGAATAAATGGTGGAGCCACCGGAGGGATTTGAACCCTCGGCCTGCTGATTACAAGTCAGCCGCTCAACCGGGCTAAGCTACGGTGGCCTGACACCCGCTGGAGGTTGTAGAAAAAAAGGCTTTACCCCTGTTATGTTTACTTTCTATAAAGATAGACGACAATAAAGGCCTAATGTATATATAGCGTCCTCTTCTCCGCTGCATCCCTGATTATAGGATAGGAGATTATTGAGTGGCAAAAGGACTCTATACTGCAACCGCACAGCGTAATAAGCGACAAAAACATCGTTGGAACGATCGCTATTATCGTAAACGTGCTATGAAGCTCAAAGAAAAAGCTGACCCATTACAAGGAGCGCCGCAGGCAAAAGGAATCGTTGTTGAAAAAGTAGGGGTTGAGGCTAAACAACCTAATTCAGGAATTCGTAAATGTGTAAGGGTACAATTAATAAAGAATGGAAGGCAAGTAACGGCCCTTGCCCCAGGTAATTTAGCTATAAGTTTTATCGATGAACACGATGAAGTTGTCATTGAAGGAGTTGGTGGACGTATGGGAAGATCATACGGAGACCTTTCTGGTGTGCGATATCGTGTTGCTAAAGTTAACAACGTTTCTCTAAAAGAAATGGTTCGTGGACGTAAAGAGAAACCAATCAGGTAGATATAATGACTGAGGGTGAAGAGAATGCAATTGAAGAAAATACCGATGCTCAAGACGCTGATTTACCTGTCTTACCCCTATTTGGAAAATGGAATTTAGCAGAAGTAGAAATAACTGACACTACATTATCCCAGTACATAAATTTAGATGCATTCCAAGTTCCACATACTGGGGGAAGACACTCTAAAAAACGATTTGGTAAGAGAAACTTAAGTGTTGTTGAAAGAATGATTAACAATTTGATGCGTTCCGAAAAGTACACAGGTAAAAAAGCGCAGGCTTACTCTGTTTTGAGAAATGCATTTGACATAATACATCAAAAGAAAAAGAATAACCCTGCTCAAATTATGGTTCAAGCTCTTGAAAATTCAGCCCCACGAGCTGAAGTAGTATCATTAAGATACGGCGGAATTAGAGTATACAGCGGAGTTGACGTGTCGCCTACAAGAAGAGTTGATACTGCAATAAGAAATCTTTGCATTGGCGCTATAAGTTCTGCTAAAAAACAACGCTCAATTGAGAAGTCTTTAGCTAGAGAAGTGATGCTAGCTTCAGAAGCTAACCCTGATTCCTATGCTATTGGAAAGAAAGAAGAAGTTGAACGACAAGCTGAAGCTGCACACAATTAAAAGTGATTAAAAATGGGCCGTAAAGAAGACAACATAAAGCGGGCAACCGCTTTATTCACAAAGCTAGACTATATACGAAACATCGGTACTGCCGCACATATTGACCATGGTAAAACTACTTTATCTGATAACTTAATATTTGGTGCAGGAATGATGTCAGAAGATTTAGCTGGAAAACAGCTAATGCTCGATTTTGATGAACAAGAATCTGCACGAGGAATTACTATTAATGCAGCAAATGCCTCTATGGTTCACGAACATAAAGAAAAAGATTATCTAATAAACTTGATTGATACGCCTGGACACGTGGATTTCGGTGGAGATGTAACTAGAGCAATGCGTGCTCTTGATGGAGTAATAATCGTTGTGTGTGCTGTGGAAGGAATTATGCCACAAACTGAAACTGTAATTAGACAAGCTCTAAAAGAAAAAGTAAAACCGGTTCTGTTCATAAACAAAGTTGATCGATTAATTGCTGAGTTGCAAGTTACACCTGAAGACATGATGCAGCGTTTCGGCAAGATAATTACTGAAGTAAATAAATTAATTTCAAGAATGGTGCCTGATGAATTCAAAAAAGAGTGGATGGTCGATGCTCAGGCTGGGACCGTTGCATTTGGATCTGCATATCATAATTGGGCTACCTCAATCCCATTTATGGCAAAAAAGAATGTTAATTTTAAACAAATTTATAACTTTATGGAAAAAGAACAAAGAAAAGAACTGGCTCAGGCTGCACCTTTACATGAAGTTTTACTAGATATGATTGTAGAGAAATTACCTTCAGCCAGTGATGCTCAAAAATACAGAATACCCCACATATGGAGAGGAGAATCTGAAGAAAAGATAGGACAAGCGATGATTAATGCTGATTCAAAGGGAGAAAGTGCTTTTATGGTAACAAAAGTAGTTTTGGATCCACATGCAGGTGAGATTGCTGTAGGTCGATTGTTCTCTGGTTCGATAAAAAAAGGAGACCAAATGCATGTAGCAGGGATGCCTTCTGCGAACCGTGTACAATCTGTTGGAATGTTTGTAGGTGGAGATAGAATATCAACTGAAATTGTAACAGCTGGAAACATAATTGCAGTCTCTGGTCTAAGAGACGCAATATCTGGCTCAACTATTTCATCTAACAAGGAAATGACACCATTTGAAAGAATTGTGCACAACTCTGATCCAGTAGTAACCACTGCAATAGAAGCAAAACACACTAAGGACTTACCAAAACTTGTCGAAGTTTTAAGATCTGTAGCTAAAGCAGATCCTTCAATCCAAATTGATAGTAATTTAGAAACTGGAGAACATTTGATGTCTGGAATGGGGGAATTACATTTAGAAATTACAGAATATAGAATAAAAAATGAACATGGTGTAGAAATTACCACATCTCCACCTATTGTAGTTTATCGCGAAACGGTGGCTATGATGTCTCCTGGAGACTTTGAAGGTAAATCACCTAATAAACACAACCGATATTATATCACAGTTGAACCTTTAGAAGATGATATTCGGGAAGCTATTGTTGATGGAACTATACCATCTGGAAATATTAAGAAAGCAAAAGATGTTGCTAGACAACTAATTGATATGGGCTGGACTAAAGTTCATGGAAGAGGTGTTCTTTGTATTGAAAATGGATGTGTATTTGTCGACGCTACAAAAGGTATTCAAAATTTATTTGAAACTAGGGAATTACTAATTGAAGCTTTCAATGAAGTTGTAAAAAGAGGACCAAGAGCTAATGAAAAAATGATGGGTGTGAAAATTATCTTAAATGATGCTAAACTCCATGAAGATGCTATTCACAGAGGACCTGCACAAACTATACCTGCTGTTAGAAATGCAATTAATGGTGCATTAGTTTCAGCCGGTGTAGCTTTGTTGGAGCCAAAACAAAATGTTTACATCAATGTCCCTCAAGAGTTGATGGGCTCTGTTACTGGTGAAATGTCGCAAAGAAGGGCTGAAATCGCAGGTATGGAATCTGAAGGTGATATGGCTGTTATTACCGCAAAAGCACCTGTAAAGGAAATGTTTGGATTTGCAAGTGAAATAAGATCTGCAACTGGCGGTCGCGCTCTCTGGAGTACTGAATTTGCAGGATATGAAGCATTGCCAAGAGAATTACTCGATGGAATAACTGAAGACATAAGAAAGCGTAAAGGTTTAAAGGCAGAAATGCCAAGGCCTGAAAATTACGCTTAGATTAATCGTTTTTTGATTTAACCCTTCTAAAAGGATAGACCCAGGCTGCTAGATTTCTAGGACTACGTGTCTGTACCCACAATTTCCCATGTCCATGGAAATGACAAATTAATTGATCACTAAAAAGAAATGATCTAATGCTTCTTCCAGAACGTCCAATACTATAGTCTAGATTCTCCTCCCAAGCAACTGCATATCCATTATCTACCGTATACAAACCATCGACTTCAACTTCTTGAACGTCACCATAAGAACCAAAAAAAAGTAATCCTGTACCGCTCACTCTCAGTCCAAACATTCCCTCTGCAAATGTGCCTGAAAACCCTTCCCATGTGGCACTTGTCTCTATATTTCCCACATGACAAAGATAAGCTCCTCTTTCCATGTACAATGTTTCATTATTTAACTCACGTACAATTATATCTCCCGAGTATCCAGGTGCAATCCCTATACTCCCTAAACCACCCTCAGCAGTATATGTATTAAGGAAGAAACTTTCACCTGCAAATTTTCTTTTAATTCCTGCAAAAAAACCCCCCTTCATTTCAGTTTTAGGCTTTATTGTAGTATCCATCCAAGTCATTGAACCTGGCTCAACAATTACAGATTCACCTTCACTAAGATTCATCTCTATAAGTGAATACGATGGAGCGGAAACAATATCGTACTTCATTAGCGCTCCCTTGGCGGTAATAATGGCCCTAATACCCCGCCTAACCGGCTTGGATCATGGGATTGAACTAAGATTTTCCCTTGTCCACTAAATTTCATAACTAAACCTTCACCAGACATCATGGATGAAATCCAACCTCCGCCTGCTTTGCTTATGGTATATTCTAATCCTTCTGTAAATGCAATGAGATGGCCATTATCAATTGTAATGCCACCACTAACATCAACGCTACTAATTCTCCCAAAACCATTCACTAACAAATCTCCTTCACCGGATGCTTGGACAAAAACTAAGCCTTCCTTACTGAACATTCCCTTGCTAAGACCTTGATATTGTGTATCTAATGTGATTCCACCTGATGAACCTAAATAACTGCCCCCAGAACAAATCCACACCTCAGGTCCAACTTTGACACTGCGAACTTCTCCCTGGTGGGTCGGTGCCAATCCTACTTCACCAGCTTGGCCGTCATTAGAAGTATATGTTGACAAGAAGAAAGATTCTCCTGCAAACATTGCTTTTATACCCGATTTCAGGGCCCCCCACATACCTTCGTCCTTTTTCTTTCGGGATTCTACAGATATTTCCATATTGGGAGAAGCACGATACATAGCACCTGCTTCTGACACAAATTTTTCACCGGCTTCTAGTCTAACCAATGCAGAACCAAATGCGCCTTCTGTATCTATTTTTACATTCATCCTAATAACCTCGGAGTGAGCCAAGATGCAATGCTTGAAATATTACGTGTTTGAAGATATAATTTACCATTTCCTGTAAATTTCATAACTAAGCCTTCACCAGACAACATTGTTGATTTGAAACTACCCATTCCTGTGATTTTGTAATCTAAAGAGGGATCGAATGCAACGACATGTCCAGTATCAACTATGAATTCTCCATTAATTTGTTTTTCAACTACACCGCCAAAAGAATTGAAAAATAAATCACCACTTCCTGAGGCTTCAAGCAAGAAGGCCCCTTCGCCTGAAAATAATGCCTTTAAACCTCCAAACTTAGCCTTAATATTAACTCCAGGAGTACAAGCTAAGAAACCTCCAGCCATAATATTCAAGCTATCATTTGTCAATTGCCTGTGCTCTATATGTCCTGGTATTGAAGGTGCAAAAGTTAACTTTCCTCCATCTGGATGTTCAT
Source organism: uncultured archaeon (assembly GCA_964634895.1). Taxonomy (GTDB): domain Archaea; phylum Thermoplasmatota; class Poseidoniia; order MGIII; family CG-Epi1; genus CG-Epi1. Next base: position 397 of record CAZWJS010000025.1, on the reverse strand, counting down.
ATTTTCCCAAGAAGAAATTCTCTCCACCAAACATCTTCCGAAACATAGCTGAAAAAAAACCACCTTGTCTCTGAAAACTAGAATTAAGATTTGAAGACATCCTAGACATTGCGCCTGGTTCAATTAACAATGTTTCATTAGGTCCAAGATCAACATCAACCTCACCATAGGATGGATTACCTCTTATGTCAAAACGCATAACTGCCGTAGACCTTCGTCTCTATTTATAGATACAGGATATAGAAGATTTATTCAACTAATTAGAGGGAATCCTTTATTTACCCCCCATCATGCGACACAACTATCCCATGGAGGGAAATAATAATGGCTGAAAAACAACACTTGAATGTAGTATTCATCGGTCACGTCGACCACGGTAAGTCAACCACAGTTGGTA
>CAZWJS010000024.1:0-21199 GCA_964634895.1 uncultured archaeon | reverse complement strand
CTACACCTCTTGAGACACTTGTTCTCGACGAGAAACGGCGTCACGGTACGATGTGAAACATGTAGGAAACTACGCCTGATTTCGATTCCGTTAGCAACGGTTAGCGATGTCTGGAGAGTAAACAGTATGCCAAAACACAACAAACCAAACCGTGGATCTATGGCTTTCAGCCCTCGTAAGCGAGCACGCTCTGAAACGCCGCATATCTCTAGTTGGGCTGCTGTCGATGGCGAAGAACCCAAAATTCTTGGCTTTGCTGGATACAAAGTAGGAATGAGCCATGTTATGGCTGTTGATTATAGAAAAAAATCAACTACGGCTGGGCAAGAAGTCAGAATGCCCGTCACTGTTGTTGAAGTTCCTCCAATGAAAGTTGTGGGAGTTCGAAGCTATATCAAAGATACCTATGGGCTACGGACACTAACTGAAGCGTGGGACAAGAAATTGGATTCTGAATTAGAACGTAAACTACCTCTTCCAAAAGAACATGATGCTAAAGCTGCATGGAAAAAAATGAAGGGAGAGGACATTGAAGAAATTAGATTACTTGTACAAACTCAACCAAAATTAGTTACTGGAATTCCTAAGAAAAAACCTGAAATTATGGAAATGGCTGTTGGAGGTGGCTCTATAGAAGAACAAATCAAATTCTCAAAGGAAATGATTGGGAAAGAATTCACTGCGAATGACTTCGCACAAGACGGTGAGATGTTGGATGCTATTGCAATTACGGCAGGTTATGGATTTCAAGGCCATGTAAAACGCTGGGGTGTAAAATTATTAACTCATAAAAATTCAAAACACCGCAGAATGATTGGAAACTTGGGACCTTTCAGCCCAGGTTATGTCGTATCTACGGTTCCACAAGCTGGACAAACGGGATACCATCAACGTACTGAATATAACAAAAGATTACTAAAAGTTGGAGAAAACCCTGATGAAATAAATCCAAAAGGTGGTTTCCTAAATTATGGATTAATCCGAGGAGCTTACATGCTATTACATGGATCTCTTCCAGGGCCAAGTAAACGTTTAGTCAGATTTAGAAAGGCTGTAAGATTCCACGGTACAAGAGCTAGTGCCACTGTCGCACCAAAAATAACAATGGTCTCACAAGAGAGCCAGCAGGGTGTATAGAATGAAAGTTCCTATTTATTCTATCAAAGGAAAGGCTTCCAAGAGCTCAGCAACTCTTCCTGAGGCTTTTGCTGAACCAATAAGATTAGACTTAATTCGAAGAGCTGTCAGATCTGCCCGTGCAAATCGCAGACAAGCCTATGGTGCAGCAAAAGGTGCTGGTTTCCGTCATTCTGTTTCCTGGCCTGGTAAAGGAAGAGGAATGGCTCGTACACCGCGTAAAAATGGTGGTGGGGGACGAGGTGCTGAGGCACCAAACACTGTAGGTGGAAGGCGTGCTCACCCTCCTAAAGCTGAAAAAGAATGGAATTTGAAAATCAATTCAAAAGAAAAAAAGAAAGCTTTTCGATCTGCTCTAGCTGCAACGACGCAAGAATCATATGTAAGTGCAAGAGGCCATGTTCTTCCAAAAAAAGCTACTTTACCTTACGTTATAGATAATAAAATTGAGAGTTTATCAAACGACCATGAAGGTGAATCAATTACAAAACGTGCATTATCTTTACTTAGCAATCTGGGAATTGGAGAAGACATTGAAAAATCTGCGTCTGGAAGAGGCATTCGAGCAGGAAAAGGAAAGAGACGTGGAAGGAAATACCGAACTCCTAAGTCTGTCTTAGTTGTACTTTCTGAGAATAATGGATCTGAAAGAGCATTTAGAAATCTGTCAGGAGTAGATGTTACAACCGCAAAAGACCTTAACACTGAATTGTTAGCACCTGGTGGAGATCCTGGTAGATTAGTCGTTTTCAGTAAAGCTGCGGTTTCAGCTTTAGGAGAAAGATTATGAGTGATCACAAAATAATCTTGAGTCCGCGTTCTAAGGAGAGAGCGTTATATATGTTGGAAGAAAATAAATTAGAATTTTACGTTTCTAGAACTGCATCTAAACTTGATATTAAAGGAGCAATTAGATCTCTTTTCCAAGTTGAAGTAAGCAAAGTAAATACACGAATTACCAAAGAAGGTAAATTAGCTATAGTCAAACTCGCAGAAGGTAATTCTGCTGAGGACTTGAGCAACAGATTAGGAATATTGTGATAATATGGGAAAGAGAATAATACCTAGAAGACGCGGACGTGGACACCGTTACAAGGCTGCTGATAATCGTTTTAAAGGTGAAGCTCGTCACCCAAGAAAGAAATCTTCTACTGGTAAGGTAGTTGAATTAATGCATGATCCTGGAAGAACTGCTCCTGTGGCAAAAATAGAAGGCGAGAATGGTTCCTACACTATGATTGCCCACGATGGAATGCATGTTGGTCAGGATATTAGTACTGGACATGGTGCTAAAATTAGTACTGGTAATACTTCCTATCTTGGTTCTATTCCTGAAGGAACAAAAATTTACAATATAGAAATGAAACCTGGCGATGGTGGAAAGTTGGCAAGAGCGGCCGGTGAAGCTGCAATTGTTGTTTCACATGGAAACAGAACAACTATCAGACTGCCTTCAAAAGCTCAGAAAACCTTAGACAATATGTGTCGTGCGACTATTGGATCCGTTGCGGGTTCTGGAAGAAGAGAAAAACCAATTGCTAAGGCTGGTAAGAACTTTTATCGCAACAAGGCAAGACCAAAGGTATGGCCTAAAGTTAGGGGTGTAGCAATGAATGCAGTTGACCATCCCCACGGTAGTGGACGAAAACAAACTATCGGTATCAATTCTACTGTTTCAAGAAACGCACCTCCTGGCCGTAAGGTTGGCCATATTGCTGCAAAACGTACCGGAGGTAAGCGCTAATGGCTCGAAGAACAAAGGGTCTTGCAACACCAAAAGCTGCAAGAAGGAGAGAGAGAAAGAGAAAGGCAGGTATCCAAGTACGAAGAAAGAAAGAATTTACCTACCGGGGGATGACTATTGACAAACTTAAGGAATTGAGTTTTGATGAATTTATAACTATTATGCCTTCTAGACAAAAAAGGTCTTTCAAAAGAGGGCTGAGCAAAGAACAAGCCAAATTAATTAATGATTCTAATAATAAACCAGATAAAACTATACGAACTCATCGTCGTGAAATGATTATTATTCCTCAATTTGTAGGAAGAAAATTCTCTGTTCATAACGGAAGAGAATTTGTAGATTTAGAAATTTTACCTGAAATGATTGGATTGTACTTAGGAGAATTAGCTCCTACAAGGACATCCCCTACACACACTGGACCTGGTGTCGGCGCTACCAAGTCGTCTAAATTCATGCCGTTAAAGTGATATTATGAAAGGTTTCTCGTTTCCATATGATCCTGAGGTGCATGCTGCTGCTCGAGGCCATGAACTTAATGTTTCACCTAAAGCTGCAAGAGAGGTTTGTCGCGTATTAAAAGGCATGGAACTTGAAAGAGCAAAATCTTACTTAGAAAGAGTTGTAGAAAAAAGACAAGCCGTTCCTTTCAAGCGCCATGATGGAAAAGTAGGACATCGAAAAGGAAAAGGAATCTCCTCTGGAAGATATCCTGTAAAGACTGCTTCTGCAATTCTAAAAGTTATTGAATCTGCAGGAAATAATGGTGAGAATATACATATTGATGTAGAAAAATGGAGAATTGTTCACATTGCTACGTCTAGAGGTGCGTCATTTGAATCGCGATTTCCAAGAGCTCGTGGTCGTGCAACGCCTAAGCTTCGTGAAACTGCGAATGTTGAAGTTGTGTTGGAGGAAGTTAAATGACTATTGTAAAAGAGATGTTGAAAGAAAACGTACGTCGTGTACAAGTGCACCATTATGTCCAACAAAGAACCGATAGAGCTGGTTTTGGTGGATTGTCTATCCAAAGAACTCCTCTAGGAACACACGTAAGGATAGCTGCTGAAAGGCCTGGACTAGTTATTGGAAGAAAGGGAAGTGAAATACAATCACTTACGGATGATTTAGAACGTAAATTTGGGTATGAAAATCTACAGGTTGAAGCTGGAGAAGTTAACAATTCGGCATTAAATCCACTAATTATGGCTTCAAAAGTAGCTAACGCATTAGAAAGAGGATGGAATTACCGTAGAGCTGGAAATTCAATGTTACAGCGCATAATGGATGCTGGAGCAAGAGGATGCCAAATAACAATTGCAGGAAAATTGACTGGTTTGAGACATAGAACTGAAAAATTCTTGTCTGGACACATAAAATTCTGTGGTGAAACTGCCCTGGAATTAATGGATGTAGGGCTTGCTCAAGCTAAACTAAAACCTGGTACAATCGGAGTTAAAGTAGCAATTATGAAGCCCGATGCCAGATTACCTGATGAAATCGAAGTTGCTCCTAAAATAATCCCAGAAACTGAAGAAGAAACTAAAGAGGAAAAGGAATCTGAAACTGATGAGGAAACTGAAGATACTAAAGATGAAACCAAGCCTGAAGAAAAGGTAGTGGAAAAGAAAACTGAGAAAATTAAAAAAGAAGAGAAAAAAGAAGGTGAGGATAAATGAGTTTGAGAAAACCTTCTGAAATAAGAGAAATGCAACCTGAAGAGAGAGAATCTCGTCTAAAAGAACTTCGTTCTGAATTAATGAATGAAAGAGGAGTGGCATCTATGGGAGGACAACCAACTTCTCCTGGACGAATGCGATCTTTGAAAAAACAAGTTGCACGATTAACAACAATTATGCGCGAAATTGAATTGGAGGAAGAAAATAATGGTTGAAATTGATCCTTTAACTGGACTTCCAAAAGAACTATTAGCCATGGAAGAGATTGTGCGTGAACAACAATCAATTAAAGTTCATGTTGAAAAGCGTCGCTATGGTAAATTGGTAACAGTTATTGATGGTCTTGGAAAAGGCGTCGATATTAGTGATGTTGCTAAACAATTGAAAACTAAATGTGCAACTGGAGGAACATCCAAAGGCGGTATGATTGAGCTTCAAGGCGATCATACCAAGAAAGTCAAGGATGTTTTATCAGATATGGGATTCCCCGTGGAGTTTGAATAATGGACGGAAGGGCTGAATTTATTGGAGAAAAAGTCACTGTTACAGAACACACTGACCCAAGTATTTGCGGAATCTCTGGAATCATTGTTGATGAAACGCGTGAAACAATTACAATTAATTGTAATGGAAACCGAAAAATGGTTAGTAAGCGCCCAGCAACACTTTCATTTGATAATGGAGAAATCATGGGTAACAAAATTGCGTATCGTCCTCAAGACAGGATAAAAAAGGTGAAAGCATGAGTGACAAGAAACCCAAAGATATAGGGATTGATGTTGAAGCTCCGGTAAATCCTTGGGATGGAGATGCTAACGACCCGTTCTATGGTTCACTGCCTGTCCGTGGCCAAATTTTACGGGGAACCGTATTAAGAGCTAAGGCGCAGAAAACCGTTGTTGTTCAAATTGAAAAAATGAAATATGATTCTAAATATGAACGTTATGCACGTAGTTCATCTAAAATTAACGCCCACAGCCCTGCAAGTGTTGGAGCTGGCGAGGGTGATAATGTAACTATTATGGAATGTAGGCCATTATCAAAGACAAAATCATTCGTTGTTATCGAAAGGAGAGATCCATGAGAGCAATTCCAGGTAGACAAATGAGAGGATTGCCACAGGGTGCAAGAATTGAATGTGTAGATAACAGTGGAGCCAAAATTGTAGAAATTGTTACAGTTCTAAATTACAAAGGAGTGCACCGCAGATCGCCTGCCGCAGGAGTTGGTGATATGGTTGTAGCTTCTGTGAAAAAAGGAAATCCTGAGATGCGTCGCCAACTGGTGCGAGCAGTTATTGTTAGATGTCGTAGACCTTATCGAAGAGCTGATGGAACTATGGTTCAGTTTGAAGATAATGCTGCAGTTTTGACAAATGAGCAAGGAGAAACAAAAGGTTCTGGAATCAAGGGCCCTGTATCTAGAGAAGCTGCAGAGAGATGGCCGCGAATTGCTGCTGCCGCAACAACAATAGTATGAGAATAATATGAGTTCAACACAACCACGAAAACAGAGACTCGCACGATATACTGCACCTTATCATCGCAGACATCGTGAAATGTCTGCACCAATTGATAGAGGCCTCCGTGAACGTCAATTAGCAAGAGGATTCATGTATCCAAGAGCGATGTCTGTAAGAAAAGGTGATCGTGTACTCATTGTTAGAGGTGAAGGAAAATCAAAATCTGCTACAAAAGTTGCTAAAGTTGATAGGAAGGCCAGAAAAATTTATGTTGAAGGATTTACTTACTTTAAATCAGACGGAACTGAACTTCAAAGGCCTATAGATCCGTCTAACGTTGTAATAATCAATCCTGATTGGGCGGATATTCGAAGAAGAAAATTACTAACTCGCGTCAACGAGTCTATTGAATGGACTGATGAAGTTGTTTCCGACTTTGAAGCTGCCGAAGATGAATATGAAACGGAAACTTTAGGCCCTATTGAAGAAGAAGATAATGAAGAAACTGAAACTGATGAAGAAGAAAAAACTGGTGATGAAGAAACTGAAGAAAAAGAAAATGACTATTCCAGCATGACTGTTGCTGAATTAAAAGGTGTTTTGAAGGACAAAGGTCTTCCTGTCAGTGGAAAAAAGGCTGAACTTATTGAAAGATTAGAAGGTGATAAAAAATGAGTAGCGGGCATTTGAAAAGATTAGTAGCTCCTCGTTCTTGGAATATTTCTAGAAAAGAACGCAAGTGGACTACTAAACCAATGCCAGGAAAGCATTCTCTAGAAGGGGCTATCCCTATCTCGACCATCTTACGCGATTACCTCAAGGTATGTGATAATAAACGAGAAGCAAGAATAATTCTCACAGATGGAAATGTGATGATTGATCAACGGGTTGTTCGCACACCAAAGACGCCAGTTGGACTTATGGATGTTATTTCACTTCCTTTGATTAAAATGCATTTCAGAGCTATGCTAGATAAACATGGAAGGATTGAATTTGTACCAATCAAAGCTACTGAAGCAAAATGGAAATTATTACGTGTTGAAAACAAAACCATTGTTAAAGGCGGTAAAGTTCAATTAAATTTACATGATGGAACAAATTTACTATATGAAAAGAAAATTAAAACTGGTGACGTCTTGCAAATAAATTTACCTAGCCGTAAAGTAAAGTCTGTTTTAGAATTCAAAGATGGTGCACAATCATTGATTATAGGAGGAAGTCATGTTGGGTCTATTGCTAAAATCAAAGGACATGAAGTTACTCGAAGTCCAAAACCAAATCTAGTGATGTATGATGATTTCCAAACAATCAAACCATATTCTTTTATTGTTGGAAACAAAAAATCTATGATTGCTTTACCGGAGGTTAAGATATGAATGTAATGCGCGAGTTAAAAATCTCTAAAGTTGTCCTAAATATAGGAGTAGGGGAAGCGGGGGAAAGATTAGCCAAAGCTGAATCAGTTCTTCAAAAAATTAGTGGATCCAAACCAACGCGAACTTTATCTCGATCAACTAACAGAGACCTTGGGATTCGTCTTGGTATGCCTATTGGATGTAAAGTTACATTGAGAGGTAAAGCTGCTGACAAAATAATCAAAGATTCTCTATGGGTTAGAGAAAATCGTTTGCCTGCTTATTGTTTCTCAAAAACAGGAGGTGTAAGTTTTGGAATTCCTGATTACACAGGTTACAAAAACGAAAGCTATGATCCTGATATTGGAATATTTGGCTTAGATATAGCAATTGCATTTGAAAGGGCTGGGTTCAGAGTTGCTAGAAGAAAAATTAAAAGTAATAAAATTGGTAAAAATCACAGAATTTCTGCTGAGGAATGCCAAGAATTCATGAAGAAAAAATTTGCTCTGGAGGTGTTCACAATATGAATATAGAAGATGTGAAAATTAAAGAAAGAGAAATTTATCGTGGTCGCATAGAAGGATGTGTTTTATGCGATAGAAAGCGCGGACTTGTACGCCGTTATGGACTAAATCTGTGTAGGCAATGTTTCAGAGACAGAGCTACAGAATTAGGATTCAAAAAATATGATTGAGGTTAGTTAAAATGAGACACGACATACTATCAGATGTGCTTGTTACAATCAAAAACGCCGATCTTATTGGTAAAACTTCGGCTGTCGTTCCTGCATCTAAATTAATTGGGAATATTTTGAAATTATTGACTGAAAAAGGATATCTAAATAATTACGAATTTAGTGATAATGGCAAGGGTGGCGAATACAGTATTTCCCTAAATGGCAGAATCAATAGCTGTGGTGCAATTAAACCTCGATTTTCTGTTAAACTAAAAGATATGGAAAGGCATGAAGCTCGATACTTGCCTGCAAAAGATTTTGGTATTTTAATTCTAACAACACCTTATGGTGTAATGAACAATGATCAAGCTAGAGAAGCATCAACTGGAGGAAAGCTGTTAGCTTATGTTTACTAATGTTAATTAAAAAATTAACTCACGAAATAGAAATGCCTGAAGGTGTTAACATAGATAGTGGAAGTTCGCAGATTAAAGTCTCGGGCCCTCGTGGAGAATTAACTCGCCATTTTGAACATTCAAAGATTAAAGTCGGCCATAAGGAAGATAAAATAAACATTGTCGGTAAAAATTTGAAAAGAAAAGAAAAAGCATTGATTGGGACATGGAAGGCTCACTTAGCAAACATGGTCAAAGGTGTAAATCAAGGATTCTTATATGAAATGAAAATTGTTTTTGCTCACTTTCCTATGAAAATTGCAGTAAAAGGAAATGTAGTTACTATTGATAACTTTTTAGGTGAAAAAGATACAAGAACTTCTGCAATTTGTGGAAGTACGACTGTTAAAGTTAAAGGCGATATTGTAACTATCGAAGGGAATGATATCGAAGCTGTAGGGCAAACTGCAGGGAATTTAGAAAAGGCAACCGTCGTAAAAGGAAGAGATACACGTGTTTTCCAAGATGGAATTTATCTGATATCCAAGGGAGCTGCTCAATGAGTGAAGATGAATATAAACCAAGACAAAAGCCCGTATTGGATGATAAAACCAAGAATGATTTGTCCAAGAGAAATCGTATGGCTCACAAGAGACCTGCGTTCAGGCGCCAAAATTGGTTTAGATACAAACGTCTTGGTGAAAAATGGCGCAGACCTAGAGGAATTCACTCTAAAATGCGTAGACATTTCAAGTATCGTATACCTGTAGCTCAAGTTGGGTTCAGAGGGCCTACTAGTGTAAGAGGATTACATCCATCTGGTTTTGAAGAAGTTTTAGTTAATAATCCAAAAGATGTTGATAATGTGAATCCTGAAACTCAGGCAATTCGCATCTCAAGTACTGTTGGTGATAAGAAAAGAGAAGTTATTGTAAAAAAGGCCGATGATTTGAAGATTCGCGTTCTCAACAGGAGGGATCTATGAATCTATCGTATCAAAGGCGTGTTGCCTCTACTGTATTGAAGTGTGGAGTTAATAGAGTTTGGATTGATGATAGGCCTGAAGTTCAAGAAAGAATTTCAGAGGCAGTAACAAGAGAAGATGTTAGACTATTGATTGTGCAACGTTTCATAAGAAAACACCAAAAGAAAGGTATCTCTAGGGGCCGGGCAAAAGCAAATGCTTTCCAAAAGACAAAGGGACGAAGACGCGGCCATGGTTCAAGAAAGGGACACGGGGGGGCTAGAACTCCAAAGAAAGAAGCTTGGATGACAAAAGTTAGAGCTCTCCGCAAAGAATTGACTTCTATTAAGGAAGAGGGCATTATCGATGCAACTCAATACAGAAGATATTATCGCCGAATAAAGGGTGGCGTTTACAATTCTAGAAATCATCTAAGATACAACATGGAAATTGATGGAGTTAAATTAGGAGGAAAGAAATAATGCCAAAGAGAATGCACTTTTCAAGAAGAAGGAAAGGAATTACTAATTACAGGAAACGTTTAGCTCTATTGAAGTCGGGAGTTCCAAGAGCTGTGGTTCGTTTTACTAACTCAAAGATTATGGTCCAAATAACTGATTTTTCAATGAATGGTGATAATGTATTGGTATCAGCTACATCAAGTGATTTAGCTAGTATGGGTTGGAAAAGTTCAAAGACTAGTGTTCCTGCATCATATCTGTCTGGTATGCTAGCTGCAAAAAGAGCCGTAAAAGCAGGAATCTCTTCAGCTGTTTTGGACATAGGTAGGATAACGCCAACTGCAGGGGGCAGAGCTTTCGCAACGCTCAAGGGGCTAGTAGATGGTGGACTAGACGTACCACATTCTGAAAATTTATATCCTGATGAGGAGCGGATTTCTGGAAAGCATATCTCAGAAAATATGTCTAAAGAGATAGAAAAAGTAACAAAAAAAATAGAGGGGCTTAAGAAATGAGTGAAGGACCAAGAGAGAAGAAAAACTCTGGCGGAAATAAATCTGACCAAAAAGGTGGAAGGCCACCTAGAGGAGCTCCATTAACCCCAACTGAACAGAGAAGAAGAGCTGCTGAGGAAAGAATATCAAAATGGACTGCTAAAACTGAATTGGGGCGCAAAGTAGTTTCTGGTGAAATCACAACTGTGGAAGAAGCATTGGCAAGTGGATTGCCTCTGCGTGAACCTCCTATTGTTGACTTGCTCATTCCTGATTTGAAGGAAGAAGTTATAGATATTCATATGGTCCAGAGAATGTCTGATTCTGGAAGAAGAGTTCGCTTTGCGGTAACTACAATTGTTGGAAATGGAAATGGAATTGTGGGGCTAGGCAGAGTTTCTGGTAAATTGGTTCGGCCTACTATAACTAAAGCACTTGATCGTGCAAAATTAAATATTATTGAAATTCGAAGAGGTAGCGGTTCTTGGGAATGTTCAACTGCAGTGCCTAATTCTCTACCATTTGAAGTATCTGGAAGGACAGGATCAACTCGTGTTACTATCAAACCTGCTCCTCCTGGTGTCGGCTTAGTTACAAACCAAGTTGGACAGATTATGCTTAGGCTTGCTGGAGTTGAAGATGCATGGTCCTTTACGAAAGGACAAACTCAAACAATCTACAACTTTGCAAGCGCAATGTTCAAAGCATTAAGTATGACATCTACCACAAAATTGCTACCTGGGCAAGAAGATTTTCATAATATGATTAAGGGAGTGAAGCAAGAATGAGTTGGGCTGTAGTGAGAGTTAGAGGCTCTGTTAATGTTAAACCAAAGATTAAAGAAACAATGAAACTCATGAGATTAAATCGAGTTAATCATTGTATTATTATTCCTGAAAATGAAACGTACAAAGGAATGTTGAATATCATTAAGGATTATGTAACTTGGGGAGAAATAAATGCTGAAACTGCCGAACTTATGTTACAGACTTCCGGAAAGAGTGATGGTAATCGTTCCTTTGAAAAAGCAGACTTGAAAAATTCAAAATTCAAAACTATCAAAGCCTTATCCAAAGGTTTAGCTGAAGGAAAAATTGTAATGCGTGATGTCCCTGCGTTAAAACCTCTTTTTAGGCTTCATCCTCCTCGTAAAGGATATGAAGGAATAAAAAGAAGTTTCAAGGAAGGTGGAGCATTGGGATATAGGGGTGAAAAAATAAATCAATTGATTAGGAGGATGCAGTATGCCGAGACGTAAAGCACTGATGACTAGTAGCCGAACTCGTGGACGAGGGCATAAAAAAGGTAGAGGGGCAGGTCTACGTGGAGGTCGTGGAAACGCTGGTTGCCACAAAACTAAACGTATCATGTATGAACGTGTAGGACGCGTATGGGGTGCTCATGGATTTAAAAGACCTCAATCCGTTGTTAGTGCTAATAATCCAATAAATCTAAAAAATATTGAGGAGAATTCATCTTTATGGGTAAATGAAGGATTTGCAACAAAGAAAGGAAAAGTAATTTCTATCAATTTGAAAGAAATGGGATTTGATAAATTACTTGGTACTGGAATTCCTAGTCAAGCCTATAAATTGACTATAAGTTCTGCCTCTGCAAAAGCCATAGAAAAAATTAAAACGGCTGGTGGAGAGATTATCAATGGCTGAAGAAAATATACCTAGAAATCCTACACAGGCTATTGGGCCATGCTTATTCATGATTCTACTTTATGCTCTTTGGTATAATTGGAAGGATCCTGAAACTGAAGCTGCGACTTTAATGGGTATAGGGATAATCGGAATCACCTGGCTCGTTTACATGGGGGCTTCGTATTCTGGAGAGGGGTCTAAATTACATGGTTTAAAACCAATAATTGGCAGAATGCCTACTGTCAAAAAACCAGATGGGCACGTTCATTTCAGGACTAAAATGACTTGGACGTTGACGATTCTTATAATTTATTTTGCAATGACTAATGTTGCTATTTACGGATTGGGAGGAGAAACAATTGATTTGTTCAGTCAATACAGAGCCATACTTGCTGGAGCGAGCGGCAGTCTAATGCATTTAGGGATAGGGCCTATTGTTACTGGAAGTATCATTATGCAATTATTTACTGGTGCAAAAATTATTAATTTAAATTTACAAGACGCTCGTGATAAAGAAATTTATCAAGGAACGCAAAAGGTATTGGTTATTGTAATGATTATTGTAGAATCTGTGCCACAGGTTTTCGGATTTTTAGAACCCAGCACTGCAATTGTAAATGATGTTGGATTAACTTGGGCTAGAATGACCATTATTACGCAACTAGCTATTGGTTCTTACCTTGTTTTTCTTATGGATGAGAGTGTTTCTAAATGGGGTATCGGCTCAGGTATTTCATTATTTATTGCTGCAGGTGTTTCTCAAGCAATTTTCACAGGAACTCTAAACTGGGAACCTGCGCCAGGCAGTGGAAGTGAAACGCCTTCTGGAACTTTCCCAATGATTTTGTGGTATCTAAAGAATTCTTCTACATCAGATTTGAGTAATGGTGGATATGAAGCCATTCTTCTTGCGCCACCGAACCCTTTGATTGCCTTAATTGGGACATTTATTGTATTCTTGATAGTCGTATATGTTGAATCCTCAAGAATTGAACTTCCTTTGGCTCATGGTAAAGTAAGAGGCGCTAGAGGAAGATACCCAATTAGACTTATTTATGCAAGTAACATTCCTGTAATCTTGATGGCTGCGTTGTTAGCAAATGTTAACATGTTTGCTCTCTTATTTTGGTCGCATCCTTCTATGTCCACATGGCCTGTTCTAGGGCGCAACTGGAAACTTGGTGCATTTGACACTACAGATGGGAGTAATCCAGTACCGACTATGGGATTAGCATATTACGTCAATCGTCTAGCTGGGCTTCAAGACTGGTTCTTACCGTTAGTAAGTCCTGAAAAATATGGCGGATACATTGGTGATCATGAACCGTGGCAATTGGTTGCCCACATTATTATCTATATGGGGATTATGGTACTAGGGTCTATTGTTTTTGCTAAATTTTGGATTGAGACTACCAATATGGGTCCAGATGCTGTAGCAAAACAAATACAAGGGTCGGGAATGCAAATTCCTGGATTCCGGAGAGATCCTCGAATTGTAGAAAAGGTTCTAGAAAGATATATTCCTACTGTTACTGTGTTTAGTGGTGCAATGGTAGGATTTTTAGCTGCTGGAGCTGACATGATAGGAACTGTTGGACAGTCGTCCGGTACTGGCGTTCTACTCACTGTTGGTATCATGATTAGAATGTATGAACAAATTGGAAAAGAGCAGATGATGGAAATGCATCCTGTTCTACGAAGTTTCTTTGGCGAGGATTAATGCCTATTTTCGGTAAATCCAAAATAGGAACATCTTGCTTTATTGATTCTAATGCATTGATTGGTTATCCTCACAAAGAAGAACTTGAATTTTTGGAAGATAAACCTGAAAAAATAAAAGGATGTGAAATCGGAGATAATTGTCAAATTCGACCTGGAGCCATATATTCTACGGCGAAAATTGGCAATAATACTAGAACGGGGCATAATTTTCTAATTCGTGAACATACCACCATTGGAGATGGTTGTTTGATTGGAACAAATGTTGTAATTGATAATAATTGTAATATTGGAAACAACTGTAGCTTTCAGACAGGAGCCTATATACCTACTGGAAGTAAAATAGGAAATCGTGTTTTTTTGGGACCTAATGCTTCACTTACAAACGACAAAACGCCACTTAGAACAGAATACCATTTAGAAATTATTACTCTGAAAGATGATGTTACTGTTGGATCTAATGCTACTCTTATGCCTGGAATTACTGTGGGCGAAGGTGCATTTATTGCAGGAGGAGCTATTGTAACTAGAGATGTTCCTGCATGGACTTTAGCAAAAGGTTGTCCTGCTAAATTTTCAAATTTACCAGAAAGCCTCAAAAAACCCAACAGATTGGGTTGAGAAGATGAGTGTCGTTGTAGTCACCGGAGTTCCTGGGGTTGGGAAGAGTACTGTTATGGGTATTGCTAAAGAATATGGATACAAAATAGTGAATTTTGGAACGACTATGTTTGAAGAGGCCCAGAAAGAAGGCGTTTCGGATAGAGATGGTATGCGTAAGTTAGCACTTAATGATCAACAGCGCTTACAAAAACAAGCCGGTGAAAAAATATCCAAAATGGGAGATGTTGTTGTTGATACTCATGCTTCTATCTTGACTTCTGCCGGATACATGCCTGGACTCCCTGAATGGACTGTGAAAGCGCTAAATCCAGATATTATCGTTCTTGTAGAAGCTACTCCAGAGGAGATAAAAGGTAGGAGAAACAAAGATGCGAGTCGTGCAAGGGACAATGATGACATTGGTCTACATCAAAGTGTGAATCGTGAATATGCTGCTGTAGCTGCAGTTATAACTGGTTCAACTGTAGCAATTGTAAAGAATCATGATAATCTGGTTGATATTGCTGTTGAACAATTTAGGAAAATTCTGGGAAAATGAGTGAAGAACAACAGAATTCTGAAGAACCCATTCAACCTCCTCCAATGGGAGGTATGTTGCTAACCATGTTGTTTATGCTTTATATTATCATGAATGAAGATATAAGAGATGGGATGGGACTTTTTGCAGGAAGTATTTTAGAGCCACGAATTGGCTTTGAACACCAATATCCTGCCTTAACTTTTTTACTTGCTGGGATTACAATGATTTCTTTAACCACAATTATTAGACATGTTTTGATTGATTGGACAAGAATGGCAGAACTACAAAATAAAATGGCAGCATATAACAAAGAGATGGGGGATGCTAGAAGAGCTGGTAATGAAGCTAGAATGAGAAAATTAATGGCAATGCAACCTCAAATTATGATATTGCAAAGTGAACTAATGTCAAACCAAATGAGGCCTATGATATTCACAATGATGGTTGCTATACCTGTAATTATGTGGTTAAGAATTTTTGTTGAGAATATGGATTTAAAAATACTGTCTTTACCATGGGAACCTAACTATAGTTTGATTGATAGTTTATGGTTTTTACCTCACTGGATTTTGGTATATTCTGCACTATCATTACCATTTGGACAAATATTAATGAGATTGCTGAAATTATCTACATTAATTTCAACTGCGCCAAAATCTAACAAGGCTTAACTCTTCGAAGAAATGCTTTTCCTCATACAGTATCTCTTTATTCCAATCTAAATCTAACTCTTTCATTTTGCTAGAGAGTAAAAGATAGACAGAACCGTTGGGATTAAGGTAGTTTACAGCGTGTTTAAGCAGCTCTAAAGTAAACTCTGAACCGGTCGGGCCTCCTTCAACAGCCAAAGCTAATTTAGGGTCATTGTAAGATTCATCTAAAGGCGGAAGATAAGGTGGATTGCAGACTATTGAATCAAAAGTTCTATTTTTGATAGGGGAAAACATATTTCCCTCAAGAATTTCTAGCTGTACCTTATTTATTTTGGAATTGAATCTAGTGGCTTCGACTGCGTCTGGATTGAGATCAACGGCCGTAACTTCACAACCTCTAATTGCTAGACTTATTCCTATTATTCCAGTTCCGCAACCTATCTCCAAAACACTGCCTTTTATCTCAGGAATTCTATTAATGAATAAATACGAATCTTCAGCTGGCTCATACACTCCTTCAAAATTGGCAATCTTTACTTCGACCACAATTACACTTAAAGGAAGGGTTATATAACCCCATACTTGAAGCTATATAACTTATGGCCTGGAAAGAAGGAAAAAAACCTGAACAATACCTGTTCACTATAACAGAAGAATTTGCAAATGATTGGAAGTATCTAAAATCTAAAGCTAAGAAAGAAAGTCGAAATATTAGTGAAATACTTAGAGAAACGGTAAGAGCAAAAATAACTGATAAAAAACAGAAAAAAGCTCTAGTTCTAAGTCCGCATACAGATGACGCTGAACTTGGTTGTGGAGGTACTATTGCTAAACTTATTGAAGAGGGTTGGAAAGTTCATGTAATTTATTTTAGTGCAGTCAAAACTCGTTATCCTCAATTAGTAAATGAGGCTACTAATTCAGCTAAAGTTCTCGGAATGTCATACGAGATTCTAGACTTCAATACTCGTTACTTCCCAAGAGATCGGCAAGAGGTATTGCAGGTATTGTACAACCATTCTCGTAAAGAAGATTACAATCTTGTTTTTACACCGACAACAACTGATATTCACCAAGATCATGGTGTAGTGACTACTGAAGCTAAGCGGATATTTCGAAAATGCACTTTACTCGGTTATGAACTTCCTTGGAATAATTTGACTGTGTCTCTTAATTGTTTCATTCCATTAGAAAAAAGGCATGTAAAAAAGAAGATTACTGCTTTAGAATGTTACAAGACACAAATGAAGCATCCTTATTTTAATAAGAAATTTCTTGAGTCTGTAGTCAAAATGCGAGGGGTGCAACTTTCAACAACGTTTGCTGAAGGATTTGAAACAATTAAGTTTAGATTGGATCAATTAATATGAAAAAAGTTGCAATTATTTTATCTCAGGATTTGCTTTCTTTAAAAGAAGACCATAGATTACTACGTGAAGCTAAGACTCTGATAAATTCTGATTATGAGGTCACTGCTTTCTGTTGGGCGCGCGGATTAGATAAATATGAAACTCAATGGGAAGTGGAAAAAGATAGGATAAAAATTGTTAGGATATTTCAGGATGTTTCTGATGGTTTCTTTTCTGAAAGAAGAGCTATCAAGAATGCAATGAAGCAACTCACAAAAAAAGTTGAGGAATACAGTCCTGACGTTATTCATGCTCATGACTTAGAAACCCTAAATGCAGCAGCCTCAGCGGTTAAATCTAACAATACAAAATTGATTTTTGACATGGATGAAAATTGGCCTGTATTGAAAATGTCTCAGAACTGGTTCTTAAGAAGACATTATGCAAAAAAGCAAAAGTCTCTTATTGATAAAGTAGATGCAGTGATCGCACCATCTGATGAACTAGCAATAGATATAGAAAAATCAACTGTCCTTTTTAATTCTGAAGCGATAAATGCAATAAAAAAACCTGTGGAAAACCATCGATTTGGTCTAGATGGAGTTGTAGCAGGCTACATCGGAACTCTCAAAAGGGATATTTTAGAAGGCATAATAGAGGCTGGAGCTCGAATAAATGCTGTAAGCCTATTGATTGTTGGAGGGCCTCTTGAGAATCAAAAAGGATATGCTGAAATGATAGGAGAATTGGAAGAAATCTCTAAAGAAAAGGGAGCAAATGCAAAATTTACAGGCCCTTTGCCATATAGCATGATGAACGAATGTTACACGGCTTGTGATGTTTTGATGGTTGGGCCATATCATCCTGAACCGCTTAGAGATAATGTTGTTCCGGAAAAATTATTGAATGCAATGGCATACAAAATTCCTGTGGTTGTGGAACCATACAATGCACGGAAGAGAATTGTTGAAAGATATAGATGTGGAATTGTCTCAGATGACTGGGCGACTTCTCTTTCTAAATTAGCTGATGACAAGGAATTAAGGAATAAAATGGGATTAAATGGATTCAAAGCCTTTGAAATGAACTATGCCTGGGAACTTCAAGAAGAAAAACTTTTAGAGATTTACAACAATTTACTTAAAAATAACGAATGATTTTGGTAATGCGTAAATTACTTTCAGATATATCCTGTTTTCTGTAAAGTCGCCTCAATAAGAGGGGTCGCTAGTGCTAATTCTTCTTCGGTTAAGGGATTTGAAACAATATTTGATTCATCTTCGTATTTTACAATTTCACAATTCTCCTGGGCCCATTCCCAAGTTTTCTCAATAACTTCGTTCCATTGAGAACAAGCTTCTTCGAGATTTATTTTGTATTCCGAGATTGTCTGGCTATGGCCCCAAACTTTGTTTATGATGCTACTAACTACATTTCGTCCATCTCTTATTATGTAATAAATCTTAACCTCTGGAAAGGTTTGTTTTACCCATTCCAAAAAATCTATATTTACTTCTTGATTGAGAGAATGCTTTTCATAATCCTTAGTGTGAATAGTAGGAACTGGTGCTGACAAATACTTGTTCCATTTTTGTAATTCTTGATAGTATCTAAACGAAGAAATTGTATGTTTGTTCTCTAAAGAAAATTCAACTTGGTGTTCTTCTCCTAGTTTCCTAGCCAACATCTTTGTCCCAGAACGTTCACAGCCGGCGACTAAAATCTTCATAAATTAGGAATCCATGGTATATATTTAACACTAGAGGACAGTAATCATAGGTTGTTAGTTGCTTTGTTTGATTATATTGTTTAATAAAGAAATTAATTTGGTTTCCTGTTCTTCCCAGCATAATTCTTCTAGAAAAAAGTTTTTTGCCCGAGAACGCAATTTTGGAAGTAAATTGGAGGCTTCTAGACCAAGCATTGCATTTCCGACATTCTTGGGATTGCCTCCCTTAAAAATCAATCCTGCTTTAGATTTCCGAACCAAACGAGCGCGTTCATAAAAATCTCTAGTCAAAACAGGAACACCCATGGCGAAATAATCAATTATTTTCTGAGGTAAAGCTAGAGGCGCCCATGGAACCTCATTGTATTGTGTAATTCCTAAGTCCAGAGCACGAATATAATTGTGAACTTCATTGTAAGGAACTACTGAATGAAACTTTATCCAATCAGATATCTTTATTTTTGTTGCTTTCTCAGACAGAGAATTTAATACTGTATCTGGACTGCCCAAGATTAAGAGCCTTAACTTTGATTTTGGAAATGTTTTTTGAACATATAAGAAGGCCTCTAGAATCATTTCCAGATTTTTATTGTTTAAATTACCAAGAAAACCAACTAAGATTTCTTCATCTCTAAAACCAAGATTTTTGCGTACTTCCGAACGAGGGAGAAAAGTTAATTCGGACGTCTCTTTTTTTGTTCTTGCAGTCATCAAGAGATGGCTGTCTTTTCCAACTTTGAGAAAACGCTTCTGTAACGTTTCGCAGACTGTTATGACTGAATCAACAAAAGGAAGTAATGATTTTTCCAGTAATTTTGTGAAATAACCCAGATATTGACTAGATTGTGATTCCATAGAAGGCCAATCTTCGTGGCAATCGTAAATTAATTTATAGTTATAAAATAATTTACCCATGGTTGCCACAGGAAGCATTTCTAAATCGACTGCCACGACTGCATCTGGTTTGAATGCTTCAAGCCTCCTAAGCATCTGTTTCATCAACTTAAAGAATTTTGGAGTTTTAAATAGAAATGAACTCGACTTGGGACCTAATTCTTGATATATTCTATAGATATTTATGCCTTCATATTCGCCTTTGGATTCTTTTTTATTTTGACGGCGAGCCCAACAAATTACTTCCACTTCATGTCCATGGTTCTGGCAGGATTTTGCTTCAATGAAAATACGCCTATCTAACTTTGGTTGTAGCAAGTCATACCCTGAAAGGAAGGCAATACGCATTGGAAAGGACTTGGATGGTATATATTTAACACTAGAGGATAATGAGAATTCTACTATCTAGCCCAAAATGGTTGATCGTTTTTCTTAATCTTCTGCATTTCAGAAATTATGTCTTCTTCGATTGGATCTAGTTTTACGCCTGCTTCTCTTATTGTGAGGATTGCTCTTTCATCCATCTCAATATACAGTACGTCTCCTTCTGATATTTGACGGCCAACTGTAACGTTATTGATGGCAATTGCGACTTCTTCACCTTGTAAAGCTTCTTTCAGAACTTGCTCCCCCGAACGAAGTGATTGGATATGCCCGACTACTGAATTATCATTCCTCAGAACTGCCTGATTAAGGGCAATTCGTCCCCCTAAAACACGCACTCCAACGACAGCTGGATCTCTAGTTCTAAAAGTATGGCCCTCTAGAATCTCAAATTTCCCTGGGTGTGCAAAATCTTCCCTCAAGTGTTGTGCTTGTTTATCTTTTATTTCTCCTTGCCATTCTTGATAATTTTCTAGTAGTCTATAAACTATATCAGATTCGAAAAGCTTTACTCCTGTTTCATGTAATTCTTCTTTTGCATCTGGATGTATTTTTACATTAAATGCAAGAATTGCTCGATATTCTTCATCTGAAGGGGTAGCCGTCACAACATCTCGCCTTGAAACATCACCAACTGAAGCTTTTACAATTGGAATATTTACAGCAGACAATTCATAAGCTAGGGCTTCCAAGGAACCAATGGCATCGGCGCGAATGACGACGCCTTCGTCAGTACATTTTACATTTGATTTCATTGAATCTGTAAGTTTGTCTAAGGCTTCATCGATTTCATCTTCATTCGAAGCACTGTAAAATGGAGCTCCGGACACTACTCCTTCTATGTCTGGCGCTACAACTTTCAATCCTGCTGCTGCACCAACCACTTTTACATTATCAAATTGTTGTCTTGGATCTCTTATCTCATCCAATGCCTTAGGTCTCAATAATGATCTTACTCGCGTAACTATCGGTTCAGGTTGGGCACCAATAATCAATGTATCTGAAGCTTTCAATATTCCATTGTAAATTATTACTCCTAATGTTTTTCCTAGGCCTTTTTCTTCTTTAATCTCGATAACTGTTCCTTCAGATGAGCCTTCATCTAACAATAAATTTCCTCGAAGATATCGTTGTGCTAGACCCATTAGAATCATGAAGAGCTCGGGTACTCCTTCTCCTGTTTCTTTTACAGATGTTGGGATTAATGCAATAGTCTTCTGAAAATCTTGGATTTCAGAGAACAAGGCCGAATCGAACCCGTGCTCTCCTAATTCTCCTATAATTTCATACATTCTCATTTGAAAGTTTTGT
>CAZWJS010000023.1:0-21856 GCA_964634895.1 uncultured archaeon | reverse complement strand
AAAAAGAAATAATTATTCTAATCCCATCTCGTGTCTATCGACTATAGTATATCCTCTCGACTTAAGGTTATCAAGATATCCATACCAATAAACTAGGACTCCTTGCCCATATAGTTCAACATATTTTGATACTTGTCCTCGGTGGTTCTTACGATGAATATACTCGTCACCAAAGCTCGCTTTGGACTCAATCCAATTATATTCATCACCATGCCATGTCATTGGTTTTAGAAGCAAGAAATCAGGCGTTTTCCCTTCAACAGTTCCTGCCCTCAAATCATTTTCAGTGAAATATTCTATTTCTTTTTCGTTTAGCCATTCACCAATTTTATCTTCACGCCTATTGCCTTCTGCAGATTGTTTGTCATGGGAAAAAGGAGTATACAATTCATCTCTACCTAAAATTTCATCTAATTCATCTTTCAAGCGTTTATTGCTCTTTACTAGGTTCGTATTCTTCATTATTTCTTTAGTTCTTTTTTTAGAATATCTCATCTTTAGCATTAGAAAATTTGCTAGTAGAACGGGTGGGAAATCAACATCCAAGGCAATCTCTCCTATTGTCTTTCCTCCTTTCCATTCCTTGAAGTAGAATCCAGCCTTGTCTTTAACTTTGTAATGATTTCTAATTGATTTTCGCTGTAGATATTGTGATCTGATTGCTCTAGTTGCATCATAGGGTTGTTTTAGCTTTTCAGCTACCTTATCCACTCCAGTATGTACGCCATAACCAGGATAATTTCCAAATTCTTCAATTAGTTTGTTAAAGGTATCTAAATCCACAATTACGTTATTGGGGACGTATAATAAGAGAGAGGGTCTATAGGGCAGTATGAGGAACTTGGAAAAAATTAGAGAATTGATGGCCTTGCATTCTATTGATGGTTTGGCTATCGTCCCAGGACCTAATATGGAATATCTCACAGGTTCTAAATTTCATTTAAGTGAGAGGCCAGTAGTTCTCTTTATAGAAAAAAAAGGTGCAACTTTTATTTTACCTGAATTAGAAAAATCTAAAATATCTGATTTTGATTTTATAACTTATAATGACAAAGAAGGTTACGAATCCGCCTTTAACAAATTTAATCATAAGATTAAGAAGTTAGGTGTCGAAACTCGTCTAATTCGCCATATAGAATTGGAAATGATAAATTCAAAAAACATCTCATTAGATATTTGTGATGCAACTGATTTGTTTGCTACTCTGAGAATGTCTAAATCTGTTACAGAACTTGGGTTTATGGCAGAAGCTGTAAAGATTGCTGAAATGTCCTTGATGTCAATTTTAGACAAAATAAAACCAGGTGTAACTGAAAAGGCATTTGCTTCTGAATTGGTTATACAATTATTGCGCAATGGTTCATTATCTGAGCTTCCTTTTACACCAATTGTAGCTTCAGGCGTTAATGCAGCAAATCCTCATCATTTTCCAGGAGATAAGGAGTTTAAGGAAAATGAATTGATAATTATTGACTGGGGAGCTAATTACAAAGGTTATTTCTCAGACATAACAAGGACATTTGCACTTGGCAAAAATATAGATTCTAAACTAATAAAGGCGTATGAGGCAGTCAAATCTGCAAATAAATCTGCAAGAGAGTCGGCAAAAGTTGGAGTAAAAGCAGGGGATGTTGATTCTGCGGCTAGAAAGGTAATTGAGGATTTAGGTTTTGGGCAATATTTTACGCATAGAACTGGCCATGGCTTAGGACTTGAGATACACGAGGAACCTTATATCAAACAAAATGATGATTTTATTTTAGGAAATGGCATGACTTTTACGATTGAACCTGGAGTTTATATTCGTAATTTAGGGGGAGTTCGAATAGAAGATGACGTTTATTTAACAGGTTCTAAGGCCAAAAGTCTCACAACATTACCACGCCAATTGCAATATCTTTAAGCTTACTGAACCCTTTATAGTCCAGCGATAAACTGGTGAACCATGGCAGATCCTAATTCAGGTGGAGGCAGACGATATGTTGTTCTTGCAGTGGTTATTATGCTTCTCGCAGCTTTGCCATTTTCTCCTTTAGTTTCATTTAAATCATCACAACATATCGAAACAGATTCAGCAACATTAGATTCGAATCTTCCAACACAGGATAGTGATAATGATGGTATGCCAGATTGGTGGGAGATTGATTTTGGTTTAGATCCTTTTGATGCTGCAGACGCAGCTTTAGATTCAGATATGGATGGCTACGATAAAAATCGTAATGGTTTGATTGAAGAGGAGGAGTATTTTACAAATTTAATGGAATTTGAAATGAGATTGGTTGTTGGAAATAGTACAGATCCAACAAGTATAGACAGTGATAATGACGGTATGCCAGATGGTTGGGAAATTTACTATAATCTTAATCCTATTTCTGATATCGATGCAAACGAGGATAATGATAATGATGGTTATGATGCCAATGGAGACAAAACCATAGACTCGGATGAACAATTAACAAATTTAGAAGAATATTTAGCAGGAACTAGCCCTTGGGTTAATGATACTGATGCAGATTGGATGACTGATGGTTGGGAAGTATATTGGTCGGATTGGTTGTTTGACTGTTTAGATAATAATGGTTGCAAATCAGCACATAGTCACTTAACAGTTAATAGTAGTTTTAATCCAATTGATAATTCAGACGCTTGGCAAGATCCAGATTCAGATGGTTGGGATGAAAATTATGATAATGAACTTTCTTTTGAAGAAAGATACTTGAATTACATGGAATATTTTAATGGAACTAATCCTTTTTCATGGGATACTGATGGAGATACCATGTCGGATGGTTGGGAAGTATATTTCGAACTTAATCCATTAGATTTATCCGATAATTTTGGAGATAAAGATGAGGATGATTTACCTAATCTTTATGAGTACAACAATAGTCTTGTGGAAACTGGTTGGACTGATACAGATGGCATCTTATCATCTAGACCGGATTTAAATGATACTGATAATGATGGGGCTAGTGATTATGATGAGTTGGAAACATATTTAACAGATCCAACTTGTAATGATACAGATGGAGATGGTATGCCGGATGGTTGGGAAATTAAGTATGGCCTTAACCCTAATCTAGCGTCTGACGCTAACGAGGATTTAGATAATGACGGTTGGGATTATAACCGTAATTTAGAATTGACTATAGATGAACATTTCACGAATCTGCAAGAATATCTTAATGGAACAGACCCCACAAATAATGACACCGATGGCGATTCTATGTTTGATGGTTGGGAAGCATATTATGACCTTAATCCTACCGATGCAAGCGATGCAAATTTAGATTCAGATAATGATGGATATGATTCAAATCGTGATGGCATGGTTTACAATACAGAGTTATTCACTAATATAGAAGAATTTTTGAATAATACTTCACCTAATGATAATGATACGGATAATGATGGTATTTATGACGGTTGGGAAGTTAATTATGGATTTAATCCGTTGTATGATTACGATGCCACTGTTGATTTTGATTTTGATGGTTTTGATTCTAATTTCAATGGCACTATTGAAGGAGATGAAGAGCATATTAATCTTCTAGAATATCATGCTGATACAGATCCTAGAATAGTAGATACTGATTTTGATGGTATGTGGGATGGTTGGGAATGGAGATATGGACTTAATCCACTGAATGCTTTGGATGCTCAAGCAGATTCAGACCAGGATGGTGTAACCAATAATATTGAGTATAATAATACGTTAGCAGGTTCTTACATTGAAGTTGATAATATTACTTCTACTTTACCTAGGGATAACGATACTGATGATGATGGTTTATCTGATGGTGAGGAATTATTTAATTATTTAACAGATCCAACTTGTAATGATACAGATGGAGACGGTATGCCAGATGGCTGGGAAACAAGTTATGGACTTGATCCTTTAGACCCAAGTGATGCCTTTCAGGATTTAGATAATGATGGTTTTGATTCTGATTGGAACAATAATATTACTGAATTTGAGAAATATTTTAACCTTTATGAATACTTAAACGGGACTGACCCTACTAATGGCGATACGGATGGTGATGGAATGCCAGATGGTTGGGAAGTACATTGGGACTTGCAGCCTCTCAATTCTAGTGATTCCATGATTGATTCAGATAATGATTCATTGATTAATCTTTACGAATACGACAATAGTCTTGTGGAAGGTTTTGATGATAATGTTTTTAGTGCAGACAATATTACGGGTTCAAATCCACTTTTGAAAGACACTGATGGAGATCTTATATTAGATGGAGAAGAATGTTTTGAAGGAGAGAATGGATATATCACCGATCCTTCAAATCCAGATTCTGATGGAGATGGGATGTCAGATGGTTGGGAATTCATGTTTGAATTAGATCCATTTGATCCTGCTGATGCTTCAGATGATTTAGATGATGACGGTTGGGATTTCAATCGTAATGGCACTATAGAACAATGGGAAAAGTTCACTAATTATGAAGAATATCTTAATGGCACCGATCCGCGAAATAATGATACAGATGGAGATGGGATGCCAGATGGCTGGGAAGGATATTATGGGTTAGATGCCAATTCTCCTCTTGATGCTGTATTTGATAATGATTCAGACGGGTATGATTCTGATGGTGATGGTGAACTGTCCCCAAGTGAGAAATTTACAAATTTTGAGGAATTTCTAAGAGGAACTAATCCTGTTAGAGCTGATACTGATTTGGACAATTGTACAGACGGTTGGGAAATTTATTGGAATGACAATAAGCCTGAAAATGAGACAGCAGGATTGGATCCATTGAATGGTACAGACGGATTTGAGGATTATGATGATGATGGTTGGGAAGATTGGGAAGGAGTATGGCATAATTTTCCAAATTGGAGAGAAGAAGAAGCCAACACTAATCCTTGGGATGAAGATAGTGATGACGATGGCATGACTGATGGTTTTGAGGCAGATAATTGATATTCATTCGTAATTTTTTGTCTTCAGAAATATTTGGCATACTTTTATTTATACAAACATTGCGTCCTACGCGTGAGTGTGCAAATGAATAAGGAGAAATTTCTTGCAATATTCGCGATTCTTATTTTATTATTTTCACCGCTTGCTTCGTTTCCAGTTTCAGCAGATATTGACCCAGATGAAGACAATGACAGTGATGGTTATGATGCTAATAGAGACGGAGAATTATCTGATGAAGAGAAGTATACTAACTTAGAAGAATATTACAACAATACTAATCCAAATGACAAGGATACAGATGATGGCCTTGCTTGGGATGGTTGGGAAGTATATTACGGATTTAATCCTCGCAATGCGACTGATGATTCTGCAGATAGTGATGATGATTTGTTAGCCAATTATTTAGAATTTTATTGGGACACTAATCCTTATGCTAAAGATACAGATCAAGACGGAATGCCAGACGGCTGGGAAGATTCTTACTCTGATAGAGTGGTAGATGGATGTGGCCTAGATCCCATGGATTCTGGTGATAAATTTGGGGACCCTGATGGCGATGGTTCAGATAACCTTCGTGAATATGAAGAAGGAACAAATCCTTGTGATGAAGATAGTGATGATGATGGTGATCCAGATGGAGAGGACCCTCCACCGGTTGATCCGGGTGAACCTGATGGAACTAATCCAGATACAGGAGCTACAGATGGCAACGTAACAATTTATGAGATTTTTGACCCTGTTTTAGGAACACTGAAAAGGTGGACATCTTTGGACGCTTTGGACTATGATGGTGATGATAATTCTAATCCATATACAATGTATAATTATAACTCAACTAAATATGAGATATATCCAACAAATTTCGAGGGTTATTCAAATATTTTTGAGGGTTGGATTTGGATGGGAATAACTCTTAGTACATCTGAATATACTATGATTCCATCTGTTTCTCCAGATGCTGATATAATTGATTACAATCCGAATGCATCAGGGGTGGATGTGCAGTTTTTCAAAGACAATGCAGATAATTATTACATCAAAGGAAATGAAAATACGGTTATTGATCTGAGATATAGAATGGGGACAAATGGGTCTTATTTCAATAGGCCTATCTCTGAGGATTTAACCTTAGATGATATTCCTGAAGAAGCTAAAAGACCTATTAATAATGAAAATGAAGTTAAAGAAAATGTAAGAGACTTCCTACAATATAGACATGATAATGGGACAATTGCCAACGAACCATTGTATTGGCTTTGGCCAGAAAATGGTACTCCCGAGACTAATTTAGCAAAAATAATTGGTAATTTGACATGGTATTTCTCTGCATTCATAGAAGGTGAGGGGGATGTTCCAGATGCAGAACCTCCTTGGGATATTTACCAATCTATTTGCATTAATGGAATTGGTGCCTGTCGTCATCGTTCATTTGGATTTTTTGTTACAGCTTTAGCACTTGGGGCTCCAACTAGGTATGTCTCAAATGAAGCTCATGCTTTTGTAGAAGTTTATGTTCCTGAAGACAATGTCACATTTTCACCTAGCCATTGGAAAAGGATAAACCTAGGTGGGACTGGCAGTAGTAATACACTAGATAGACCAGATGAAGGAGAAGAGGATGGAGATACTTTTGATTTTGATGAGATGGAGCCAGATGATATAGATGACATGGAAGGTGAGCAAGTAACTATTGTTATTTCTAGCATTTCTCCAAATAATCAAGTAGACAAAGGTGATATAATTAGAATTCAAGGATATGTTGAGAATCAAAATAACACTAGATTAATAAATTTTCCAGTAGGATTTGGGATGTGGGATGTTAATCACGAAGAACCAATTTTTGAAATTGGCAATGGATTAACCGATAATTCAGGCAATTTTGATGTCAATGTAACTGAATTTCTTCAGGCTATTCCTGGTGTAAATGAGATATATGCTGCATCCTACAAGGAAGGATTTCTGGGCGTAGATGGTCCTGAGAATATAGAGGTTCATTCAGATACTAATTTGACAGTCAATGCTCCAGCATCAGTAGGTAAAGGACAAGAGTTGGTTATTTCTGGAGTCTTAGAAGATATAGGTGGTATAGGTGCTTCTAATCAAACGGTAGAATTCGAAATTTGGGAAGATCCCAAACATTGGAGTTCAAACCGTTGTACTAGAGATAATAGATATAGATGTGAGATTGGTTCCGCAGTAACTGACAATTTTGGTAATTTTGTATTTAGTTGGACAGTTCCTGAGGACAGCAATACTCAACCTGAGGCAGATGATGATTATAACATTGGTTACTCTTTTGATGGTTCTACTTACCTTGATGAAACTTCTATGGAGACAGATTTGATTATCTTAGAATCAACGGTGAATCTCACGGCAGAAATTTCGCCTTCAGAACAATTGGTAGGTAATAGTTTCTGGGTTAATGGAACAGTTTCTGATGTTGCAATAGCCAATGGAAATATTACAATTGTTCTTAATGGTATTGAGTTATCTCGAATGGAAGTTGTCGAAGTTAACTGGTCTTTTAATTTGATAGTGCCAGAGGATATAGCTGCAGGAGATTATACTGTGATTGTAACCTTTGATAGCGAAGAGATTACATTACCTGATGAAAAGATTAATCTAGATTTCACTGTTTTGGGTGAGAGTGAGATTTTATTAGATTCTGATTCATTGAAAATCACTCGTGGTACTAATGTTATTTTTGAGGGTGAATTGCAAGATCATTTAGGAGAACCACTTGCTAACGAGGAAATAATTTTGAAATTGGCTGATGTTCAAATTTCTACATTAATTACAGAAACGGACGGTGATTTTTCATTTGAATATGCCTTCCCTTCAGATTATAGTTTAGGCAACGTAACATGGTCAGCCGCATTCACAGGGAGTTTGTTGCATACAGGAACCTCTAGTGAACAAAATTCGGTTGTTTTTCAGCAATCAGTGATAAACGTCCAAGTAGATAAAGTTCATTTCTATCCTGGTGAGAATATGACTGTTGCAGGTAATCTGTCATTAGATAATGGAACACTTTTTTCAGGAGTAATAGATCTTTATTTTGACGATGTTTTCCTCCAATCTTTCGTTACTGAAGGAAGTTTTAATTTTGTATATACTCCGGATTCTTCTTATCTTTCGGTAGGTGAACACAAAATTAAGCTTAGTTATTCAGAGCAAGGTTTAAATTTATCAGATACCAGTTCGGTTAGTGTCTATTTACATCGTAAAGTAATAATATTTATTGAAGAAAAACAAGTTCTTCGGGATTCAGACATTATGATTACAGGATTTGCACGTGATGAACTATCTTTTGGTATATCAGGTATTGATTTGACATTTGTTTGGGGTGTTAATGATTTAGATGGATTTTCTACAACTGAATTTGGAGGTTCTTTTAGCAAGAATTATTTAGTTCCTAATGCTCAAGTTTTAGGTAAGGTTTCGGTTCAGGCAGTTTTTGATAATACAACAGCTCCTTATTATGACAATGCATCAACTACGGTTCAATTCACAGTAGTTTCTGAGACAGTTATATTTTTACCTGATCAAGAAATTGTTAGAGGTGAAACTATATGGTTTAATGGCACTATTCTTGATGATAGGGGGCAAGCGGTTGAGGAGCTTGAAGTCAATATTTTTTGGAATGATGAATACATAAAGAAAGTAACTGGAGACTCTAATGGAACCTTTAGCTTTGTTTGTGAAGAAGATTGGGAATGTTCTGATGATGACCATCCTGTTGGTATAATTCCAGTTGAACTCAATTTTGGAGAAATTGGTTACTATCTTTCTTCTAATCACGTTGCAAATTATACTATATGGGGTCATACTGAAATTGAAATTACATCTTTATCAGATGTAGTTATAGCTGGTGAAAACATTACATTTGAAGGTTTTATTGAGAATGACTTAGGTGTCCCACTTGATCGAGAAATAAAAATATTATGGAATGATATAACAAGAACAACGGTCACTTCATTCAATGGAGAATTTAGTGGAGAATTTGTTTTGCCCTATGATACTATTGCAGGTAATCACACGTTTAAAGCCTTAGTTAATGATCAAAATTTCTTAAGAGGTTCTTCAGATTCAGGCCAGGTTTTAGTTATGAGAGACACTGAAATATCAGTAAATTGGCTTGGTGGTTTCAGAAATTCATCATCAGTAGTTTCTGGAGTTTTAAGAGACACTGTTGGAACTGGCCTTTCTGGTCAGAATTTAGATATATACTTTGATGAAATTTACTTAGGAAATACAACTACTGGTGATTTAGGTTCATACAATTATGATTTATTTATTGATTCTGTAACGCTTTTGGGTCTTCATGAAGTGAATGTACAATACAATGGTTCATATTTGTATACCAGCTCAGATATTCATGTTAGTTCTGAGGTATTGGCCAAAACAGTTTTCCAAGTTAATCCCTTAGAGGTTTTACGTGTTCAAGAGTTTGTTTTAGATGCTTATCTTGTTGATGATCTTGGTGTTCCTCTATCTAGTCAAGTTGTTAATTTATCTTTCTTGAACAAGCAGTATCAATTGTCAACTAATTCAGAGGGTTATGTTCAAAAGGATATCACAGTGTCTTCCTCTACGGGATTAGGTACTTATAATGCAATATGGAACTATGATGGCATTGGTTATTATCTACCAAATACTCAAGTTCAAGTGATTACAGTAATTGCAGCTACTTCGATATCAATTAATTCATCTCCAGAAGTTTTAGTTGGAGAATCGTTCAATTTTAGTGGTCAAATTGTTGATGACATGGGTAATCCGTTGAGTACTGAACTAAATTTTTACTTTCATGGACAATATATTGATACTTTAGTAACTACAAGTAATGGTTCATTTTTCTATGAGTATATGGTTCCTTATGATAGTGATGCAGGTTCTAATGCAATTACAGTCCAGTATCTCGCTGAAGATTTCTATCTACCTTCTTCGTCAACATGGCAATTACAAGTTTATCATAATACTAGAATATCTATGGAAGATTTTGAAGGTGTTACAAATAGTAGTGTTACAATCAAAGGATACGTTTTTGATAAGGCAGATAGACCTATAGAAGGTATAGATGTTCGTGTAGTTCTTGAGTCAGGCTTCCCAATAGATGGTACTACTGATTCAACCGGAATGTTTGAGGTTTATATGAGAATTCCATTAGTTATTGATTTAGGACATCATAATCTAACGGCAACGTTTGCAGGGAATGATATGTATGTTAGAAATTCTACAACCTCTCAATTGTTCATACAGGGCCAAACTGTTATCGTTCTTGAAGTTCCTAGTTCTTTAGAATATAATCAACCATATTCAGGGACAGTTAAGTTGCAAACTTTTGATGGAAAACCTGTGTCTGGGGCTTCACTTTTGGTATCTCTAGAGCCAACAGGTATGACTATGATGGTTATAACGGATTCTAATGGAACTGTTACTTTTGATTCAATTTATTCAGGTAATTCAACGAATCCTATTAATGTAAAGGTAGTATACACGGGTGATGAATATTATATTGCAAGTGAGATTGAGTCAACTATAGTCTATCGAGCTCCAGTTCAAGAATCAAGTTATGCACTTTGGGTAATTATTGGAGCAGTATTAGTTTCATCATCAGGGATTATGATTGGATGGAAATGGTACAGGGAGCGTCACTTGCGAGAGATTCAGAGGATTTTAGAATCGACTGCTCTTGCCCTTGAATCAAATATGGACTATAGAGATTCAATTGTATTTTCTTACAAAGAAATGTGTAAAGTTCTTCAGGGTTATGGTTATCTGCGTCGACATTTTGAGACGGTTAGAGAATTCCAGCAAGCTTTACAAGAAGCTTTGTCGCTAGATCATGATTCTGTAGCTAGATTAACTGGTCTTTATGAGGAGGCTGATTATACTACTAAGGATTTGGACGATGATCATAGGCTTAATGCAGTATCTGCGCTACGAACTTTAATTGAAAGTTTAGATCTTAATAATAACAATTCTGAGTGATAAAATGAAAATTTCTAGCCGTTCAGGTGTTATAATTTTGTTTGTTACAGTTACAGTTAGTACCCTTATTTTATTTCCATTGTTGCAGATTGTAGTTGAACGGGATCCTCAATTATCAGCCTATGATGATGATTGGAATGATGTTTCTGATTTTCGTAGTGCATTGGAAAATAATCCTGAGGCATCATATAATGTAAGTGCGGTTCTTTCAAATCCTGCAGTTCTCGATGAAATTAGCAATCCTTCATCAACAGTTTTTGTTATAGTAGGGTCGGAGTCTCCTTACACTAAGCTTGAATTAGATATAATAGTTAGATATATGGAGAAGGGAGGTAATTTATTGGTTTTTGGCGATTTTGATTATTCTAATACCATTGCTGAACTTTTTGCTATTGAATTCGTTAAACATCAACTTTGGGATAGAAATTATCGTGACAATGTTTCTTTAATCGAGAGTACAGCTAAAATTGATGAACAATATTATGAGGTTTTGTTAAATGAACCTGTAGCAATAAAGGATTTAGGTTCTCAATACCTAAATCTTTGGTCTCCAAATTTTTTATGGACGAAAAATGTTTTTATGAGTACTTCATCTAATTCTTGGATTGATTTAGATGATAATGGAATGATAACACCTGATGATGAAACTGCACCCATCTCAGGATTTGCTTTAGGAGTAGAATGTATTTTAAGTTCTGAGGGAAAGTCTCTTGGTTCTGCAGTTTTTATTGCAGATTCAAGTTTACCGATAAATCTAATGTGGAATGAGGATAGAAATTCAGACTTTGTAATGGCAGTAATTGAATCTATGATTGAATTAGATGGTCAAATTTTATTTGATGAATCGAGACATACTCAGGAATCATTTGGAGCTAGTTTGTTTCAGGCTGCATTAGGCTTTTATTTTTTACTTGCAGGAGATACTCTTATTCTTCAGATTATTCGATTAAATGTACTGGTTGCAGTAATTATTCTAACGATGTCCCTTTCTTTGCGTCAACCAGAACCTAAAAAGTGGTTTCATATTTTTGATATACGTAAGCCGAGGCCGTTCCGTTCTTACGGCCATAATTTAGATAAAGGAATTAAAGTTTTGCAAGAAGTTTTTCTAGAGCGTTTACGTTTGAAATATCAATTTTACGAGTTTGATGACAAATCTAGAAAGGATAGGTTATCTATTCTTCCTAATTTACTTAAGCATTATAATGTGGCCTTAGATGAAGAATTTAAGATGCTTCTTGGTAGTCCTAACAAGATAACGCCAAATGACCTTAGGAGCATATCTAAAAAATTGAGTACGTGGTAATTTGAATAACGTCGTAGTTGAAGCAGATGCAATAACACAGAAACGTTCTAATTCTGTTAAAAAGACGAATAAGGCAGCTAAAGCGATAAGTGACGAAATTTCTAGTGTAGTATTAGGAAAGGAACAAACTATAGAGATGTTAATGGCTGGCGTTTTAGCTAATGGCAATATTCTTTTTGAAGATTTTCCAGGTTTAGCTAAAACACTTATGTCAAATACACTCGCCGATTCTTTGGGTTGTGAATTTAAAAGAATTCAATTCACTCCTGATTTACTCCCAGCTGATATTACAGGTTCATATTTTTATGATCCTGAGAAAAATAAATTCAAGTTTAGAAAAGGACCTATATTTTGTAATGTTTTATTGGCAGATGAGATAAATCGTGCTCCTCCTAAAACACAGGCAGCTTTGTTAGAAGCTATGCAGGAAAAGCAGATAACTATTGAGGGTACAACCCACAAACTTGCCGATCCTTTCATTGTCCTTGCAACACAAAATCCAATAGAGTATGAAGGAACGTATCCACTTCCAGAGGCCCAAATGGACAGATTTTTGATAAAATTAAGTGTAGGATATCCTGATGAAGATGTTGAAGCGGGCATATTACAAGGCCGTTCAGAACGTAAAAAAGATTCTTTTGTAGTTAAATCTAGAGCAACACCTGAAAAGGTTGTTGAGATGCATGAGTCTGTTGAGGAGGTTTACGTTAAGAAAGAGGTGATGAATTATATTGTTGCTTTAGTACAGTCGACTCGTAGAGATTCGAGAGTTGCAGTTGGTTCAAGTCCACGTGGAAGTCTTGGTTTGTTTAAACTCTCAAGAGCTTTAGCTGTTTTATCAGGCCGAGATTATGTTATTCCTGATGATGTTAAGAGGTCGGCAATTCCAGTTCTTGGCCATCGTGTAATTCTGAAACCTGAAGCTCGCATTCGTGGTGTAAAGGTTGAAGAGATTATAGCTGAACTGTTAATGACTGTTGAAGTTCCTGCAGTGACTGTGGAATAGTTCTAGTTATGTGGACGCGTAAGGCAGTTGTCTACGTAGGTCTTGGCACTATTCTTGTATTATTTTCACCTTTTATCAATAATCTTCAATTATTTCTTTTAGGAACTACAATTTTAGGATTCGTGGCAATTCATAGTCTAGTTAATACACGTCCTATTGATATTAAGATTAGTAGAGGTTTTGATACGGATCAAGTTTTTGAGAATAGTGAAGTAAGTGTTGATTTAATCATACAAAACAAGGGTAGACCTGTAGGTTTTTTGGAAATATATGATAATCTTCCTTCTGAAGTTGAAGTAAGAAATGGTCTAAATCATGCTATAGTCAAATTGAATAGAGACGAATTAGTAATTACTAAATATTTATTAAATTGTAGGTTAAGAGGCCAATTTCGGTTAGGGAATCCACGCTTACGAATATACAATCCTTCATTCTTATTTTATTATGAATCAGATATTGAATCTAAATCTAGTTTAGTTGTCTTGCCTCAAATGGAACAAATAGATGGCGTTGATTTATCTACAGATTTCCCAAAAATGTATCAAGGAGCAATGCCTATCAGAAGGATTGGGACCAGTGGCGAATTCTACGGCATAAGAGAGTATTTTCCAGGAGATGACTTTAAAAATATAAATTGGCGTGTTTTTGGTAGAACACGTAAGTTGATGGTAAATCAATTTGAGAGAGAAGATATATCAGACATAATGATTGTTTTGGATGCAAGAGAAATAACTGGGACTGGTACAGTTCTTCAAAATCCCCTTAATTATTCATGCCGTGCGGCTGCATCATTAATTAATTTCTTTTTAGGATCAAGAAATAGAGTTGGTTTAATCACTTATGGTGAAACGGTCAATGTTATTCCTCCAGATTCTGGAGAAAGGCATCTTTATAGTTTGTTAACAAACCTTGCTGAGATAAAAGCGTCAGGTTCTTTAGGACTTCATACGATAATTGGAGATTTGCGTAATTTTACGCCTAGATCTCCAGTAATGGTAATTTCTACTCTTGAGAATGATAAAACAAGCGCAAGTGCACTTCGAGAAATTACAGCTCGTGGTTTCAAGTTAACAGTTATTGCACCAGATACTTTGGATTTTGATAGAGATTCTCGCATTATTTCCCCTACGGTATATTTCACAGCTTCAGCATCTCTTGATAATAAGATTACGGAAGCTAGATCATTAGGTGCTAGGGCTATGCGGTGGAATCCTGAAAATGTGTTGTCAACTTCTTTAGCGGAGGTTATAAGGTAATGAAAACAACCAATAGTCTATCTTTAATGCAATCCGTTGCTACATTTTCATTAATATCTAGTTTGGGTTTTGCATATCTAATTAATCCAATAGAGGATTCATTGTTGTTTAGTGCTACAGATTCTTTAGTTGTAGGATTGTACCAATCAGATGTCTTTGATACACTTAACAAATCTATTGTTGCAGGTTTGTTACTTGGCTTGCTTATTGGAACACTCAATGTGTTTTTGGATATGAATAAGAAGATATATGATTATTTTCTATTATCTGTTTTTATTTTCTCTATCTTGATATTTGCCGCATCAATGATGAATTATGATTCATTTCCTTACTATGTGACACAACAATTATTTGTCTGGTTATGGATAGGTATTCCTGTTTCCTTAGGAATTACAGGAATATGGTTAGATAGAATCGGCAATCAAATCGTTTCAGCTTTATTGATCTTAGTAATGCCTTTAGGTATAGTTGGCAATACTAATGATCAGATATATCCAATTCTTGCCTTTGTTTGTTCTTATATTCTTTATTTAGAATTGAGTTATGGTCATGTGCGTTATAGTCGTTTAGCAAGAATAATGCATTATTCAAGAGAATATGAAACGGTCTTACAATGGTTTTTGTCCACTTTAATTGTAACATTGGCCTTAACTATGGTTTTGACATCTTTAGCTTTTCTCTTTCATTCCTTTTTAGGAAATTTTTTGCCATATAGTTTTACTAATTCTATAGAATACAATACAATTTATGGTCAAGCACTTTCCATTTTAGTATTTTTTGTGATATGGGCTGTAGTTCAAACTTTATTTTCAAGGGGATACTTAGCTCGGCAAGTTGAAGATTGAGATTTAAAGTTCTTTATAGCTAAGCAGAAACTTCAAAAACACATATATGAGTTGATGATTTACAATGGACAAACCAAGCGTACTTGAAAAAGATTACAAATTTTGGGAGATTACTAAAGATTTGATTGATCAATGTATTGATATAACATTAAATCTAAGTCAAAGTGGCCATCCAGGCGGTTCGCGTTCTAAAGTACATGGAATGATAATAACTCTTCTTTCTGGAGCTATGAGATGGGATATTAGGGACCCAACCAAGAGGTTTGCCGATAGGTTTGTTTTAGTTGCAGGTCATGATAATCCTATGGTTTATGCAACATTAGCAGTTTTGAATGAGGCCCTTAGAATTAAGTATGAGCAAACCAAAGATTCCAAATATCAGATAAGAAATGGTGAAGCATTTCAGTTAGTTTGGGAAGATTTACTTACATTACGTAAGAATAAGGGGCTACCAGGGCATGCAGAAATGGAGGGTAAGACTCTTTTTTTCAAGTTTAATACTGGGCCTAGTGGCCATGGCTCACCAGCTGCAGCAGGTGAGGCCTTAGCTCATAAATTGGCAGGCACCAATCAAGTCAAAGTTTTTGCTTTTGAAGGTGAAGGAGGGTTAAGTACAGGCGTCACACATGAAACTTTGAATTCATCTTGGGGTCTCGGTCTTGGGAATATAGTTTACTATATAGACTGGAATGATTACGGAATAGATAGTCGACCGTTTAGTTCTATAGTAAAATCTACGCCTAAAGAATTGTTTGAGACTAGTGGTTGGCACGTTGAAGGAACAAATGACAATGAAGATTGGTCTTCTTTCACAAATGCCTATTATGATTTATTGGTTGGAAATGCTAAATCAGATATTCCAAAAATGGTTTATGCTAAATCAAGAAAAGGTAGAGGCTATCACGTTTTCGATGAAAAATCACATGGGGTTCCACACAAGCGAAACTCAGAATTATTTTGGAAAACGAAGACTGATTTTGCTAAAAAATATAAAATTGCCTTTGATAATAATGGAGAGATTGCAGGCAAAAATCGGGACGAGCAAGTTTTACAGGCTACAGCTTATTTGAATACAGTAATGTCTGTTATGCATAATAATCAGGAATTGGTAGATTATTTGGCAGATCGTTTAGTTGAAATAGGAGATTCAGTTCCTGATTCTATTGAAAATTGTTTGATTAATTCTTCTAATCCATTAGATGATAAGAACTTGTTTGATTACCAAAATTATCCTAATGAGTTATTTGCTGAACCTGGAACTAAGATACCAAATCGAGTTGGTTTTTCGAAATTTGCATCATGGTTGAATTCTTATAGCCGAAAGAATCATGGTCGCCCGTTGTTTGTGGCTATGTCTGCAGATTTGGCAGATTCAACTAATATTTCAGGATTTGCTAAAGGTTGGGATGATCTTGATGATTTGGGAATGTATAACAAGGATACTAACATTACATCTCCTTTAATGCCTCAAGGAATAACTGAATTTGCAAATGCAGGGATGATGGCCGGTCTGTCAACGGTAAATTTCAATGATGATACTCTGGAAAGATATAACGGGTTTATTGGTTCTTTTAGTACTTATGGCTCATTTAGTTATCTTAAGTATGGCCCAATAAGACTGTTTAGTCAGGTTGCTCAAGATTCACAGATTAAGGTTGGTAAATTGTTGTGGATTGCAGGCCATTCAGGCCCTGAAACAGCTGAAGACAGCCGTACACATTTTGGAATTTTTGCACCAGGCGTGACTCAATTATTTCCTGATGGTCATATAATCAATATACATCCTTGGGAGCATAATGATGTTGCACCAGCATTAGCTGCAGCTTTTTCAACAGATGTTCCAATTGTTGCACTCCACCTAACAAGACCTGCAATTGAAATCCCAGATAGAGAGGAATTGGGTATTGCAAGCTATTTTGATGCATCAAAAGGAGCTTATTTGATTAGAGATTATGATGATAGACCGAAGGAAGGTGTTGTCATTGTAAGAGGAACTAGCTCGACAAATACAATAGTATCGATTTTGGATGAAATTGGGTCCAAGCACAATGTAAAGATAGTGTCAGCTATTTCTTGGGATTTATTTCAAATGCAGGACAAATCATACAAGGATTCTATTATCTCAGAGAAGGAATGGACTGATTCAATGATTGTTACAAACACAGGGCTAAGAATAATGCACAAATGGATTTCTAATCGTATAGTCTCAGAATACTCAATATCTCCCGATTGGGATAATATGTGGAGAACGGGAGGAAGTCTTGATGAGATTATCGATGAAGCACATTTGAGTCCTCGATGGGTTCTAAGGGGAATAGAAAATTTTGCCTCTGATCGAAAGATTAGATTAGAAAGACTGAAGTCTATAATTCCGTCATAGTATTGTTTTTTAGAGGCATCTTTATGCGAATATAATGCCATATGATAATTTCCCAATCGCTGTTGTTGACAATGGTGGGCAATGGACACATAGAGAATATAGAGTCCTAAATTATCTAGGTTGTAGAGCTGAGATAGTTTCTAATGTAACACCTATTGCTGAATTGGAGCGGTTCAAAGCCTTGGTTTTATCAGGTGGAGCACCCCGTATAGAAACAGAATCAGAAGCTCTAGGTTTAACATCAGAATATATTGATTCGGAAAAGTGGCCTATCCTAGGTATTTGTGTGGGGCATCAATATCTTGCTACACATTTTGGAGGAAAGGCAGGGCCAGCCCATATACCTGAATTTGGATCTTCTCTAGTTACATTGCTCGAAGAAGGATGGATTTTATCTGGTTTTCCAAAAGATTTTAATGTTTGGGAGTCACACAATGATGAAGTTCATGAAATGCCTTTAAATTTTAAATTGCTTGCATCTTCAGATGCCTGTCCTGTACAGGTTATTCAGCATGAGTCTTTACCCTTTGCGGGAGTTCAATATCATCCTGAAGTTGAACATACTGATTATGGTTCAGAAATCTTCAAAAATTTCTTGGATAAATCCTTAGAATGGAATAAATAATTTTTGTTTTTTTTATAGAAACTTCTAGGTCATCTATATTTAAACCGCTTGTTTATGATTAGTTATGGCAGACCCAATCTCTAAATTATTCAGCTTAGGTTCTAAATTACAAGATTTACCAGAAGATAAAGAGAAAGCAATAAGTGGTTATGGGTACTATGATTGGGGTAAATCTGCTTTTGAAACTAGTGTTACGGTAGCAATACTCCCCCTTTGGTATACTTATTTGTTTCTTGAAGCTAATGGCCTGACTACTTCTTTTGGTTCGACGACTATGACTGCAGATGCAGTATGGTCTTTGGTTGTAGCAATATCTACTTTACTTGTTGCAGTTCTTAGTCCACCTTTTGGAGTAATAGCTGATCGTCGTTTGATTAAGAAAAAATGGTTAAAAATTCTGACTTATGTTGGAGCTGGCGCAACTTTTCTTTTAGCCTTTGCACCATTTCTTGGCAATGCTTCATGGATCTGGTTAATGGTTATGTTTCTTCTTGCGAATGTAGGTCTTAATGGAGCAGGTGTATTCTACAATGCACTCTTACCGCATTTGGGTGAAGAAGAGGAGATGGATGATATTTCGAATAGAGCTTTTGCCTATGGCTATCTAGGAGGCGGTTTACTCTTAGTCGTTCACATTGGTTTAGTATTAGGCGTTGAAGCTGATTGGGTTATACCATTTTGTATGGCTACAGCAGGATTGTGGTGGTATGGATTTGCACTTCTTACGTTTATGTGGGTTCCTGAACCACCTATCGAAGAAGAAATGGAGGAACTGAAGTTTAGGGAAGCTGCACGTTTTGCTGTTGGTGAAGTTGCTCAGACTTTAAAAGACTACAAATCGTTTCCAACATTATTCCTGTACATGCTTGCATATTTCTTTTTTATTGATGGAATTAACACAGTTACAGCCTTAGGTGGAGTTTATGGGACTTCAGTGTTGGGAATAGGTGCTTTCGGCCTAATGCTTACAATTTTAGCTATTCAGTTTATTGCAGCACCATTTGCAATAGTATTCACTAAAATTGCAGAAAGTATTGGTACCAAAAAAGCACTTAGCATTTCTATTGCAGGATGGGTTGTTTTGTGTTTCGCGGCCCTTGCCTTTGCCCCACTTGAATTGGAAGACCATGAAGAGTTTTGTATTCTATATGAATGGGATGATGAATTAATTGCATATACAGTTCATGTGTCTTGGTCAACATCTGAGATAGCACAAAAATTAGATTATGAAACTGAAGAATTTAATGAGCAAGAATGGGCAAAGAAATGGTCCCATCTTCTTCCAGTTGAAGCGAACGAAAAAGAAGAACGGCTTTTAGTTTGGGTCTGGGGAGATAATGAAACTGTACCAAATAAGATAGCCCTTGCTGGAGTTTCTAACGATGATATTAGCAGATTCGTAGATTCAGTAGAGGATACGAGATTTAGCGCAAGCGTTGAAGGTGGTGTTTTGAGTGGTACAAATTCAGTTGGTGTTAATCATCCCACTAGTCTTGGTGACGGTTCTCTTGATTTCATACCTATTTGGGCCAGAAGTCATATTTGGGAACCTCTTGGTTTGACAGTTTTTCTTCAATTTATTATTCTAGGTTGTTTAATGGGTACACTTTTAGGAGGATCGCAAGGACTTGCTCGTAGTATATTTGGTCAGATAGTCCCTGAGACGCGTAGTACCGAATTTTTTGGTTTCTTTGGATTTTTTAACAAAGTAGCTGCGTTTATGGGTCCTACTCTTTATTTCTTTATGACAGTTATGTATGATAGCCGTGTTGGAATTTTCAGTATAGCTATTCTACTTTTAGTCGGTGCAGGGTTGCTTTATATGGTTGATATTGAGGCTGGTAGAGCAGACGCTAGGGCTGAAGATAAGCGCTTGAGGAAAAAGTTAGAAAAGAGTCAGGCGTCCGATTCAGCGGTAGAGTAGTAATCTTATGAGTCCAGCGAAGCAAATTCGTGCCAAAACAAA
This sequence comes from uncultured archaeon, assembly GCA_964634895.1. Taxonomy (GTDB): domain Archaea; phylum Thermoplasmatota; class Poseidoniia; order MGIII; family CG-Epi1; genus CG-Epi1. The sequence continues at coordinate 1,539 of CAZWJS010000023.1, read as the reverse complement.
AGAATGGAGAGAGAAAGTAAGAGAATTTAGGGAAGAAGCGAAAAAACCAAAGGAACCTATAACGACTAAAGCATCAATGTTTAGTATAATTTCTTGGGCATTTTATGATTTAGGAAACACTATATTTTCTATTTTGATAGTTTCATTTTATTTTAGTTTATGGGTTATAAGTGATGATATAGGAGGTACTGATTCAGATTATGCTTTTGCTAATGCATTATCAATGGCTTTAGTATTTTTGACAGCGCCTGTGATTGGTGCGTTATCTGATCAATCTCGTCGTCGTATGCCTTTCCTGTTTTATACAACCCTTCTTTGTGTTGGTTTTACAGCTTTATTGGGTTATGAGCATGTTGAATGGGATAAGCGTACAACGTTACTCTTTTCTCTAGGTTTTTTCATTCTTGCAAATTACTTCTATCAAGCAGGTCTTATATTCTATGATTCTACTTTAGCTACTATCTCAACACCAGGTAATAGGGGCCGTATAGGCGGCATTGGGATTGGAATTGGATATATTGGATCTGCAGTAGGTGTTGCAGCAGGTTATTTATTAATTGAAATATTTGGTTTTCCATTTACTACAATTTTTCAAGCAACTGCTATGCTTTTCTTTATCTTTGCCATACCTTGTTTTATATTTGTCAAAGAGACCAAAGAAGATAATTTTTGGCCAGGTATGATGATTATTATGGCTCTGGTCTTGCTTCTTAATTCTTGGATTACTGAAGGTTTAATTAGTTACTTGCTAGTTTCGTGTGCTTTAGTTTGTTTTTATTTTTATTTTCAAACACCTACTTCTCCTCTTTTCAAAGAAGGTTCTATACAAACTGCGATAGCAGGAACTTTTCAGCAGTTAAAACAAACATTGGGGATGTTGGATCAATTTCCAGGTCTTTCAAGATTTCTAGTAGGTAGAGTTTTCTATACAGATGCGGCAAATACAGCAACTGCGTTTGCGGCTATTTATGTAAGTGAAGAATTTGGTATGACTACAGCAGATATTACTAGATACATGACGATAGGAATTTTGAGTTCGATTATTAGTGGATTCCTTTGGGGATATTTAGTAGATATCATAGGCCCTAAGACTACATTGAATGCAGTTCTATGGGTTTGGTTTGCTACATTTACACTCTTAATTTCTACAGTTTGGTTGGGCCTCCCTCAGTGGATTATATGGATTGCACCACTTTTGGCAGGTGTGGCCCTTGGAGGAACATGGTGTGCAGACAGACCCTATATGCTTGTTCTAACTCCTCCTAGATTTATTGGCCAGTTTTATGGCTTGTACAGTATGGTTGGACGTTTTGCAACAATAATCGGCCCTCTATCATGGGGGATAATAGTTGGAACATTTGGTTTTGGAAGGCCTGCAGCGATGGCTTTCTTGTTTGTTGTTATGATTATTGGTTATGTTATTCTTCAAGGTGTAGATGATGAGCCTAGAGAGTGGCCACCTGAGCTTCAGGCAGATTATGAGCCAGAACCTCCACGTGGAGCTATTGGACGCCCACGATAACCACTTTATTAGTCAAA
>CAZWJS010000022.1:0-22836 GCA_964634895.1 uncultured archaeon | reverse complement strand
TACAGATGGATGGGATATAAAACCAGGTATTGATAACGGAAAGCAGTTAACAGGCCAGAATGATGCCTCAACTACGGCAGTTCATGCAACTGATGGAACAATGTCTATACTTCCTTCATCTACAGCTAGGCCCGGAGTTTACAATATTGTTTTGGATGTTACCGCATCAGGTAGCACATCAAGTTGTAATTTTGACGTAGTAGTCCCATCACCCGATTTAGAAATTAAAAATGAAGACATAACTTTTAGTCATACTGGAGCTTGGATTACTGGTAGAGGTGATTCACAGAAAGTGACGATATATGCTGAGATTAGAAATAAGGGAGGCTCCGTCGATTCAAGTGGAGTCACAACTACAGACATTATTGTAACTTTTCTAGTTGATGGAGCTCAACTTGGTTCTACTCACAAAATCGCATCTTTAGGATATGGGGAGGAACATACTTTGAAAGTTGATTGGAACCCAACTAGGAAGCATGATAAGGATGAAGTTGGTATTCCAATTACAGTTTCAGTAGACACTCCTGGGAATATTGAAGATAGTAATAATGACAATAACGAAGCCACTGCATTTTTTAAGGTAGTAGAACCTCCAACTAGCAATCCTTCATTCTATTTAGGATTCATATCACTAATTGCAGCAGTTGGAGCTGCAGTTCTTCTTTCAACTTACTATAGAAATAAAGAAGACTTAGAAGAATAAAGTTCTTTGTCAATTTAGTAAATGAAAAAAGCTTTGACAGGCCCAGACATAAGGGAATTAGTTTATGGGTGGCAGTCTTTAGTTGGTTCACGTGTTGATCAGTTTGGTAGACCTGAATTGGAAAAGTTAATTTTTAAGTTGAGGAATATTGATAAAGGAACTGTAAGAATAGTTATAGATTTCCGAGGCTGGGCTTATCTGACCACAGAGTCATTTACTACAGAATCAAATCAAGGGGTATTCGTAAATCAAGTAAGAAAATCGATTAAGAAAAGTCGTCTTGATTCAATTGAGCAATTAAACGGTGATAGAATTATCTCATTTAGTTTTATCCGTAAAGAAAGTAGAGTAAATTTAATTCTAGAATTGTTTCATAAGGGCAATGCAATACTCTGTGAGAATGGAAAAATCATAACAGTGATGAAGCAACAAAAGTTCAGACATCGCACACTTAGAATTGGTGAAGAATACGTTGCACCTCCAGGATTCAATCCATTTGATTCAGACATTAAGCACTATGAACAAAAATTGATAAATTCAGAGAGAAATCTTGGTGCAAGTCTCACTATAAATTGTAATTTAGGTGGTGAAATAGCTAATTTAATATGCCATAAATTAGGTTTAAATCCCGATTCAAAAGTAAATCAATCAAATATAAAAGAAATTTATTCTGAGATAAATAATGTTTTGAATGACAAAATAAAGCCAACAATTTTCTTAGATAAGGAGGACAATAAAATTACGGTATCACCATATAATTTATCGAATTTAGTTCAGGGGCAAGTATATTCAAGTTTTGACGATGCTATCAAAGAGTTTATAAGTTCAATAAAAGAACCTGTAAAAATCGTTAAGGATAAGGAAGATAATCGTATTTCTAAACAAAAACAGGCGATTAGATTATATATCAAGAAGTCTGGTTTTAATCGTAAAATAGGAAATCTTATATTTACAAATATAGATATTATTCAAAAAGCTATAGAGGAGAATGAAGAATCAGGTAAGTTTAACTTAAATTTAGAAGGCTTTGATATTAGCTTGGATTCCTTAAAATCTGCAGAGGCAAATGGTTCATTATACTTTGACAAAGCTAAGGAGTTGAAGAGAAAGGCTGAAAGAACTAAAGAAGTTCTTGCGTCCAAACCCAAAAAATCTAAAAGACTAAAACTGGAAAAACAAAAGTTGGAATGGTTTGAGAAGTATAGATGGTTTATTACATCTAATGGAGAAATAGCGATAGGTGGCAAGGACGCAACATCCAATGAGCGAATAGTAAAGAAATATTTAAAGAAAAATGATCGTTATGCACATGCAGATATCCATGGAGCACCTAGTGTTGTAGTTAAAAATGAAAAGGGAGAGCCCCCTTCTTCAAAATCTATGCTTGAGGCTTCTAGTTTCAGTCTTGCATATAGTAAAGCATGGGAGGCTCGTGTTGCAAGTGGACATTCATTTTGGGTTGATAATGATAAAGTATCCAAAACACCAAATACAGGTGAATTTTTAGCAAAAGGTGCTTTTGTTATAAGAGGAAAACGTAATTGGCATAAGAATTTAAATGTAGAATTGTGCGTAGGGCTAATATCTTATAACGAAGAGGAAAAGTTGATGGGGGGTCCAGTTAGTTCTTTCAAAAATAAGTCAAAAAAGTATGTCGTTTTTAAACCAGGTTTTTCTGATAGGAGACTAGTTTCTAGAAAACTTTCTTCTTTATTTAATGTTGAATTATCGTTGGTTGAGAAATTATTGCCAAGTGGAGGTTTTGAGATTGTTAAAGCGCAAGGCATTGAGATTAAGTTGGATAATGGTGCGGGGGGAGGGATTTGAACCCTCGCACCACTAAGGACTAGGCCCTCAACCTAGCGCAATTGGCCTGGCTATGCGACCCCCGCTAAATATTAGCTTAAACACAATATCGAGATAAAATACAGGTAATAAATATTTACTAAAAATATAATACTACTTAATTGCATTTATGCCAGACATAAAATCATTGCAATGTTTATCAAGTGACTTAAGAGCCAGTTCTAATGCTAATTTAGCTTTCATGGCCCCATTTGTTTCAAATTCAAATATAAAGTGTTGTTTATTAGTTGTTACTTCCATTGAATCTTTAGCTTTGTCATTATTCCATAATTTTTCTAATTTTTTAAGTGCTTCATGGGCAATAACAGGGTCTGTAATAACTTGTTCTTTTCCTTTTTTGGTAAATTTATCTTTTCCCACAGTATCAATAACAGTTTTCCCTCCTTTACCCGAAGATACTTTCAAAGTTGGAGCTTGATAAAATCGGGGTGCAACAGCGCATTGCCATTTTGCATGTTTCTGTGCAGTTCCAATTTTAGCTTTAGCATAAACAAGAATAGCTTGCCCCTCAGTTAACTTAACTATAGGTACATTTGTTTCAGGTATTATTAAGGATTCATCACCGTTAACAGGTTCTAAATCTCCAGAATAGACAGTGCAGGGTCCCTGTTTGTGTAAGGAATACATAATGTCAGGTTGCTTTGAATCATCATCTACGGCGTCACTAAATGCTTCTAAAGTCTTTTCATCTGTGGGTACTGGTAACATACCTATTCGATGAGCTATAATTTCATTGAACATTGCGCTAATTGACTCATATTCGTTTTCTTCTCCAGTTTCTTCATCTACATAAGTTCCCAAGGAACCCATGTGAAAATCAACTTCATGAACTGCCAAACAAGGCACCATGGAAACAAGGGCTCTCCTTACAGAATTCACAAATGAGTAATTAACGTCTTTGAATTCTACTTGGGCATAGTAATCCTCCATGACTCTAGTTACAACTTTCATTATACTCTTCTCCCTCTTCGGCCGCCCTTGGGTTTTCCCCCGTCATGTGGTATAGGTGTCACATCATCAATTCTTGTAATTAAAATTCCAGACCTTGCTAATGATCTTATTGCTGCTTGGGCTCCAGGACCCGGTGTACCTCCTCTCTTACCACCAGCCCCTCGTAGTTTAACATGAACATTCATTATTCCTCTTTCTTTAAGAGCTTCAGCTACTTGGTTTGCAGCAAGAGTAGCTGCGTGAGGTCTTGATTCTTCTCGTTGAGCTCTAACTACCATTCCTCCAGAGCATTTAGCAATAGTTTCAGCGCCTGTGGAATCAGTAACAGTAATAATTATATTATTGTGTGAAGCGAAAATATGTGCTACAGCCCACTTATCCATTATTCATTACCTTCCTCATTTTTTTCTTCACCAGAAACTTCATCTTCTATAGTTTCAGTATCATCGTTAGAGTATACATCATTACTTCCAGGTCTTACAGGATGTAAATCACTGTTTAAAGCAGAAGATGGAGAATAGGTTATGCCTTTTTCTTGCATTTTCGTTACAATCATTCCAGGAATTCTATTAACAGCACCTTCCACAGAGATATGCCCGTGAATTATTAGTTGTCTTGCTTGTTTAGCTGTAGAGGCAAGTCCTTGAAGATAAACCTGTGTTTGCAATCTACGATCTAAAACACTCTCAGTTTCCATTCTTAAGACATCTTCTAATCCAGCATCTTTCTCAAGCATTCCCAAGCGGTTTAATTTTGCAAGGAGCAAGGTTTTTTCCTTTTGAGCCTGTTCATCACTTGAGTTTGCAGTCAACTTCCTAGCTTGTCTTCTCATACTTCTAATTTTAGTATTTGCTTTCCAAATTTCCTTTTTATTTTTCAATCCATATTGGTGAATAAGTGTTCGTTCTTGATCAATACGGACTTTTTGCCATGGGTGTGAAGGTGTATTATAGTGTTTACTTGGAAATTTCGGATCACCCATAAATCAATTAGGCTCCTTTCTTTCTACTAACGCCTAGAGCCAAACCTTTTCTTCCATTAGAATAAGTTCTCTGTCCTCTGACCTTGTGACCAGAGGCATGTCTTATGCCCTTGTAAGACTTCACTTTTTTCATTCTGTTTAGGTCATCATCATTACTCATTTTTAAATCTACACTTACAGGATGTATATCCTCACCAGTGTCATAATCCTTTTGCCTGTTCAATAACCAAGTAGGGACAAAATCTCTTATATTTTCAATAGCATTTTCAATATCTTCGACGTTTTTATCAGTAAGTTTTCCAGCCAGTTCACTTGGTTTTAACTTTAATTTTTGAATTATTGCGTTACTTATTCTAGGCCCAATTCCCCTTATTGAAGTTAAGGCAAAGCCTAGTCTTTCCTCACCAGAAACGTCTGAGTTTGCTATGCGGATAATATACTTGAAATTTGGGTCTTCTGACAAAGTTACCTCTTGGAATAAAATCCCAAGTTTGCGCCAGTCGGGCGGTCTATTTATACGCTTTTCTTGAAATAATAGACGATTTAGTCAATGGATAGTTATTAATAAGGCACAAAATAACTTATAAACAGAATGAAAAAGGTCACCTTAATAATTTTGATGTTCACCCTAGTCCTGGGAGCTTCGGGAGGTTATGGATATTATACTTATGTTTTAGAGGAAGACGATGAAAATGATGATAAGTCTTCAGGTCAGGGTAATTCACCTATCGCTCGTATAACTCCATCTATGCCTAAAATAGGTGTAGATGAGAACATAACCTTTTCAGCCACAGACTCAACAGATTTAGATGGCGATGAGTTGTCATACAGTTGGTCTTTTGATGGAGACAGTAATATTTATTCTAATGGCACCATAGTCCGTAGTTATTCTTCAGCAGGAGAATATAATGTGACATTGTTAGTTACAGATTCTACAGGTTTGTCTGATCAAACAGAAACTACAGTAACTGTAGTCTCTCATTATCAAGAAACTTTTGGCCCTAAAACTTTATCTGATGGCCAATCCGATGTGCTTACTTTTCCAGTTGATTCAGGTGCAGTTACACTGCAGGTTAATTGGTCATTGGATGATCAGCGTACTTCATCTTTTGCATTTCCATCTGAAGTTGATTTGACATTAAAGGATTCTAGTGGTAATACTATTCGTAACGAAACAGGTGAAAGGCAGGGTAATGGTGAGTGGAAAATTACAGATAGTGAAACATTACAGGCTACTGGTGATTATGAATTGACTATTGAGTGTACAGAAGGCGAAATGGAATATACGATTGAAGTAACTGTAAACTACTAAATTTTCTCTAAAACTAGCAAATTTCTTGTTAATGATTTATGAACATACCATTCGAATGTATTTTTTAGGAGGAAGCCTTCCGTTTCAATAAGTTCTAAATTTGAAACAGCCATAATAACTCTTTTTCCTTTAGATAAGTTCTTAGCAAAAATTCTCATTGTTCTTTGCATTAATCTAGTGACATCTTCACCTTTTGTAGTAGTCGATATGCCGTAGGGAGGATCGCAAACAATAGCGTCGAATTTAAAGTTAGAAATTTTTTTTACGTCATTTGTTTTAATTTCCCCTTCTAATCCAAAGTGTTTTAGATTTCCTTTTGTATTTTCAACCATCTTATCTAGAATATCTAGTCCAATTATTTTTATTCCAATATCTGCAGCTTCAATAAGTATTCCTCCGGTTCCACAGAAAGGATCAATTAATTTGTCATTTACTTTGCATTTTGCCATATTAACCATAGCTCTTGCAATTCTTGGGTGTATACTTATGGGTGAAAAATATGGGCGGTATTTTATGTGATGATTTAAGCATCTTTTGTAAGAGGTTTCCATAATAGTTTCATTTATTGATATGACTATTTTTGTACCAGCAAAAAACAAGATTTTTATTTCAGGTTCACCTAGATTTATCTCATTTTCTTTTGCTATTTTTTCACCTATTTTTATAGCAATTTCTTTTTCAGATACATTTCTTTTACCTATCACTCGTATAGCAAAACTTTTTTTTGCAATATCTATTTTCTCAATATAATCTAATGTTCCATCAATATCATCACTTTTATCAAATAGATGTATTACTTTTGAAACTCTCTTTGTCATTCCTAATCTTCTCACAGTATCAATTTTGATATCTTTCGAGACATTGAATATTACGACATTTGATTCCTCAAATATTATCAAAGGTTTATAATTTTCACATTCTAAAACATATTTTGCTTCAAATTTTCCAACCTCAAGATTTTCACCTCCCACTTCGAATAAATATTTTTTCTTCACAGTATGTCAGTAAAGTTGTTTTATAATGTTGTATCTATCTAGTATACTGTGAGAAAGTTAGCAAGGAAAATATTGTCACCTGCATACAAGTTCTATGAGAAACGTCTTGAAAGACAAGTCAAGAAGGGTCAAGTTCCTAATCATTTAGCTGTAATTATGGATGGAAATCGGAGATATGCTGAAAGTGTTGGCCTTCTTCCTTATGAAGGCCATCTTATGGGAAGAGGGACCCTAGAAAATTTATCAGATTGGTGTCGTAATTTAAATATTAAGATTTTGACAGTTTATGCTTTTTCTCTAGAAAATTTCAATAGAGATGGAGATGAATTAGACTCTTTAATGGACTTATTTGAGGAATCATTTATGAATGCTGCAAATGATCCGAAGGTTCATAAAAATAAAGTCAGAATACGATCAATAGGTCATAGAGAATTACTACCAAATCGAGTTGTTAAGGCAATAGAATATGCCGAAAATGAAACGAAAGATTATGACAAATACAATTACAATTTAGCGGTTGCTTATGGTGGTCGTCAGGAAATAGTTCGTTCGATGACTAAAATTGCTGAAAAAATTCAGAAAGGTAAATTAAGTTCTAATGATATTGATGCAGATTTAATATCAGATAATTTATATACTAGTGATCTTCCGGATCCAGATTTAATCCTTAGAACATCCGGAGAGGAAAGGATAAGTAATTTTCTTTTGTGGCAGCTAGCATACTCAGAATTATATTTTGCAGATGTGTTTTGGCCAGAAATGCGAAAGATTGATTTTCTGAGGGCTATACGTTCTTTTCAGCAGCGTCAGAGGCGTTTGGGACATTGACAACAATTTTTAAGACAGGTTCTTATCAGTTACAGTGATGCTGAAGCGTTATTCTAGAATTCCAATCGACAATCCGAGGCAAGTAATTGTAGCTGTTTCGCTTCTAACTTTACTAGTTTCACCTTTTATACTAAAAGTTGAATTTGCTACAGATGTTGAAGCATTCCTCCCACAATCTGAGGAAGTACAGACATATGATACAATAAATGCAGATTTCGGTCAAGATTCTAGTGTAGTATATTTGTATTTGACATCAGTAAGTGGTGGTAATGTTTTGAATATGGATAATTTAGAGGATATACTAGAATTACATGATTCATGTTCGAAATTGCTGGGTGTCAAAGATGTTATTTCGGTAGGTGGTTTTTTTGATTCAGCACTCCGAGATTCAGGTTTATCTCTAAATGAAGTGAAAAACGCTGACAATCCTTGGCAATTAGTTTATGATTCAATTTCGAAATCAGATGGTGCAAATTATTCTTGGAATGAAGTTGATTTTGTAGGAGATGTATTGATTAATAAAGATTTAAATCTTAACCCTTTGCTATTTACACCTGTAGAAGGATCATTTCGTTCAGAACCAATTGCTAATTCGACTCTCATAATGATTAATTTAGTTCCAGAAATCACAATTAATCAAAAAAAGGAAATTGGTCAGCAAATTAGAATCTTAGCCTTATCACATAATTCTGAATCAGGTAGTGATATACAGGCTGAACCTTTTTCAGTTGCACTTTTAGCTTATGATGTAGATCAATCAACGCAAACTACAAATTTTCTTATGAGTATGGGTATGTTTTTTGTTACAGTAATCCTGCTATGGCTAACCTTTAGGCATTGGAGTTATGTTGTTTTGCCGTTGATGACACTTATATTGTCTGTTTTCTGGACTTTTGCTTTTGCAGGTATGGCTGGAATTACTTTGACTGCATTAGATGTTGCAGTAATTCCTTTAGTAGTAGGTTTAGGCATTGACTTCTCCGTACACATTAGCCGTAGATATCAGGAAAGTTTGTCATCAGGTAATTCAATTGAAGATTCTTTGGTAGATGCTCAAGTCCATACAGGCCAAGCTCTGTTTTTGGCAATGTTTACGACTGTCGTTGCATTCTTATCTGGGATAAGTGGAGGTGTAGGGCCAGTTAGAGATTTTAGTTTATTATGCGCCGTAGGGATATTCTCTTCATTTATTCTGACTTTATTTTTCTATACTTCAATGAGATATATATTGGATTCAAATTCTACAGATTCAATAGATAATGTCCAGGATTCTAAAATAATTGAGAATTCAATTTCGAGGGCTGCAGAAATTGTTGATAAACATCCGCAAGTAATCGTTTCTTCAATTATAATTATTACACTTTTAGCTTTAGGGGGGGCATCTCAGATCGAAACATCGTTTTCATTAGATGATTTTCTTTCAGATGATTTAGAAATAATGTCTACAGCAGAGCATATTCAGTCCGATTTTAGTGGGGCCAGTTACCTTCAGTCACAAATTTTGTTTACTGGTCCAGTAGCGACAACTGCTTTTTTCGATGGTGTCTATGAATTTCAATGCGGACAAGAAGGAATATGCGTACAAGGCTTGAACAATGATCGTTATGTGATTAAAGTAGGTTCCACATCAAGAGTTGAATCGGTTTATGAAATAGTAGTTGATGCCGTTTCATCAGATGAGTACAGTACTGGCAAAAATTCAAATGAAACACATGAGTGGATTACAACAAATTCGTTTCGAGTTGTTCCAACTGATGATTTGGATTTAAGTTGGTCCATAGTAAATCCTGCGCTTTCACCTTCTGTAGAAGTTACGGTTTTATGGTATGATGAATCAAGTAATTTCATTGGTTCTGATAATGTCAGTAAGTCTCTTTTAGATACTAATTTGTCTAATAGAAAAACAGTTTCAGTTGCTGTTCCTTCTGAGGCCTTTTCTGGTCGCTTTGAATTTAAATATATTAAGAATCCTGAGGACCATTTAATTTATGATATAAATGTCCATGATTCAGAAAAATACATATATGTTCAATCCATATTAAACACATTTAATTTAGAATACAAGAATGTCCAATCTAAGAATATAGAAACTTTTGATAAAACAACTGATCAAGACATTGTGAATTTGTATGATTATTTATATCAGAGAGATTTGGACGTGGCAGATCCTTTCACAGGTGAATCGTATTCAGACAAGATAAAACATGTATTGCATCGTAATGAGGAAGGAAATTATACTTCTTCGGTAGTCAGAGTATTCATAGGTGCTACTTCTTCTCATGAATTAGACAATGATGGCTTAGAATTTATGAGAGATGAGTTAGCCGAGGATATTCCTAGCGATTTTGAATCCAGTGATTATCAAGTTAGTATAACAGGAGGACATGTTTTGACTAGTGTTACTGTTAATGAGATACAAAATACTCAAATAAGTTCTACATTAACTTCAATAATTTTGGCTGCTGCAATATTAATAGTTCTTTATAGAAATTTAGGTTTTGGTTTAATTTCCACTTTGCCTACGATATTAGCGACAGTATGGATTATGGCTACTATGACAATTTTAGGAATAACTTTGAATGTTTTGACAGTGATGGTAACAGCTTTGACAATTGGGTTAGGGATTGATTATGCAATTCATATTGTGGAAAGATATAGGGAGGAAATAATTCACAAAAGTGAAAGGCAGGCTATAGAAACTACAATTAAGCGTACAGGTTCAGCCCTCCTTATTTCTGGTTTAACGACATTCTGTGGTTTTGCAGTTCTTTTCTTATCTCCAATGCCCTTGGTAAGGAATTTTGGTATTATAACTGCAGCAACAATAATCTATTCAGTATTTATTGCTATTTTTGTACTTCCAAGTTTAATTTGGACTACTAATCGAATAAAAGAGTGGTCTAATTCGGATAATTTATTGAATAAAAGATAACCTTAGTCAAATTTAAGGTTAGTTTTTCTTTTCCGCCTCTTTTCCCATAGTTCTCTTGCTAGTTGCCTCATATCTTCTACCGAGTCAGATTCATCAACTATTTCAGCCCCTAGAAGTGTCTCTACAGCGTCTTCTAATGTTATTATCCCTTGAGTAGTTCCATACTCATCTATTACTAAGAATATATGCTCCCTTTTCTTCAAGAATTCATCTAGTAAAGCAGCTACTGAAGCGTTAGGACTCACTGTTGAAAGTTTAGACATTAAGTCTTCCATATAAGTTCCAGTTTTACCTTCACTGTGTAATTCCATTATTTTACTTCTTAACACAACACCATGAATATCATCTAGATTTTCATCATGTATAGGAATCCTAGAAAATGGTATAGGTGAGTGATTTTGTATCACTTCTTCTACAGTCTCCAATTTGTGAAAAGTTAGCATTACTGTACTAGGAGTCATAACATCTTCGGCTAATATTTTGTCCATTGTTAGAAGATTTTTTATCACTTGCGTTTCTTGCTTTTCAAGAGCACCTTGTGTTTCTCCTATTTCTGCTACGGCAATCATCTCCTCTCTTGTCATTTCCTTTTGGTCTTCATTCCCCTCGGATATTCTCCTAGAGAATCCATTTAGTACAACTACAATTGGCCAAGTTAACCATAGCAAGCCATCAAGTACATATGCTGAGAAAGGCGCCAGTTTTCTCCAATATATTGCCCCCAGTGTCTTAGGAATTATCTCTGAAAAAATCAATATCAATATGGTTAAAATAATTGATGCAACAGTAAACCATTCATTTCCTAGTTTGTGAAATTCAGATCCAACGCCAGCAGCACCAATTGTATGCGAAATTGTGTTTAAAGTTAAAATTGCAGCCAAAGGTTGATCTATATCCTCTTTTAATCGTTTAAGTCTAGTGCCACTAATCTTTTCTTCTTTATTTAAGATTTCAATGTGTGACCAAGTTACAGATAAAATAATAGCTTCCAATAGTGAACAAATGAATGAAACACCTAGTGCTAATAAAAGAAAAATTAGAATTCTAGTCCATTCTAGTTCAGGGTTTTGTAAATCATCACTAACTGTTGTGAATGTTGATAATATATTCATGATTTCAGATAGCAGCTCCTATATCTCGAAAATATATCAATAGCGTGTAGTAGTTGTAAACGTAGTCCCTATTCAATTTATTTGGAACCTCGAATAATCTGTGCCCCTCTGGGCTTTATACTCATGGTATGCTAAAGGAGCTTCTTTATTAGTTCTTTTGCCTAGAAAATCTTAATTTTACACAAATTATTATAACTACGCCCTCTACGGCGGGCTCATGGCACGTTTTCCGGAGGCTGAGGCTCGTTTGTTTAACAAGAAAGTCTGCATGCAGTGTAATGCAATTAATGCATGGAAGGCCGTTAAATGCCGTAAGTGCAATTACAAAGGTTTAAGGCCTAAGGCCAAAGAACAACGCAGCAAATAGTTAGACTATAACGGTCGTGCCCTTTTCCTTTCCTATTATTATTGTGTCAGCCATATCGATGAAGAGTCCTGTATCGATAACTCCGTTTATTGCTAATAACTTTTTTTCGAGAGGTTTTGGATTTTTTATTTCTTTTTTGAATTTGCAATGATATATAAAATTCTTATTATCAGTTTCAAATATCTCACCATTTTCCTCGATTCTTATTTCTGCAGTGCAACCACAAGATTCTATTCGAGTAGATGTTTCTTGATGCCCTTCTTTTTTGACTTCTATTGGTAAAACACCTCTGCCCAAATACGGTACTAATTTACTTTCATCTACAATTATTATTAATTTTCTTGCCTTTTTTTCTACCATCTTTTCTCTCAGCAATGCTCCTCCTAATCCTTTGATTAGATTTTTTTCAGGAGAAACTTCATCAGCACCATCAACTGCTAAGTCAATAGTGTCCGTATCATTAATATCAAGTAATTTTATTCCCAATCTTTCAGCCTGTATCTTTGTTCTAATTGAAGTAGGCATGCCTAATATTTGGAAATCTTCAGAAATCGTTTCACCTAGCAAGTCGATAAAAATTCTTGCCGTTGATCCAGTTCCTAATCCAACAATCATTCCATTTTCAACTGATTTCAGAGCTTCTTTAGCAGCGTTTATTTTTGATAATTCGCCGTTCAATAGTATAATCCGCCTTCAGGTTCAGAAATGTCAGCATTGTTTAAACGGTTTTTAATTTTTTCCAATGATTCTTTAAAATCTTTCATAACAATTTTTGATCTTTTATCTTTTATAGCTTTCATACCAGCTTCTACGCATAAAGCTCTTAAGTCTGCACCTGAAAATCCTTCAGTTTGGGAGGCTAAAAGTTTGTAACTTAGGCCTCTAGTAATAGACATCTTTTTTGAATGAATTTTGATAATCTTAAGCCTAGCTTCTTCTTCTGGAAGTGGAATTTTTATTATTCTATCAAATCTTCCAGGTCTTAGTAATGCTTCATCTAGTATATCTGGCCTGTTTGAGGCACCCATAATAGAAACATCACCTCTTGGGGTGAAACCATCTAGTTCACCTAAAAGTTGCATTAATGTTCGCTGAACTTCTCTATCACCAGTAGTTCCAACATCCATTCTTTTTGCACCGACTGCATCCAATTCATCAATAAATATGATGCTTGGAGCTTTCTCTTGGGCTAATTGAAATAATTCTCTTACTAATCGTGCACCTTCTCCAATGTATTTTTGAACAAGTTCACTTCCAATTAAACGTATAAAAGTAGCATTAGTTGCGTTAGCCACAGCCTTAGCCATGAGTGTTTTTCCAGTCCCTGGCGGCCCTACAAGTAAAACACCTTTTGGAGGTTCAACACCTATCTTTGTGAAACTTTTAGGCTGCAACATTGGTAATTCTATAGTACTTCTTAGTTCATCTAATTCTTCAACTAGACCTCCAATGTCATTATATTTTTCAGATGGTTTCATCTCTACTTCAGCTCCCATTACCAATGGATCTTTAGTATTCGGAAGAGTTTCTAAAACAGCTAATGTTTGGCGATGAAGTGCTACTCTATCCCCAATTTCTAATTTTTCTTTGTCAATGCCCTCAGAAATATGGACCACAAAATCAGGGCCACTGCTTGATTTTATTCCAATTCTCCCATCTTCTAAAATATCTCTTACAGTTCCTATTACTTGTGGTGGCGCTCTAAGTCTGGCTAGTTCGCCTTTTAGGTGAGCATTTTCTCTTTTCATTCTAGATACATCTATCTCAAGTTGTCTCTTCTCACTTTCGAATTTTTCAGTTTCTTCTAGAAGCCATTTATTCCAATCTTCTCCTTTTTCAGGAGTTGAAACATCACCCTCATTTTGTTCTGGAGACACTTTTATTCACGAAACATTTAATTGGGTCAGATATATATCAGTTGTGACTTGCCATGGAATGTGAAATGTGTGGAGCGGAATCTGTAGTCCTTGTACCTCGTAAGACCTCAGGTTCCGTTCTCCAAGTTTGTAATGTATGCTCATCTTTAGGTTCAGAACCGACACATAGGGAATCAATTGGACATAGAGCCTATGTGGCACAGACACTTGAGAAGAGGGAGCAGAAGAGTAGACACAAAGAAACCATTATTGATGATTTAGTTCTTTCAAAGAATTATGGAGAGTTAGTAAGGAAGGCTAGAGAAAAGTTAAAGCTAGATCACGCTTCTTTAGCAATGAAAATGTCCGAAAAGAAATCAATTATAACATCTATTGAAGCTGGAAATATGAAGCCTAATGAGAAGCTAATAAACAAGCTTGAAAACTTTCTCAAAATTAAGCTAACTGAGAAAGTTGAATCTACAAAACAAATATCTCCCTCTTCTTCAAACGAGTCGTTAACTATGGGTGATTTGCTGAAACAGGCTATGGAAAATAAGTAAAATTCTTTTGCACAAAATCTATTTGTAGTAACTTTCAAACTAATAATTAATGGGTTTGCTAAGAAGACAGTTTGGGATTGAGCGTGAAAAGGAAGAGTCCATTCTTCTAGTTCTTTCAATCCTAACTTTCACAATATCTCTTTTTTCAGGTTATATGAAAACAGGTATTGGTCGTCTTATTGCTCTCCCAGCTTTTGGAATTGAGTTCCATTTAATTTCGACCCCTTTGTGGTTACTTTCAGGTATTGCTTGTTTATTATGTATTCAACAATTATTCCATAAAATTTGGAGTCATGGGATATGGTTAATTGGAGTATATTGGTTAACTGCAATTGGGACAATAATTCTTTTTGTTATGTTTGATCAAGGTTATATTTGGTTTTTGGCTAGCATAATATTAATACTCTTGGCGATTTTCTTGATGTATTGGATGATTTTAGAGATATATAGTTTGAGATATAGTATTTTGGGTGAAGTCCCAGAAGCTGATCGATCAATAAGTCTTACAGATTGGTTATTTTCAGTCCCATCATTCTTTATATTTACCTTTATCAGCTATTATTATTATACTAAATGGTACATGGGAGAAGAAGGCTGGTTTACTTTCGGATATGCTCCTGAAGGATATTTAATCTTTCAATTCGGAGTGTTCTTTTCGGGATTGTATATTCTATATGTACCTCAATCATTGCTTGGAGATTATTTGGAGTTTAGTGATTTAGATATAAATACGAGTTATAGTGTAGACAAGGATAAAGTTGAACAAAGATTATTTGATTATTCTAAGAACTATGATGAAGGTAAAGTTCAGGCGACATTAGTAGATCTTTATAAAATGGCAGACGAAGATTCTGAGACTTGGTCTCAATTAGGTGAATTTTATTTGGGTTGGAGTGTTGAAGAAATAAAATTATTTATAACTAAATTAGAAGAACTTTAAGTTTTATTTTCTGAAACAATACAAAGCATTATATACAATTTATTTCATTAATGATATTAGTGTGAGTTTATTTCACACTAAATTCTATGCCTTTTATTGGCATTGGAGAAAAACGATGAGCAACAACCTACCGGAATGGACCGCACAGGCCTTTGTGGCCGCAGGAGCAGTTTTCTTATTGATTTCTGCATATTGGATGGGCGTTTACGTACCTAATGCTAAAGAATTATCTGATGACTTTGAAAGTGAAATATCTTTTGATGGAGATATGACTCTTTTGAATTCGGGAAAATTTGCGACATTGCAGGGTGATTTTAATCCAGCTAATGGCTTAGATACATTCAAAGCTGAGGATGGTACCAATGCTGTTATCGTTGCTAAAGCAGATCCATCAGGTAGTGATGATGAAAGAACTTTATACAATTTCAATGCATCAGCATATTCCGATCAGGAGAGGACTAATCGTATCATAACTTTCTCAGATTCAAATAGTTATGTTGACAGGACTACTTATGAGACTAAGAGTGCAGATGATGAAAATGCAGAATTTGCATATACTGCATGGAATCCTAATTATCTTCCAGAACCTGAAGATACTTTGTTGCCCAATCCGTTTGTTCCTACACACATGAACACTTACAAGTATGTGGGTGAGGAAGAAATTGATGGAATAGATTGTTACAAATATCAAGTTGATGAGGATCCATTCTCTTATTCAAGTGATAGTGTTCTACTTCTAAAAGCCACTTTTGATGGATTATTACCAGCAGGTGTTGCAGGCGAATCTGCAGGTGAAATGCTTTACAAAGAAACTATTTGGGTTTCTAAGGAAACTGGTCAAGTTGCAGATCGTTTCTTAGATGTAGTTGTAAATTTCGCTCCAGATGCACGTTTGGCAGCTAACTTTGTTGCCTCAGAAGACTATTCTAGTGAAATAATGTATTCAGGAAATCTCGATGGTCAGAATGTTACTGCTACTCGAGCCACGAATGCAGTAAGTACCACAGTAGCAGGAAAGGATAATGCAACAAAAGCAGATCGAAATTACATTGATGTAAGAGGTACTCTTGTAGTCCTTTTCCCTGACGATTCAACAGACGAGAAGGTTAATACAACTTTTACGATTGATACAAAAACACTATTATCACAGGAGATGGCAGATGATGGAACTTATATATCCGGTAACTCGACATTTTTTACAGTTGGCGCGACCTGTGCAGTTAATGATACCCACATATATGGTAATTTGTTTTTCGAAGGTTATGACAATGACTACACATGCGTCGAATCAACTACGTTACCTGGCTACATAATTCCTGCAGCTAGTATTATGGGTAATACACCAGTAAATCATTATCAGTCAGTTGAAAACGACGTATATTATGGTAAATTAGATTCAGATGGTGACGGTACAGTTGATACACCTTCACTTCCTGTATTTGATCCATACTATGGATATTGTATGAATTCCGAAGCATGTCCAGATCGTCAATGGTCTAGTCTTATTGCATATGCATTAACTTTGACTGCACTTGGTGAGGGCGCTTTACAAATTCCAGTTAATTCAACTTCTAGCATGGACCTTCCATCTTTGGGTACTGAGCAAATGGTTATTGATGGAACTGCATTGCTGGGTAGTCAGTACCACCCTATTATTCAAGCAAGTTTCACTGATATTGATGCTTATGCAGCAAGTCTTGGTTTAACTAATCCAGATGGTTCTGCAATAACATACGCAAGCATGCCTTTTGCTGTTGATCCAGTAGCTTCGGATGGATTTCAACTTCCTCAACTTGGAGGTGAAGGGTGTGTGCTTGGTTCAGAGTTCCATTCATTAGTTCAGGGAAGTTTGGCAGCAATTCCAGGTTATCAAGGTCTATGTATTGATGTTCTTGGAAATACCGCAAGTTTAGGTTTACCAAATTATCCAGAAATTTGTGGTTTTACTGTAATGTGTGGCAGTGAAAATCCGTTCGGTTCAGATTTCCACCCGTTCTTTCAGACAGCATTATCTGAAGTTCCAGGTTATGAAGATATGCAATTCATTACAGAAGGAGGTATGACACTCCCAATGCCAGGTAATGAGGCATGTGTGTTGGCTGGAGCTTGTGTTATGGGTAATAACATTACCCATCCACTTGTTGTTGGTATACTGCAGCAAGTTATGCTAGGCCTTGAACAAGATGCAAATAACTATACAGCATATCCTTGGGTTCTTTCAGATAATATGACTTTACCAGTTCCAGGTAATCTTAGTATGTTTGAGAATGGAACTGCTAAATTATCGGCACAATACCATCCAGTTATACAAGAACAGTTAGCAGTTACTGCTGCATATGGTGTTAATTTATCTACAACACCTTGGGTACTTGGTCCACAAATGCTTTTGCCAACACTTAATGAAACTGGTGAATATATCTATGGGCTAATGATAGGTTTTGAGGGTTGTGAACTAGGAATGTGTTACAATGTTACAGATAATGCAACAATAGCTGGAGCTGTAGGCATATTAGGTAACCGTTCAAATCCATCAGATCCAACAACTTGGTTTTATGATTATACCTGTACAATGGCAGATTATAATGTAAGTGCGCAAACATGTGTATTTGGATTAGGGGTCTTTGCTAGTTTACAGGATGCTCCATTGAGTCTGGAGAGCTATATGCCAGCTATAGATTATTACTTGTTACCTAAGTCGAGTGTTGCAGATATTCCAATAATGCTTGATTCTAAATTCCCAGTGATGGACTATGGAGCTGCACTTCCAGTTCTTGCTCCGCAAACATTGGATTTATACATGGATTATGAGGAAAATGTTTGGGTAGATCCGGTAACAGGAACAGTATTGGACCAAGTATTCAACATAACAGTATCAATTCATTTCCCTTGGGGGACTGAACAAGCAGTTCAGACTGTAAATGTGGCATATACAGAGGAACAAAAATTAGCAAGTTCAGAATCAAGATGGAATACGGAATTTGGTTATACTTATCTTCCAGGTAGTCCTTTGAGAGCAGATAATTCTAATTTCGTGATCATGACTCTGAAAGGTGAATATTCAGGTTCAGAAAAAACTGATGCAATTAAGACCATTGAAGATACAACATCTGCGTTGAAGACTGGGGAACAAACAGTACCAACATTGTTGATTGGACTTGCTATGGTTTCTTTGGCTGGAGGATTCTACACTTATTACCAGAATCAAGGTGGTAGTTTTGGCATGGGAATGGATGAATTTGGTGGTGAAGAAGAGCCAGCACCGAGCATGGCTACAACTACTGAAGAGGATACATCAGAGGCTGAATCTGCTGATGATGATTCAGATGGCGAATCTGAAGAAGAATAAGCAAGAATTAGCAGCATATGGGTTTGTCTCTAGACTGAGGATTGTTACTAAAGAACGCAAGCGACTTCTTATAGGGTTAGCATAGGACAGTGGACATGTTGATGCGCTATGGGAACCTTCAGATGAATATGAGTCCAGATTGGTGACCTTTTTCAATAATTCATTAAAGAAAAAGCCTAATTCTCTTTCATAAAAGGGTAATTCCATTCATGTATCTTTAGGTTGTTACGTTTTATTGATCTTGGTGAAATCCATCTTAGTAGGTTTAGAGGCCCTCCCGCTTTGTCATTTGTTCCAGACGCTCTCGCACCACCAAAAGGTTGCTGAGCCACTACAGCCCCAGTAGGTTTATCATTAATGTAGAAATTGCCTGCTGTGAATCTTAATTTGTCATATGCTTTCTGAATATTTTCTTCATTAGTAGAAAAGATAGATCCTGTTAGAGCATATGGCGAAGCTTTGTCACATAGGTCGAGGACATTTATAAATTCCTCATCTTTATAAACATAAACAGTTAAGACAGGCCCAAAGATTTCTTCAACCATTGTTTCTGATTCTGGGTCCTTAGTGACTATAACTGTAGGTTCAATGAACCATCCCTTTTCACTATTGTTATTTCCACCAGCTATTATTTCACAATTTGTATTCTTTCTGGCACGTTCAACATATCCATTTATTTTGTCAAAAGCTCTTTGATCTATAACTGCAGTCATAAAATTTGTAAAATCGTTACAATCTCCTACTTTTATTTTGGTAATTTCTTTGACAAATTCTTCGTTTATATTATTCCAAACAGATTCAGGAATATAGGCTCTACTAGCTGCAGAACACTTTTGGCCCTGATACTCAAATGCCCCTCTCAATAATGCTACAATTAGCCCTCTTTGATTGCAGTCAGGGTGAGCAACGACAAAATCTTTACCTCCTGTTTCTCCAACAATACGGGGATATCCTTTCATGTTTGGTAAGGCAGTAGCTATTCTCTGCCATAGTCCCTGAAAGACATTAGTAGAACCTGTGAAGTGGACGCCTGCAAAATCGGGTTTTGCTAGTGCACATTCCATTATTTCACTTCCAGATCCTGGTAAGAAATTAATGATGCCATCAGGTAAACCAGCTTGCATCATTAATTTCATAATCATATAGTTAGAAAAATAAGAATTTCTACTTGGTTTCCATAGTGAAGTACAACCAACTAAGGCGGGAGCACTTGGCAGATTTCCGGCAATGCTCGTAAAATTAAATGGAGTTATTGCGACAATGAAACCTTCTAGAGGCCTTATTTCTGTTGAGTTTACTGTACCCTCGGGAGAGACTAGGGGTTGGAATTGGTCATGGAAATTTCTAGCATAATAAGCATTAAATCTCCAGAAATCAATTAATTCACATGCAGCGTCTATTTCAGCTTGAAATACAGTTTTACTCTGATTAAGCATAGTGGCAGCATTTACTTTCATTCTCCATTCTCCAGCCAATAAATCTGCGCATTTTTCAAAGATTTGAGCCCTTTCTTCCATACCCATCTCAATCCATTTTTCTTGGGCTTCTATTGCAGCATTACATGCTTCATTAATCGTCTTCTTGTCAGCTAAATGGACATTTGCAAGTATATGGGAGTGGTTGTGTGGAATACTTTGTGTCACAGTGTTTTTTGTGTATATTTCTTTTCCATTTACTATACAAGGTATTTCAATAACTTCAGACATTTGCCTTTCAATTTCTAGTTTAAGTTCTTTCTTTTCTTTACTACCTGGACTATAATTCAGGATGGGTTCATTATCTGGATGAGTCTCCATATTCTATTAGTTAAACTGTTATTAATAGAATTATGTTCAGTAAGGCATAAGTATTCTATTCTAAATATAAGTTCATGGCCCCTATGGAAATGAGAGACAAGGATCCTTTTGCTACTGCCGATTCTGAACCCAAGGACAACATCTCAACCTTTGGTTTCATATTTAGAGCAATTATTAGATATGGGAAAGTTACAATTTTCTTTTATGTTCTTGTAGCTCTTGTTTATAGTTTTCTTTTTGGAACTTCAATATTTGATTTTTTTGGACTTTAACTTTGATATATTTTTGATGCATTATAGATATTATCAAAGATTAATCTAGCTAATCTTGCTAATTCAGTTTGATTCATCCACATACCCAGTAACATATTATCAGATTCAGGAACATCTAGGCCTCCGACACAGAATTCATCATTGTCAACAAGAACAATACCTGCAGCAGGCATTGACTCGGCAAGTCTAATTTCGAAATAACCCTCTAAACGAGAGAGATCTATGCTACTTTTTTTATTTGGAAAGAGCATTCTAACATTAACTCCACGCCCGCTTGCGTCTGAAAATGCACGACACAAGCTTCGGGGCATCTCCGAAGGTAAAATTGAGGCAATAACATCTATTGAGTCATTTGCCCTTTCACACATTGAGACAATCTGTGCGAATATTTCCATATCTTTTACAGTTAAGGTTTCAAGATAATCAATAGGTTTTGATTGGAACAGAGGCGCTAAATCGCTTTCAACCAACTTTGATGCATTTATTATTTCATTCGTTCTTCTATTAGATATTTCCGTGGGATCAACTGGGTAATATGTTTTTGGATGTTTGTTTCCCTCAGTAACTATGCCTTCAGCCAGTAAATTATCTATCACTCCATAAATTTTCGCTCTAGAAAAATTTATTGATCTACTTATTTTTCCAACAGTGGATTCTTTGGATACAAGAAGAACATGATAAATTCTGGCTTCATCTTCAGAAAGACCAAGCTGTTTTAGTATTTTTATTTGTTTCTCTGATTGAGTTTTTTCTTCTTGCGAAAGATTTGCCATATTTCGAATCTAAAGCTTAAGTATATAAATGTTTCACAATTTCAATACAATTCTTTTATTTTATATATTATTACTATTTTGTTATAAGACATGCTAGAAGTATTGTTATTCAGTTTTTCACGTTCACTTTTTATACTCCTACACAAAGAAATGCTTAGTAAAATTCGACCTGATGATGGCTTTAATAATGGCATGTTTTTACTTGAAGTGCGTGACTAGTTGGCCATTAATAACTGAGATACCAGTGTTGTGGGGTGATATGGACTCTTTTGGACATGTCAATAATATAATATATCCCAAATGGTGCGAAACATCAAGGGTTGAATTACTTTGTAAAATATGGAATCTGGATGCACTTAGCATGGCAAAAATTCTTTCAGAGAAGGGGATAGGACCTATCTTAGCTAATTTTAGTACAAATTATCGAATTCCTGTTGTTTGTCCGGATATAATCTTTGTTAAAACTAGAGTTAAACATATTGGAAATACCTCATTTGGAATAGAACATCAATTAACCAGTAAGAATAATGGTTCTAAAATTGTTGCTGATGCAGATAGCGTGATAGTAATGATTAATTACAAAACAGGTGAAAAAATACAGATTGATGAAGAATCTAGGAAGAAGTTAAAGTCTTTTATTTAAAGTTACAAGAAAATAGGCTGGTGGGCCCGACCGGATTTGAACCGGTGACCTCCCGATTATCAGTCGGGTGCTCTAACCAGGCTAAGCCACGGGCCCGAGATTTTGCTACCAGAGAAGGGGATTTAATATTGCATGTCAAGCTGTTTTAGAAAGGTTTAAGTAGTTGAATTTCGGCCCTATTTTTTTATAGGCCTTTTGCGATGCCAAAGAGCTATTTATTCAATACATGTCCCGAACCACTTTATTGGAGAAGATTAAGAAGGCTGAAGCTTCAGCATCAAATGAGATTGAAGATGCTGAGAGAGAGCAGGCAACTGCTATGAATAGAATTCCTTTGGACCAAGAAACTTTGATAAACAAGGAACGAAAAGTTGCAGAAGCATCAGCTCAAAAGAAAATTGAAGAAGCTATGAAAGATATAACAAAGCAGAAAAATTTGATACTTAAGAAGGGCGCAGAAGCAAATTCGTCTATGAAAACTGTTGCAAAGGGCAAAATAGATAAAGCTGCAAAGAAATTTGTCGATGAATTTTTGGAGAGTTTATCTTAATGCTTAAGTCTGAAAGCATGACTCGTATGACCATAAGTGGTCATAAACA
>CAZWJS010000021.1:0-26973 GCA_964634895.1 uncultured archaeon | reverse complement strand
CAGGATTTCTTATTGGATTTCGAGAAGCTCTTGAAGCCGCATTGATAATTGGAGTTTTAGTCAGTCTACTATATCGAACTGACCGAGAATTTATGGTCAAATGGGTTTGGGGTGGCGTGATACTTGCACTGGTAGCTAGCATATTAACTTGGCAAGCCTTTGAAATCATTGTTGGTGAATTCTCAAAAGAAAACGAAGAACTTTTTGAAGGATTTCTGTACCTACTCGCTGCATTACTTATTACAACAGTTATCCTTCATGTCATAGGACATGCAACCAAAGAAGTTTTAGAGAATAAAGCAGAAAGAGCCATAGAAACACGCGAAGCATTTGGAATCGGTTTACTCGCCTTTGTCTCAGTTTGGCGAGAAGGTGTTGAAACTGTTATCTTCATAGGGGCCGGAACTGAAAGTAGCGAAGCCATTACTGGATTATTTATTGGAATAATTCTAGCTGTGGTAATTGGTTACATCTTATTTTCAACTACGAAGAATGTTGACATTCGATTCTTGTTCAATCTATCCACATCATTACTAATTGGATTTGCCGCTTATCTTGTAATGAAAGCTATACATGAATTTGGTGAAATTGGGTTCATGGGCATACCTGAAAGTTTTCCTTTACAGGTTATTGCAGCATCCATATATTTAGTCATAGCTCATTTTGTTTCAGAACGCTATGGAGTCTCCTTGATAGGATCTCTAAATGGAACCTTAAAAGGAATCCGTAATCTTTTCAGTTCAGAAAAATAGAAAATCTGAACCAAGATATTTTCTGCGGTGTTTAACTGCTTCTGTTTTTCATATCAGAAACAAACATTCCTAAGAAGAAAGCCCCTATGAAAGCAATAATTTCCTTAAACCCAGGAAAATTAAAATCGTCGCCTGTAGCCAATGGTAAAAATAGAAGACCTAAATAAAGTGCTAAACATCCAAACCCAAAGTACTGTGAGTACTGCTTTAACTGTGCAATGTCCATGAACAAGTATTGATATGTGATTCTTAAGGGTTACTATCGCTAAAAATATAATAAACTGGTCCAATATGGAACTTAATCGATGGGTAGTATTCAATTACTTGATGAACACACAATCAACCAAATTGCGGCGGGTGAAGTTATTGAAAGACCTGCATCTGTGGTTAAAGAACTTGTAGAAAATTCATTAGACGCGAATGCAAGTAATATATGGATAAGAATTGAAGAAGGCGGTACCTCTTTAATCACTGTAAGAGACGACGGCACTGGAATGGATAAGGAAGATGCTGCTCTAGCCTTCCAAAAGCATTCGACATCAAAAATTAGTTCATTTGAGGATTTACAAGAAGTTAGTACTTCTGGTTTTAGGGGGGAAGCGCTGCCATCAATAGCATCTGTTTCGAGACTAAGAATAACTACTTGCAAAGAAGAAAACAAAATTGGAACAAGGATAACTATAGAAGGAAATAACAAGCCAACAATAGAGGAAAAAGCAGCCCCAAAAGGGACAATAATAGAAGTAGCTGATCTGTTTTTCAATACGCCAGCAAGATCAAAACATTTGAAAAGAGTCGCAACCGAACTTCAGCATATTGTGAAAATAGTAACAATTGAAGCAATAAGAAGACCTGATGTAGCATTCTATTTAGTTCATGGTGAAAGAAAACTAATTAATGCGCCTACATCGAATCTAAAGACTAGAATAGGAATAATGCTTGGTCGTGAAGCTTCCAGAGAACTTATTGAAATCAAAGGAGAGTGTGATGATTTGAAATTAGAAGGTTTCTTAACAAAACCTGCTGTTTCAAGAAAAACTATGGCCGGACTATACTTGCATATTAATGGAAGGCCTATTCAATCAAGAAATATTTGTTATTCAATAAGAGGAGCATATGGTAGTTTACTGCATGAAGGGCATTTCCCAATCGGAGCAATGTTCTTAACAATACCAAAAAAAGATGTTGATGTGAATGTACATCCTGCAAAAACTGTAGTTAGAATTGTTAGGGAAGAAAAAATAAACCGTGAAATGAGAACTATAATCAAAAAAATATTATCTGAACAAGCTTTGATTGCAAATGTTGATTTAGAAAAAAGTAGAACTGAGGCTCTTTTTGGAGTGCCTAGTAAACTTAAAGGTTCTAAATTGAAAACTAGAACTCTTGATAATATTAATTCCTTACAAAAGGAATTTGACGTCGATTATCATGTTGAAGAAACTATAGAGACAAACATGCCGACAATGAGGCCTTTATCACTTATTGAAAACAAATATATTGTTGCAATGGGATTAGATGGCCTATACATTATTGATTTTCATGCTGCACATGAAAGAGTAATGTATGAACGCTTAAAGGACCAAAAACAATTCAAAAGGATAGGAAAACAAGACCTGTTAAAACCTATTTCATTAGAATTAACGAAGACCGAAGCAAATGCTTTTGAGAATATTCTTCCAGAAATTAAGAAAATGGGCTTTGATGTAGAAAAATTTGGCCCAGCCTCCTTTATGATAAGAAGTGTACCTTCTTTACTAGCAGGTTCTGATTCTGACAGAATACGGGAAGCAATTGATGATGTTGTTGAAAGTGGAAATATGAAATCTGCTGAAGATAGACATCAACACATGATGTATACTGTTGCATGCCATTCTGCCTTGAGAGCAGGCGATAAACTAACTATGGCACAAATGGAATTTGTAATAAGAGAAATGGAATCTATTTCTAATCCATATGCTTGTGTACACGGAAGACCTACTGTAATGACTATTACTCCAGCTGAATTAGATAAAAAATTTAAGAGAAGTGGATTCTAATTTGGATTTGGGTGGCGACGTTTCTTTACTTTCTTTAACAGTCTAGGTTTTTTAGCAGAAATTGGTTCTTCGGATTCATAGTCAACAGATGGGTCTGGAGGTGGTCTATTACCTTCCAAATTCCCAAACTGAAACAACAATGCTGGAAGCAAGATTACTGCTGCTACGAATGATAAGAAAATCATTATCGCCATAATCATTCCAAATGTAACAAAAAGGGGCATGATTGATAATGTCAAGACCATGAAACCAACAAAATCAGTAAATGCTGACATCGCAACATTATTTCCCGTCTCTTCCAGACTTTCTTCCATCCAATCCTCTTGATTTGCATGTGGATTTTCAAAACGTGCCTCGCGTATCCTCTGAACCATGTGAATCGCATAATCTACTCCCAAACCAATAGCCAAACTTGAAATCTGAACTGTAACTATATTGATTGATGTCCCTGTCAAGACCATTCCACCCCTCAACCATAGCGTAATTGCAACTACGGGTAGAATTGTTATCAAACTCAATCTCAAATCCCTAAGTACAAACAATACAATCAAGAATGCTAAGGCAATAGCAACAATCAGACTCTCCTGAAAACTGTCTGTGATTTCTAAAACATACACATATCTTTCATAACTCAGGCCTGCAACTTGAACAGAAACTCCATTCTTTGAATCAAGATCTTTACTGGATGCATCCAATAGCTTTTTTTGTTCTTTCATCAATCCATAGATGTCATCTGGCCTCTCAACCTCAAACCATGATCTTGCCATGGTCATTTTTCCACCTTCAAGAAGATACATTCCTCTAGCTTCAGATGGTGAAATGTAGAATGTCCCCTCTAGATTAACCGTACCATTTTTGTAGACATCTTCAAGAATTTTGTAAATTTCTTCACTAGAAGTCGGAAATCCTGTTGCAGGATTAACCGTTTGGGGAACATAACCACTGTTTTCTACATTAGTAGCTAACAAAACCTGTGTCCGAATAATGTATGGTACACTTCCCAACCACCTTGCACTTATGTTATGTTCAACCATAGACTCTTCTAGATTGTCTATTTCGACTATTGTTTCATATGTAGCAAGATTCTCTCCTTCAATAAGATAATATCCGGGTTCTCCTTGCTCTGTGAAAGTTGATTGCCCAATAATTACTGTTTGAATAAATCTAGATTCGTTGTCTGCGTACTCCTTTACATCAAATGTGGATTCGGGATTGCCAATAACTATTGGTGATAAAATGATTGTAATGAATAAGAAAACAACTAACATTGAGATTGATCTGTTTTCCATCAGGTGTGCAAGATTCTTTACACTGAAATAAGCGCCAATTTGTGAAATTAAACCCTCTCCAGCACCCTCAGATACAGGAGGCGGTGGGAAATAACTCCTCAATATAGGAGCGAAAACACCCATTATGAGATAGGCTTGAATGATTCCTATAGGGCCAAGAATACCCCATTCAAACAAGTCAGGAATAGCACTTAAGGTTGCCGTACCGAATGCTACTACAGTTGTCAGAGTAGCCACGCCCAATGCCGGGAATAGTGTCCTTATTGAGTCCCATGCTCCTTCGAAACTAGCATCTTCTGGATTCTCGGAATACATAGGATTCTCAAGCGTTAATCTACGCCAACGAGTCAAACTGTGTATTACGAAGTCAACACCCAAAGCCAACATTAAAATTGGGAGCATGGCGGCAAGTTGGGTTTGTGGAAAGCCAAGCCAGAAAGAATTGGCCATCATACAAATCATCAACAATGCCAAACCTAATCCACTTACCAAAACATCTCCTAAGTTACGGAAATAGAAGAATAGTAGCAAGACCATCAAAACAAAGGATATACCAATCAAAGGTGCTGTAGAATTTATTTGGGAATCAATCTCAAGGCCAAAAGCAAGGTAAGAATAGAAATCAACATCCTGATCTGATTCTAATGGGTCAAGATAGTAAGAATCCACTTTCTGTTCCCAGTATTCAAAATGCTCATAATCTCCTCTTTGACGAGGATAATCTGCAAAAAGACGGGTAGAATTTGCCTCACCGACCATTGTAAAACCTTTGGCTTTCCAATGAGTGCCTAGCATAGCATATTGCTCAATAGGATAACCGTCTTTGTCACGTGGTTCAGTACATTCATTTTCAAATGCTATACACAAATCTGGAGAAACTATACTTCTATATGGAAATGAACCATCCTCAGCTATGAAATTAAACAATGCATTAAGGACAAACGTCAATTCTTCTTGACTTGCATCTTCGTAATTTGACCCAGAATATCCAATAGAGTAGGTAATAGGAGTATTGTTGCTCATAATCAAACGAACTGTATCTGCTAAGCCCCACAAAATAGAAAGTTCATTTCTTTGGATTTGCCAATTAAATTTAACATCAAAATATTGGCTTGTTACGTTGTCAGCTCTAAGTTGATCATTACGCTTAGTAGTCTCTCTAAAAACTTCAAGATCTAGTGCATTGTGGTCCTGTGTATCTTCCGAGGCACCCATCACAATTTGAAAAATTAGCCAGTATTCTTCAGGCATCTTTTCCTCAGCTCTATCTGAGGCTTTCCAAACGTCACTCTCTGGGTAGGAAAACTCCTCTCTTTGACTCATTTCCCTTCCAACATCAGGAGAAAAACCGGCGAGGATTAGCATGAACAACACGGCAAATGCTAGCATGCTCACTTGCCAACGTTTTTTAGGTTCCATGTCATCAAGCATAAACAAATTTCGGATGGGAGGTTATTAAATTAGGGTTAATCTTTCGGTACTAACTGTGAAACAAAATGGTCATACTCCTCACCAAGATGAATATAACATCTTATCCAAGGATAAAAATTACCATCGTTAGATTCTACAAATTTCCAAACATGACCTGCTCCTTCTAAATCCTCAGCAAGAAGAATATCACCCCGGCGAATAGTTACCTTATGTTCTTCATCTTCTTCATCAACATCACAACTTCTGAACTCTAAACATCCACTTAGAGTCAAGACAAGCTGTCTTCTAGGGGCAGTATGAGCCAATTTAGGACCTTCACCTTTTAAATTATCTGGAACTGGCGTAAGAGCAAATTGTGTCTTCAAATCACCGGTATTATCATGTATATTTTCATTAACAAAAAGTGATGAAAACATTCCTACTGAACCAAGGCCAGTTTTGCTTTTTACAGGAATGTGCATCTTTGCAAACCTTGTGTGCCCACTTTCGTCAGTATACATCCTGACGACTGGAATCCCCTCTGTCATAACAGAGAGGTATAACCTAGATATTTATGCTTAGTGTATTCTACGGCGTAGACCTGCTGCGCCAACTAATACAATTATACCAACGATGAAACTAACGCTTGGTAAACCAGATTCTTCGATTGCATCTTCAAGCTCTTCATCTGTAGATCCACTTCCAACGATAATCTCGCCAACCATCTTCATAGTTACATGTGGTTCACAAATGTAGTAATAGGTTGTATCATCTGAATAACCATTAGCTGCATCGAATGTTACACGGAAATCACTAACGTTGGTAGCCTCACCACTGTAGAAACCAGTGCTTTGTTTAGTAGTGTCTGAGGATTCAGCTACTTGTGCTACATTATGTGGCTCTACAGTTTCTTTCCATTTCCAACAAACTGTTTGTCCAAATTCAATTTCTACTGAAACTGGATCGAAAGCATAATTTGCATCATCTACACCAATTGTAACGTCACACTCTGGTAAAGGTTCAGATTTACTAAAAGTAATAGATACCTGGTCTGAATCTTCATCGATAATAAACTCAACCTCAGTATTCACACCGTCCCCAAGTGGAGTCGCGCACCCCTCGCAAGAATCAATTTGATAACCTTCTGCAAGTTTTACTGTAACATGGACTGGTGGTTCTTCTTCCTCCCATTCACTCATTGGGAATTCTTCTTCCTCTTCCTCATCATCATCACCATTTCCAGGTAAGACGAGAGTATGAGTTAAGAGTGTTTCATCAACGTCTACAAAAGTTATCTTTTCTGTAGAGGTCAAATATGCATTTTCATTATTATCCTCAACCTTACCAATAACACCTGCGTTAACAGGCTTGAAATAAACATGTGAATATATTCCGTCAAGAGATAATGAATCATCCTTAACTTCTTCAGAATATTTATCACAAACTTCGTCATCGACGTCGCCGTTTGCACAAGCTTCTGCAAAATTGTCACACCCTTTATCATGAGTATCTGAACAATGATCATAAAGATTGACTGCGCATCTTTCTGGATCGTAATAGTTTGAATCAGAGACACAAATTTTCTGCATTTCATAACAATCCATATGTCTGAATGGACATTCGTTATCACCAGTGAAGTCATCTGGATAACCTTCCTGAATTTCTTCTACGGCTTCAATATATGCCCTAAGTTTATTTGCCAGAATCGGTGCTGCCTCTTGATGTGTGATATTGTCATTGCTGTACTCCTTAGCTGTGTGTTCAATACCTCCTATATGTTCCTCAATCGTTCCGTCCCAATCATAACCATTTTGAGGGTCATGTTTCCATGCATAAGGCATATATGCTCTCTCAAAAACATCATTAAAGGAACCTTTCCACTCTGTAGTTGGGAACTCACTCTCATCATTAGAAATTTCATACGAATAACTATAATCTGACTTGCCATCCATCCATATATTATCCGTAGTTGTAACAACAGTATAGTCTCCTGAGTCTAAGCTAACGTCCAACATTGTAAAACAACATTTGTCATAATCACGACCCCAGTAAGTTTTAGGATAATGATAGTCATTTGAATAAAGCAAATTCTCTAATGGATTTGAAGAATTGAAAGCACCTTCATACAGATAAGTAGCTATGGAATAAGACCCAGTACAATCTTCGTACTCACCAGTAGATTCATCAAATGATTCGCATCGTGTACTTTTAGCCATTATTGTACCTTCAAAATCAGATGAAAAACTAATGTCATGTTCCGTATACAAGACAAAATTAGACTTGCTTTCATCTCTAGCATCATAATGATCTTCTGTAAGATACATCGTTTCTCCCTCCTCTTCTGCATCATGATCTATGTAACCATCAATATAGTTCCACTCGCCATTAGGGAAAAGGATAGTGTAATTATATTGACCATAATTACGAGACCATTGTTCTTCCCCATTGCAAATGTGATCATACTGATCGGTTGAGTCATCATATTCAGTTGGACATCGACTTGCCGCAACTAAAGTATAATCGCCAACATCTAGGATTACATCTATAGTATTATCGCAATACTTACCTGCAGTTTTATCTGATTCATCTGCCCAGTAACAGTTGTAACCCGACGTACTAATTAAATTATCTATAGATGTACCATCAATATCACTATGGGAACCTTGGTAAAGGAAAGCATCTGCATGCATATGCCAATCTTCAAACTTTTCATCCTCACCATCTGAGCAATCAGCTACGCCATTGTTAACCTGCTCGATCCAGACGTCGCTACCATCGTGACAGTCAAACCAGTTAATCCTATCACCAAATTCGTCATACTGCTGTTCGTCTGCCCCGTCAGAACAATGTTCCGTACCGTCATTGACCCAAGAGAATGGTATCTCGCTACCATTGCCGCAAATGAAATTTGGATTATCAACATAATTATAAGGCGTTTCAAAACTAATTACATATCTACCTTGTTGATCTATAGTTAGTGAATCAGTGCTATATGTTGCGATTTCATACCAATCATCCTCATCATTATTCTCATCATTATTCTCCTCATCAATAACTTCAGCTATATAATCTGCCCATTCCTTTGAAGTTATTTTATTTTCTTCATAGTCAAAAAGCTTGAAAAAGGGTTCTATGTCATCATCTTTACAATCGTAATGAAAATCAGAATCATCTGAACAAGCATCATACAAACGCTTCATACATTCGATGTTAAAAAAATCATCAGATCGTGTATCACAATTTTCCATTTCTTTACATTTTTCTATATCTGTAGAATGACAATCATAATCGCTATTCTCCATATACTCCATATATTCAAAACAATCTTTGGTTACTTCAGAAGAATCATCTGTAATTCCTATGTGTTCACAATGTTCTGCGTACAACGCACGAAGGTGTTTTGTAGCTGTTTTATTGTACTCTGCTGAAAGTGATAATTCCCAATTTTCAAGATCTATCATTTCTAGTATAACATGAAATTCACCAGGATCCACCTCGTGATAATCATCATCAAAGCCTCCTCCGTAATCGCTTTTACAAGGCCACCAGTGACCAAGACCAGGCTCTTCATTTTGAACAATACCTCCACCTTCAGGATACCATAATTCACCAGTTCCTGCTTCCCATTCAACTGTAATATTCTTGTCATAATGAGGCCAGCTGCTGCTCCATACTGGCTGTCCATTATCCATCCAATTCTTGTAACAATCTGGATTTTCACCATCATTTACAATAAATTCTTCTCCATCACCATCTCCACCTTCATGCTCATCAGCTCCTACATTGTATGTTGGAACTGCAACAAAAGCGCTCATCATCATCATGAAGAAGACTGCTAACACTGAAAATCTACTAAAGCTCATAGTTATCAACAAAATTGGTTGTATATATAACTGCCCATGCCTTACTAAAAAAAGACTCTAGTACCAACTAAGAATGAATCGGGCGAAATAAAAATCAAAGTAGGAACTTCAGCCCCTCTAGATTTTTTTCCTTAGTGTATTCTACGGCGTAGACCTGCTGCGCCAACTAATACAATTATACCAACAATGAAACTAACGCTTGGTAAACCAGATTCCTCTACAGCTGTTTCAACAGCTTCTTCTTTCTCTGGAGAACCTTCACCTACTGTAATCTTACCAACCATTCCCTCACTTGCATGTAACTCACATACATAGTAATGTGTCATGTCATCAGTTGTAAATGTATGTCTGAAATCTCCAGAAGTATTTGCCTCTCCACTGGAGAAACCTTTCATCACATTAGTTAGATTTAAAGCTGCATCATATTCAACATCGATTTCAACAACGTTGTGTGGATTAGTTGTATTTGTCCATTGCCAACAAACTGTGTCGCCAACGTTGATAGTCAAGTCTGCCGGATCAAAAACATTAGCTTCATCAATTGTTATATTATGATCACAAGTTGGTAAATCAACTGGATCTGTTTCGGGCTCTTCTTCAAAATTGTAAACTTCACAAAATGAATCTTCCCATTCACCCCAGACACCATCGCCATCAGGATAGGCTTTGTTATCACAAAGCTCATCAACTTCAGCACAGAACACATGGTCTTCATTTCCATCTGCTTCACAGAAGTCAATTACTAATTCAGCGCAAGCTGTTGCATTAGTGTCTTCGTGATCACTATCACATATAATTTCAGCTTCTTCACACCATGCATCGTCGTCTACTGGACAATCATCTTCCTCCTCATAAGAAGTGTGAGCAAACTCTATCTCAAAAGTATTATACTCAACATCAAATGTAACTGAAGTATTATCATCTGAAAATACTCCTTCTACACAGTGCATACAGTTAATTATTTTGTAGTCATCCAGTAAATTAAATGTAACTGAAAATTCTTCATCATGATCATCCCCATAATGACCTTCATCTTCCCCATCATAACAATCGTAAATTCCATCATTTACTTTGTTCATGGAAATTTGAGTGCCATCATGACAGTCAAACCAATTTATTTCTTCACCATCTGCATCATATTGTGGCTCATCAGCCCCGTCACCACAATCTTCAGCCCCATCGTTAACAAGATGGAATAGAACCTCAGTATTAGGTTCGCCACCGACCTCGTCACTGCACCAGAATGTTAAATGGGACCCAAGTGAGAAGAAATGAGTATCTAAGGTGCCATCTACATCATCAAATACTAAAATGAAACTACCACTAACTGTAGCATGACTATCTTCATTATCACTTAGATATCCAATGATATTTTCCTCATTGAACATCATAAAATCTGACCAATCATGTGGGTCTGCATATCCAGAAATGAAATCTAGAAGTGGATATTCGCCTCCACCATGATAATCATCATGATTAAAATCAGCTATACCCTCACAAACTGTTTCATTTTCTGGTGTTGGATCTGCACATATGCTGTCAACAAGTTCACAACCTGAATCGTCATTCTCCAGACAGTAATGTGCAATCTCTAAACCAAATTCAAAATCATCCATGTATTCACTCATATGGCCGAAGTCTTCACAGGCTGTTGCATTATCAAATGGACAATCATCAGAATCTCCATTGCCACCATCGCCACCAGAAGTCATAGACTCAATGCCGTCAATGAAATACTGAAGCTCATCAAGCTCAAGTAAATCATCATCATTAGTGTCTGCATCATTGAACAAGACTTGAACATCAGACCAATCAAGGTCTGCTGTGTCATTCTGAGCCTCCCAATGATCTTGGAATTCTTCAAAGCTCATGTAACCATCACCGTTTGCATCTGTAGCCTCTAAAGCTTCTTCAGGAGAAGGGCCACCATCGCCCTCGAAAGCTCCCATTTCATCCATTTCATATAATAATGCTGTAATTGCATCTGCAAATTCAGTTTCTGTAATTTCATTATTTTCGTATGCAGTAAAATTTTCATACATTGCCATCCAGAAGTAATGCCATAGATCTTCTCCGTCTCCTTCATAATGGTCCATTTCTTGATAATATTCATGGTACCAGTAATTGAAATACGTTCTATCGTCCTCCTGTTGCTGACCTTCACAAGAATCATAAAGATCTCCACAAAGTTCACCTGACCAACTGTCTAGAATATCGCCGTCTTCATTACCAATAACTGCATCGTAAGTACCAGTCGAGTGTGTGTGTGATCCAGTTGTAACGAAAACATAGTTCCCTGGTTCAAACTCAGCCATATTGAAATAACTGTAATTGTAATCTCCCGAACCATTGTAGTGCTCAAAACCAGAACTTACGTACATCAAATTCTCAGACCAATCGCTGTGGTTGAAAGAACCTGAGTATAACCAGACTACTAGAGTATCATTATGTGGTGCATCTTGATCTGAATAGAAATAAGACGCATTCATACCATTATCCAATGTGAAACTGTGAGTTTCATAGTATGTGAAAAATGCAAATTCTTGAGAATCCCATATATGAGATTCATGTACATCTCCAAATAAAAATTCAGGGTCATCTTCCGATATTTCTCCAATAACATTGTCTACATGTGAACCATTGTCATCATTAGTGACTGAAAGATTATAAGAGCCATACCTGCAATCGTAACCTTCAAACTCATAGCGATCAGAAGATTCATTATGTTCCCATCTTTGTTCACAATTATTTGTTACGAACATGGAGTAATTACCCGCTTCCAAATATCCACCAAGTGAGTTGTCACAATATACATGTGTTTCAGTTGTATCGTATTCACATACTCTTTCATTACCTCCCATCCAAGAGTATGTGTCATTATCTAAATCTGAAGTAGGATAATCAAGTGTACCTTCGTACATGTACACGAAACCAGGTTCAAACCATTCACCTGTTGTCTCATCGTGCTCACCATGGACATCTACTGTATAGTTTGCGGCATCTTCTTCATTAATGTCAATATGGTAAACATCATAATTTGCCATATCTGGAATGTCATCATGATCATCACCAATGCCCATTTCAGCTATAAAATCAGAAGTGAAATCAACCAAGTCAGCTGAAGTATTGTCTCCTCGGTCATAACCTATAACTTGCCAAATGAAAGAAAGCATATCTGGTCCATCATAATATCCCCAATCATCATCGCCATCATCGCATGAACCATCGATGTCTATGCAAACGCATAGCTCATCGTTTGGACACATTGGAACAACGTCAGGACCTTCGGGACATAAAATTCCACCCATAGATTCGGCGTAATCTTCACCATCATTGGAACAATAATAAATTACACCATCATCTCCGAAATCATCACACATTTCACCTCCAACATCAGAGATATAACAAAGTTCATACATGATGTGAAGACAACTCATTGACATACCTCCTCCATGACAAGCATCATGGAAATCTTCACATGCGATATCATCAAAGCCCCACTCTGGTGGACAGCCACCTTCATCCGGACCTTCAGAATCGTCTGCATTATACATTTCTAAACAAGTAGCTGTAATCACTGGGTCTTCTGATCCACCCATATGTGAACAACTTTCATAAATCTCTTGACGGAATTGATTGGATGCCTCGCTACTAAATGTTACATCAACTGAGATTTCCCATTCCGACAAACTAATCATATCAACTACTATATCTTGTGAAACTGGATCAAAGAAACCATCTGAACCATCACAATAAAATTCTTCTTGATCATACACTTCGGCAGGTATATGGCCACTACCAGAAGACTCATTATCCTCAAAAACTACCATAGGATGTTCAAAACCAATGATGTCCGACATAGGATCATACTTGAAGTTTTCTAATTCAATTCCATTAGTATTCCTAACAGACCAACTGGTAATATCGTTAAAATCCCCTGCATTACCACCTTCAGAGGTCACCCAAGTTCCATAAATTCCAAGAATGCCTTCCTCAGCTCCCTCACAAATTAATTCTAATTCATAAGGTGAATTATCTGACATAGGTGGTGCTCCAAAATGTAATGACAAGGGAGTTGCCTCTACAATCGCATCTGCGCGATCCTCTGTCATTATATATACAAAATATGCACCATGTTGTGTGTCCTCATCATGTTCTGCACCTGCATAATAGTTTGGAAGTGCAACAAATGCACTCAAAACCATCATCAGAAATACAGCTAGCACTGAAAATCTGCTAACGCTCATGATTTATTCTAGACGTGATAGTATATATAATTAGTAGCTTTCAAACGATAATACGGCAAAATATGTATTGCCCTCAATTATATTGACACTTATTATTGAAATTTTGTATACAAATACGTCTATTAACGAACTGCACAAAACACCGCTGCAGACATACACTTAGTTACTTTTTTGGCTGTCGGAATGTGTAATTTTTCATCGGGCCCATGTGCATTTCCTCCCGGCCCTCCTGCACCCGTGATAATAAATTTAGAATCAGGATATCTAGATTGTAGCATTGACATTACTGGAATTGTTCCGCCAATAAACAATGGCATAGGACTATTTCCATAAAATTTCTGACCGGCCTTTTCTAGCATATTAGATATAGATTCTGGTAAATCTGGAGAAAGAAAACCATCTGCAACTTCAGTCATTTTAGCAGAGACATGTGCCCCATATGGGGGATTTGTTTCCAATAGTTTTTGTACCTTTTGAGCAACCGTGCTTGCATTGATTCCTGGAGGAGTGCGGATAGATATTTTTAGATCAGTGTGTGTCCTGAGAACATTTCCTGCATCTTGTATTGAAGGTATGCCATCTGCTCCGATAATGGAAAGACTGGGTTTGAGTGTCATTGTCAAAAAAACATCTAGCGGATCATTAACTTGCTTTTTAACACCATCTAACAAAGGAAAATCATCCTCTGGGCCGCTAAGATTTACAATTTTTGTGGCTTCAGATTTAATCTTTTCAGGTATCTCTATATGTAACCACTCGGGAAGGATTTCTCCCGATTCTTGATTTTCTATGCGTGAAAGAAGACTTCTTGCTATTCTAAAAGATGAAGGCATTACTCCACTTCCGTGCCCCGAGTGAACGCCTACTGTAGATATCTTAACTGACAGAGTACCAGCTACAATCCCTCTTAAGCTCTGCGTAATCCATAGCCTATCATAATCTCTACCTCCCGTATCCAAAACTATTACTAAATCAGGTGAACCAATGTGTGGCTTCAATTCATCTAAATACAATGATAAATCTGGAGAACCACTTTCCTCACCCGTTTCAATTAAAAAACGACAAGTAGGGTGAGATACTCCTTGGTCTTGCAAAGCTAAAATAGATAAAACTCCTGCATATCCTCCGTAACCATCATCAACGCTACCTCTGCCGAATAGCCATTCATTTTCTATAACTGGTTTCCAAGGCCCTTTACCTTCAGACCATCCTGTAGCTTCTGGCTGTTTGTCTAAATGCGAATAGAATAGAACGTCACCTTCTGAATTTCCATCAATAGTAACTAAAAGAAGGGGCGACCGATTTTTTAAACGATGTACAGAAACACTCAATCTCTCCAATGGTAAACTACGAACCCAGGAAACAAAGGTGTTAATCGCTGCATCAAGGTAGCCATTGGC
Organism: uncultured archaeon; assembly: GCA_964634895.1. GTDB lineage: Archaea > Thermoplasmatota > Poseidoniia > MGIII > CG-Epi1 > CG-Epi1. Next base: position 11,973 of record CAZWJS010000021.1, on the reverse strand, counting down.
CTCCCATTCTAAGTCAAAAGAAGGCGATAAAGCCGGTATCTCAACAAACTCACACAAACTAGGCAGTGCTGACTTGTCCCACCACTTATCTACAAAATCAGATAACTGATCAAAATCAAGTGAATTAGGCATAATGATTCAGTAAAGAGATATCTGTTATTTATGTTTATCTAAGTGCAAACGCAACTATAAAGACCCAGTGATTTGCTCAATAATTATGGCAGTATGGTGGCGCTCCCATTTGGTTCCATTCACATTGGCACTCATTGCCCTTATGATCATAACAACCGGTGGATGGATTCGCATAAGTGATGCAGGAGAAAGTTGTCCAGATTGGCCAACATGTTTTGGAACATGGGGATTCGATGTCAGTCCGGAAGAGCAAGAAAAATGGTGGGAAGAAAATCCTGATGAGATAGATTCAAGAGGGGAAAACCATAGATACACAACAGACCAAATTTTCACTGAATGGGCACATAGAGGACTCGTAGGAATAATAGGAATACTCGCAATTTATAGTCACTATACAGCATGGTCTCTAAGAGACAAAATTGGAAGCAGAACTTACAGAACGCATAATGTTGCTACTGTGTTTTTGGTGCTACAAGCAATCTTAGGATACATCACTGTTGATTTGGACAATGCGCCTTGGACCGTTTCAATGCATCTCTTCATGGCACTAATGTTCACATTAGCACTAATTACAGTAGGGTTATTTTGGTGGGAGGATCAAAGTGGATTACCTAGAAATCTAAAGGAAAATAATAAAAATAATAAAATAAAGAACCTAATATGGTATTCATTGGTTCTTTTATTGGTTCAATTATTGCTTGGTGCCTATCTCTCTACTAGCTATCATCGAGGGGCATGCAGCATTGGTTTCTATGAAGGGTGGCCTCTCTGTAATGGTACAATTTTGCCTTCACTCTCAGAAATAGGAGTTCTTATACAAATTAGTCACCGTTTCTCAGCAATCCTTATTTTGAGTTTTTTAATTTGGGTAAGAACAAGAATCAAACAAGAGGAGAAGCAAAATATAGTTTCTAAAGGCTTCGATTTAGGATTAGGTCTATATTGCTTTAATTTGTTGCTTGGGGGGCTCTACATTATTTCTGCAGAGGCTGGAAACTTTTCAGGAGCTTTGTCATTATTGCATTTGTTAGTAGGAGTAACTACTTTCTTAGTGCTTGCATTTACATACCTAACATATATTGTTCCAAGGAAAAATGATTCATGAAAGAAGAAAAACCATCTCTAGCGAAAATTTACTGGATTCTTATGAAACCAAGAGTTGTGTTTTTGCTGCAAGCTACTGCAATCTGTGGCGTTCTAACTTATGACTTAAGAGAGGGATATGAAAATGGAAGGACCTACATAGATAGTCTTGTTACTTCACTTATCGTCTTAATTGGAGGATCATTAGCGAGTGGAGGGTCGATGGCCATCAATATGTGGTATGAAAGAGATATCGACCCATTGATGGAAAGAACATTGAACCGACCAATACCTTCTGGATTTATCTCACCAAATCATGCATTAGTTTTCGGAATAAGTATTTGCCTTATGGGTATAGCTATCGTTAGCATATTAGCAAACATTAAAGCCGGAATTATTACTGCTTTCAGTGCACTATTCTATATATTTATCTATACCATGTTTCTTAAACGAAAGACGCCTCATAATATCGTAATTGGAGGATTAGCTGGTTCTACACCGCCAGCAATTGGTTGGGTTGCTGCTTCTAATGAGTTTAATGCAGTACTTCCGTGGCTCATGGTATTAATTATATTCATGTGGACACCACCCCATTTCTGGTCTCTAACACTTTCTAAAAGAAAAGATTATGGAGAAGCTGGAGTCCCTATGCTACCTGTTGTGAAAGGCGAAGATGTAACACGCAACCATATCTTAGGATATTCAATAATTCTTCTAATTACCAGTATTTTAATTTTTATCAATGGAGATGTAGGACTTATTTTTCTGATTTTGGGACTTATTTTATCAGGATACTTCGTATTTTTAGCTTTTACACTTAAGAAAACAAAATCTGAAGAGGATGCATGGAACTTATTCAAATTCTCAAATGCCTATCTATACTCCTTATTTATTATACTAGTAATAGATGCAGCTTACCAAATAAACCTATGAAATAGAAATATGCTTTATAACCCCACTCTAAATGGAGAGAATACCTTAGATTATTGAGGCCTCAAAATGTCATTGATTAACGATTTAATATATTTTGATAATCCTTCCCTTTGGGATAATTTTGGAGGGACGAGCGGAGGCTTTGGAGGCGTAGTATGGCAAATGATGATTTGGTCGATTATCGTCGCAATATTGGTCTTTGTTTGGCTTGGTTATAACTTAATTATGTTTAAGCATAAAGAAGGCGATCCTGAGCCTAAAGATGCATTAAAAGCTGGAGTTTTCCCTCATGAAAGAGGAAACGTTAAGATTGAACTAGCTTGGACAATAGCTCCCCTAATTTTAGTAATCTGGTTAACTTATATTTCTCTTGCACCCTTAAACTACCTTTGGGATGTGCCTGATGAAGACCAAACTGATTTGGTAGTCGAAGTAAATGCAGAACAGTGGTATTGGTCTTTTACTTATGAAGATGGTTATGTTAAACCCTCTAATTTCAACTCATGTCCAAGCAACATAGGTTGTTTAGAAATACCACACGGCAGTATTGTACGTTTTAACATAAATGCTAAAGATGTTTTACATGCATTTTACATTGTCGAGATTGGCGTAAAACAAGACGCCGTGCCAGGTATCGAAACATTGGCATGGGTTGATACTAATGATGTAGAACCAGGTAAATACCGCATATATTGTACTGAATACTGTGGTAAAACACATTCAGGAATGTTAGCTGATTTGTACATAACGGTGGCTCAATGAACATTAGAAGTTTGAAAAGTTTAAGCATAGGATTTGTCATATCTATCTTAGTTGCAGCGTCAGCATTCCCTAGTGGAGAAACTTCACCTAATGGAATTGAACCTGGAATTCAAGAAAGTAATGTTATTGCTAATGGATGTAGCTGCCATAATATTGGTGATGGAGAAATGAATAATCCTAATTCAGATATAATTCTTAACCTTACATTACCTTCAAACTTTACTGCTGGAGAAAATTACACTTTGACATTGAACGTTAGTGGCGGACCAAATGAAAATTCAGTGAATGAAAATAAAGGTGGTTTCTTCATAAAGGCCTCTACAGGAGAATTAACTCCTATTGATGATAATGTAAAAAAACCTGAAGGAAGTACTTACTTAACACATAACGAAGCGGGAAATGATTTCAGAGAATGGTCTTTCAATTGGACTGCACCTGAAAATGATAATGTAGTGGCAAATTTTGATGTTTGGGGTAATTCGGTTAATGGTAACGCAAATGGAGTTGATGGAAATGATGGGGATTACTGGAATTTACAGACATTCGCGCTAGCTGGAAAAAATGCTGCTGTCGTTGTTGAAAGTCATGAATTATCTACTCCTAAGAAAATGGCATATGCTTTTAGTATCATTGCAATTACACTCTCTGTTGTTTTTGTTGGAAACAGAATGGTTACCAGAGAGCAATCATTTGAAGATGTTTTGAAGGATTTCTGGAAATCAATCTATCCTTGGCTAACTACCACTGATCACAAATACATAGGTACTCTTTACATCTGTACTGGTTTTGGGTTCTTCTTTATTGGAGGAATCCTGGGTTTAATGATTCGTTGGCAATTATTTGAACCTAGAATTGATGGTGACTACTTGACATACCAAGAATACAATTCTACCTTTACAATGCATGGAACTACCATGATCTTCCTAGCTGCTATGCCTATCATTTTTGGTTTTTCTAATTATTTAATTCCATTACAAATTGGCGCAAGAGATTTGGCTTTCCCTAGATTAAATGCATTGAGTTATTGGCTATTGCCTACTGGCGGTTTAGTAATATATGCTGGATATTTTACAGGAGGTGCTGGAGATGTTGGTTGGACAGGATATACTCCATATGCTTCTGGCGCAACTGCAACAAGACCAGGTACTGATTTCTGGGTTGCTGGGCAGATAATGTTAGGGGCCTCTTCAACACTTACAGCAATTAATTTCTTGACAACTATGCTGAGAATGAGAGCGCCTGGTGTCACACTGATGCGGATGCCTCTTTTCGCATGGTCTATTTTAGTAACTGTATTCTTACTTCTATTATCTATTCCTGTTTTCACAGTGGCCCTAATTTTACTTATGGCTGATAGAACATTTGGAACTCTGTATTTCAATGGAAGCTGTGTTGGTGATTTCGCTGGAACAACTGCATGTTCAGATCCTATACTTTGGCAACACTTATTTTGGTACTTTGGACATCCTGAAGTATATATCGTTATTCTGCCTGCGTTTGGGGTTTTGTCTGAAATTATTTCAACATTTTCAAGACGACCTATTTTTGGATACAATTCAATGGTTTATGCTTTGACTACTATTGGAATTATTTCATTTGTTGTTTACGGACATCACATGTTTACTACAGGAGCTGATCCATTGTTCCGCTTTATTGTTATGTTAACGACTATGCTAGTTGCTGTGCCGACAGGCATTAAAATTTTCAATTGGTTAGCTACAATGACAGGGGGGTCCATTATTCTAAAAACACCGATGATATTTGCACTAGGGACAATCATTACATTTACTATAGGTGGGATTACTGGAATAATTTTAGCGTCTATACCTGTAGATATTGCACTTCATGATGGTTACTTTGTGGTAGCTCACTTCCACTATGTACTTGTTGGAGGAACTATATTCTCCTTTATAGCTGGCGTTTACTACTGGTATCCAAAAATGACTGGGAGGCTAATGGATGAAAAATTAGGACTTATACATTTTGCTCTCTCATTTATATCTTTCAATGCTGCATTCTACCCTATGCATAATGTAGGGTTAGCTGGTATGCCTCGAAGATATGCTACCTTTGATTCATCACTAACTGACTTAAATCAAATGATAACTGTATTTGCATTCATATTTGGATTTGTGCAACTCATATTCGTTTACAACGTAATTTACTCTTACAGAAACGGAGAAAAAGCTGGAGACAATCCATGGGATGGTTGGTCACTTGAATGGGCTACTTCTTCACCACCTCCACATAACAGCTTTAAAGAGATTCCAACGCTCAAAACAGCTGAGGAGGAAGGTTGAATGAGTGATCAACATGGCGACCATGAGCATCATGGAACCATAGCTCCTTTCATTTTCTGTATTGCTGCTGCTATAATGTTTATTGGATTAGTAATGGCCACTGCTGGTGGCGAGAATGGTGAAGGTGATAGTGGGTATTGGTTCATTTTCATATTAGGTATTGCTGGATTACTTACCGGATTTATGATGTGGGTACAAGATTATTGGGATCAGGATTCAGAAGAAGATGAAGAAATTGAAAGTTATCATGGATTCTGGGATTCAATAAGCACACGTAAATTTGGAATGTGGATTTTCTTGTTAACTGAAGTGATGGTTTTCAGTACTTTACTAAGTGCTTACCTAAGATACAGGGCTTCTTTACCTGATTATGATCCAAATATTGATTGTGGCCTCCACTTTGAGGAGTGCTGGGTCCCTGCTGCAGATATAATAAGAAGTCACTTGATTTTTGGAGTTATCAATACCTTTGCGCTGCTACTAAGTAGTTTAACTGTAGTTTTAGCACTATATGCAGCTAAGAACAATAATCCCAAAGCCACGACTAGGTACCTAATGATAACTTTCTTCTTGGGTACTCTTTTCTTAGTTCTAAAAGCATACGAATGGTGGGAAATGAAGAATGGACACTTTTGGGGAGAGCATTGTAGTATTAATCAACAAGATATTTCACACCACTGTGTAGCGCCCAAATACGAACATGGATTCTGGCTAGATACCAGTTTAGAAGGAAGTACTTTCTATATTACTACTGGAACACATGGAGCACACGTATTTGTTGGCCTCATTGCTTTAGCATATTTAATCGCTAAATCTAACAAAGATGGGTATAATGAAAAGTATCATGATACAATCGAACTTTTCGGATTATACTGGCACTACGTTGATGTAGTTTGGGTATTTGTATTCCCATTCTTTTATTTGTATTGAGGTAAAAATGAGTGAAGAACAAAATTCTGAAAATGACCATCATGGTGAACATTCTTTTCCAAAATGGATTCATAGTGGAGACAATCCAATTGACGGATTTATGAAAATATTTGGGTGGCTAGTTTTCTGGACATTATTAGAAGTAGGTGCTATTTTACAAGAATTTTCTTTCTGGATAACTATGGCAATTCTTTTTGGTATTGCTGCCATTAAAGTATGGTTTATTGGTTCTTTTTTCATGCATATGACTTGGGATCCTCCTTTAGTAAACCGAACTGCTGCAGTTCCTGTATTCTTCCTGATTGTACTGTTCCTAGCAATTGGATTGACTTCTCCAGGTGCTGTAGATGACTTAAGAACTGTTTGCGGATTTTAGTTGCTATACATAAACAGCCCTATTACAGTCAAAAGAAAGTAAGGTACTAATGCTGCTGAGCCATCATAATCCTTGGATATTCGTTGTCCTAACATTAAAATTGATAGAGAACCTGCAGCTAAAATAAGCCCCATTATTCCATATGATTCATTGCCATAAAATAAAACCATTATAGAACCAAGCAAGGATAACAAACCAGATAATATCTCTAGTATTGTCACTTGAATTAAACCAAATGCAGAAAATGAAGCCAAAAAAGTCTTAGAAAATTTTTCAGTAATGAAATCGAGCTCGCCTTCCCAATTAAAAATTTTATCAAAACCTGATTGCGTCATTATTATTCCAATGAATAAAGAAATAAAAGAGCAAATTATGGATATATAAGCAAAATCATGGTCAAAAAAAACTATGCTGCTTTCCGTAAAAGCTAGTAATGTCATAAAGGTTACTGAAAAAGAGGGTATTTGCGTCTTACTTAACTAAAGCAATAATGCAATGTCATGATAAACTGAAGCATAAGTCCAATCATAACCTCTCCAGACTACCCGCATGTTGCCTTCTTGATCTATTATATATAATTTAGAAGAATGACTTACACCATAATTATCATACTCTGGTTCAAAATCATAATTTAAGGCTGAAATGATAAGCTCAATCATAATTATATCTGACAAATGGCGATCGCCTACTTTTTTACCCTCTGGTATTGAATCACCTTCTACAAAAAACGTAGACCAATGTTCCAAAGAAATAAGAATCGAATTTAATTCGTTACTTGGTATTAAACGATTTGGACGATTCTCAACCATATCTACTAATTGCCCATAATCTTTTGGCCCTTGTGAAGTATTAACTATCTGATCTCCATCAAATAAAATCCAACTGGGGTATTCAGTAAGGCCAAATGATTGCATCATCTCACTAGAATCATCATACAAATGTGTCCAACTTACGTTGTTATCTATCGTGAAATTCTCTATTGTACTCATATTATCAAGACTAGAAGTCAAATTATAGCCACCAACAGACATGAGATTAACATTAGAAGAATAATTAAAATTAAATTCTTTAAGAATTGAAACCTGATTCTGGCAGTCTAAACAATTAGTGTGGAAAAATTCAACCAATGTTAAATTTTGGCTATAATAATCTGAAGATTTGTGCAATGTATTATTTGTGTCACTAAATTTCCAATCTGGTCCAAATATTTGCGTTATGAGCGTATTTATGCCTGCCATCGCTTGCTCATCGGTGAAAAGCCCAGTAGACCATACATCTAATGCATTTATTATATCAGTTTCAAGACTTCCCTCATCAAAAGTGACATTGGCTTTGTCATACTCTAGATCTTCAATACATTCATCTACATTATATGGATTTACAGTATATCCAATATTGCAATGGCATTCATCTGGAGTTTCTGTATTATTGTCCATATCCATGTAATGTCCATTACCTGAACAAGCATCTTCATCGATATCTACGTATATGCCATAATCATGCCACACTGAAGCCATAGCTCCAACTGGATATTCTTCATTTGATGTTATAAATTGCCAAGAGGCATTGTAATCTGAAGCAAAACGTTGAAGTCTTTCAGGAGTATCTCTTTCTGGATCTACAGTCATAGTAAGAAAAACAACCGATTCATTGAACTCAGAACCCAATTCCTCAGCTACCTTTTTCATCTGAAAAGTGACAGCTGGGCAAATATCTGGACAATTTGTATAAACAAAAGTTATAATAACAATTTTACCCCTAAATTGAGACATATTTACCGAATTGTTATATTGATCTATTAACTCAAAATCTGGGGCCTGACCTGCCTTACAAATATCATCTACCACTTCATCACAATCTTCACCCCAGAATTTATTTGGGTCACTATCATCTTCTAAAGATTCAAGACAACCTGTACTAAGAAAAAATACGCATATTACAAAGGTGAATAATCTGTTGTCAAACATCTTAAGTCCATTATGATGATTATTATATTAATAACTTATCACAAATATTTATCAATTTCGGCAGATAGTGCTTCTGCTGATAATTTTCCGCTATGGCTATAGACTATTTCACCATCTTTAATTATAACCATTGAAGGATAAGATGAAAAACCATAATCTCTCATCAATTCTGCTGATGTGTCGATAAGATGAGGCCATTCAAGCCCATATTCAAACTTGAAACTAGCTATGTCTCCCTTACTGTCTTGATTATTTCCTAATTTGTACCCTCCTATCGCGAACATATTTATCTGACCCGAATACTCACTATATACTTCTTTGAGAGGCTCTGTTTGGTCTTGGCAATGACCACAACGGGTGTTAAAAAATTCAACCAACGTGACGCCTTCATTGTAGTAATCATCTGAATCGTACATCACTCCTGTTTCTGCTTCTTCCAACTTCCATGGTTCTGCACTTGGAGCTCCTGGTTCATAAATAAAAATAAAGAATATTCCTGTGAGTAAGATTAACGCTACAAAAACTGGAGGGGCATATTTCCATAGCATTTCATTAAAAGCATCACGACGAGCTGACATCTTATCATCAATTGCTCTAGCTGCTTTCTGTTCTAATTTTCGTTTTCGCTTAGACGCCATTATTTCCTCCTAATAAATTTTTCAGATTATCTCCGTATGCATTTAGGGAGAAAAAAGTTGCTCCCAGTGTTAAACCAAATGCTACAAGGCAAAAAGGACACCATTGATGAATAATAAATGCCTCCGCATAAGTCAGATAAATTCCAAAAACTGTTCCTATCAAACCAGTCACAGGTAATAGTAAAGTATTGTAATACGTTCTTTCCTTATCCATATTAAAATAACGGTCAAAAGACAAGATGAATAAACCAATGAAACCAAGAACTCCAAGCCAGGCTACAGGAATTCCAAATAATTTAGCCTGAGGGCTTGCTAAGACAATACCACAATCCAAACCAGGCAAATCTTGCGTTGGACAGCCACCTCCATCGGCAACAAGATGGTGCAAATAAGAAAGATAAATGGAATCTATCAGTCCAATTATAGATAAAATCATAATAATTGTTAATGCTCTATCTTCCTTTTCAGCCTCCATATTTCAGACCTTGTTAATGAAGTATAAATAACTTAACCATAACAACTAATTTATTGGACTGTGCTAATAGGCCTAAAGTGATATTCTATGCATGGGCCCGCTGAAGGTGTAAGTGAAGAAACAGATGAAGCAAACTCTGCTGTAAAAATAGTAGGGGGAAACGTATTCGTAGAACTTGATCCTGATCATCCTGGATTCAAAGATGAAGGATACAGAGCTAGAAGAAATGAGATTGCAAAAATAGCACTTGAATGGAATGAAATGTCCATGGAAGAGAGAAGAACAACAAAAATTCCTCATGCACCTTACTCAGATGATGAAGACGCGGTATGGGCTGCTATCATGGAAAGAATTTCACCAGTGCACGAAAAATATGCATGCAAACAATATCTAGACAATGCTAAAAAATTAGGTTTACCAAATGACAGAATTCCACAGTTACAAGAAGTAAGTGAAACCTTAGAAGAAATGACTGGATTTAGACAAGAGCCAGTTGGTGGGCTAGTCCATCCAAAGACATTTCACACAGCACTAGCGAACAGAGTATTCCTTTCAACACAATACATTAGACATTCTTCCAGACCATTCTACACACCTGAGCCGGATGTTGTACATGAACTTGTAGGGCATACTGCAATGTTAGGAGTGCCTGAATGGGCTGAACTAAATGTTCTATTTGGTGAAGCCGATATGAGGACTGAAAGTGAGGCTGCGATAACACGATTAGGATCTGTCTATTGGTATGTACTTGAATTTGGAGCATGTAGAGAAAATGGTCAAGTCAAATCTGTAGGACCAGGATTATTATCATCATTTGGCGAAATGGAACATGCTTGCACTGGTGGTGAAGGATGTGGGGACAATGAAGCCTGCGTATGTAATTCTCAAATTGATTATCGCACACCTGATTTTGAAGAAATGGAAACTAGACCCTATGATGTAACTAAATACCAACCTGTTTTGTATGTTTGGGATTCTTTTGAAGAAATGTATACAAAAACAAAAGAATTTGTATTAAACTGGGGTACTGATAAGGATTCTCGTAGAGATTTGCATAAATAATTACTCTGACTTGTAGGCGTATTCTTTAAGTGTTTCTAAATCAACCATATCTAGTGCTGATTCATGTGTTGATTCTAGAACAACGTAAGGTGCCATATCAGAATCATGAGCTTCAACCCATCGAGATAAACAAAGGCACCAACGATTGCCTTCTTTCAAACCTGGAAATCCTGACGTCGGAGTACTAAGATCATTACCTGCACCTTTGGAAAATGCAAGAAAAACATCAGTCATGACTACACAAACTACATGACGGCCATAATCTCGATTGTCCGTATTACAACAACCATCTCTAAACCAGCCAGTTAAAGGATCCTCAGAACATGGCTCAAGCTTACTGCCAAGAACATTGATGGATTCTTCCATCCTATTTATCTCGATCTTCTCTTAAATTTTCAATTATTGTAAATGCTAAAGCTGCTCTTTCATTACGAGAAAAATCGGATTCTAGTTTTTTAAGTTGGGATTGTATCTTTTTTGAAGCTTCAGAATCTTCATATGCTAAGCGTTTAGCATCTTTCATTTGAGCTTCATTAATACAATAAACCGATTCACCACCAAGTATGGAAATTGGAGAAATTACCATATTATACCGAAAAACTGGTCTCTACATTTGGTGCTGGGTCTGTGCTAAAACTAGAACCACAACCACAAGAACCTTTTGCATTCACGTTCTTAAGCCTAAAACCTGGTTCTATAAGATCATCGGAAAAATCAATAGTCAAACCATCTAAGTAAACCGAACTAACTTTGTCAGCTACCACTCTAAGTTGACCATCTTCAAAATAAACTTCATCGACATCATTCATGACGTCATCTAAAGTTGCATCGTATGTATTTCCCGAACAACCGCCTGAGCTAACGCCTATTCGAAGAAATATCTCATCTGAGATTCCCATGTCCAATAATTGTGTTTTGGCTTTATCTGTCACTTTAATATCCATAGAGCTATTATTTTTTTAGGTAATTTAAGGGTTACTGTATACTATAATCGTATAAAGTAGCCAAAAATGGGCTAAATGTGAGAATTGTAATAATACTCCTAGCATTGCTGCTTTTCACGCCAATTAGTAAGGCTGAACCTAGCCCTATGGAACAGTCGTTTGAAGGGAATCCAATTGTTGTAATCAACATAACTTACAGCTCCGGTATAGCTGGTGGAGATGAATTCCAAGGTGAGATTATACTGGAATTGTTCCTTAATTGGGCTCCCATTACTGTCACCAATTTCATAGACTTGGTAAATCAATCCTTTTACGACGGCATCTACTTTCACCGAATAATAGATGATTTTGTGATACAAAGCGGAGATCCT
>CAZWJS010000020.1:0-27377 GCA_964634895.1 uncultured archaeon | reverse complement strand
ATCCATTCTATTAATACCTCACTTGTGGGATTTTCTAGTCCTTTAATATCATTAAGATAATTGTGGTCTAGTCTGTCCCTAATAGGTTGAAATGACTTTTCTATATCATTGAAATCCATTACAAATCCAGTTTCTTTATTCATATTTCCCTCAATATGTATTTCTAGTCTGAATGCTAGGCCGTAAAGTTTACCACAAGGGTGCCCTTCAGGAACTTTAGTTAATTTACGAGCTGATTCAAATCGGATAATATGAACTAGTTTATGCATTTAAAGTTCAATGACATCTCCAGGCTCAGGCATAATCCATCTTCTTTGACGGTATTTTTTCAATATATCCTTTTTTTGAGTTCTCAATGAACGATTTACATGAATTAGTGCCATTTTCTTTGGCCGTGCCATGTCATCTAAACGTTCAAGCTGTTGCATTGAACAATGTGTTTTCGTTCCAATTGTTACAATCTCTCCTCTTGGATTTTTGACAGTTCCATCCATAGTGTATGCTTCATGAACTAATAAATCAGAATTTGTATAGAGTTTTGATGCTGTTGGTGTAAACATTCCATCTCCAGAATAACAGAATACTTTGGTTGGACTCCCTGCTTCTAATCTAAGTCCTAGATTTTGAATCGTATGTCTTGTGTTTACAACTCTCAAATTCCAGTCGTCCCATCGGTGAGATCGCTGCAATTCTCTAAATCTTAGAGTGAAAGGTAAGGTGGCAACCATTCCAGGATATGCAACTTCCATTAATCTTTCAACATTTCTTTGTGTTCCAACAGGACCAAATAGGTAAAATGGTCTTGTTCTTCCGTCTTCCCACATTCTCATCATTAAAGCAGGTAAACCAAATACATGATCTGCATGAAAATGCGAGATAAAAATACCATCAAGGTAATCTGGTCTCTTTGATTTATGCCATACAGATGGTGGAGCACTTGCACCACAATCTACTAACATCCTTCTTCCAGCAGCTTCTATTAGCATACACGTATGCGTGTAATCCTCGTCGAAAGCTTCTCCAACACCTAAAAATGTTACTTTCATGCTTCATACCTCACGGATGATGATCTGAATTTTTCTATGGCAGCTATTCTTTCTATGGTTTTTTTTCCTATTTTCATTATTTTCCACCTTGATAAGTGTTTCAGGCAGCTGGGCTGCCTATAATCGTGGCCTTCGCACACATGGCAAATATATAAAATTAAGGGCTAAGCTTTATGAAACAGTACTCTAAACACTAGTAATTTTTTCTTCTGAAACTTTCTAAATATTTGTACACTGATCCATGTTCTGAACCTGCTAAGACCATTGAAACGGCCACTTTGGCAGCTTCTAATCCATTAAGATCAGATATTATGGAAACAGTATGTCCTTGTATCGCTAAATCACATCCAGTCATGTCCTCTATAATATGCCTCGTTTTTCCTTCTCTTCCAATTAGCCTTCCTCTGATTATTCCTAACCTTTTTTTAGATCTACCGACATAGTCTCTGATATCAACAATTTCCAAATAGTAATCCATTTCTAAAAGTTTATAGGCTTTTTCAGGGTTAAATCCTCTTCCAATAGCTTTTGCAGCGCTTATTAGTTGCAAATTTTTCAGAGGATCCTTTTCATTTCTCTTACCTATTTCAATTAATCCCTCTTCTGAGTCTATATTTATTTTACATTCACTTAACTGTTCCAATTTTCTTTTGGTTTTCCCTTTAGGACCTATTACTGCACCAATTCTATTGAGTGGTATTCTTACATAGTCCATTTTTTCAAATCCTCTTTTTTTAGATCTTTTATTAATTTTTTCCAGTACCTGTACATATTCTTTAAATCCCTTTCATGCAATTCTTCATACATAGGATGCCCTCTAGAAACTGCTTGCCCTACATCGATAATGCATGGTTCTTCTCTTACATTTAGGATATTATATTCGCTTAGGTCACCATGGCTTATTTGGCTTGAGTGATATGCTTTTATTGATTTGCTAAGTGATTTTAAGAATTTTATCGGATTCTTAGGCGTTTTGTTTTTTAATGAAGGATATGGGCGAAATCGCCATCCCATATATTGCATTATCAATATGTTTTTGTAGACATGAAAAGGCTTTGGAACTTTTGCTCCTGCAGCTTTCATAGCATGTAAATTTTTATACTCTTTTTGTGCCCACGTAAATACACGCTCTCTATGACTATTCCCCATGTTCTTAAATCTAGGATCTCCAATTATGTATTTCTCTAGATTACGAAATGTAGCGGTATTTATTCTAAATATTTTTATTGCACGATTTTTTCCATCTGTGGTTTTAGCTCTGAATATGTTTGCTTCTTTCCCAGTAGCGATTATATTTTCTATTGTACTTATGAATCCTCTACTTATTAATTGTTGAATATTTCTTAATGTATTTTGATCAAAGACGTCATCTACAGTTTTCCTTTCTTCGCTATCTTTATTTTTTAAAAGATTTCCTTTAGCCCAATCAATATCTTCTATTTTATTGCGCATTTATCAGTAGATGTCTAATATTTCAGGTATTTTCCCTAATCGCTTTAAGTTCGATGTCTGTGTCGGCGTATATCTAAATTTAACATCAGCTTTAGTATCTTGAAATGACCATGGAACTACAATTAGTAAATCATTTTCTCTTACCCACATTCTTCGTCTAAGTTTACCAGGAATTCTTCCCATTCGCCTTTCACCATCTTCACAAATTAATTGCAATCTAGATCCACCTTGAAAAGTTTCAGCAACAGCAAACATTTCACCTTTTGGTTTATATGGTAAGGTCACTCTGATATTTGTATCATCTTGATTTCCATTTCTTTTAGATTTATTTTTACCTTGTGTTTTTGGTTTTTTTTCTTTCTTTATTTCTTTTTTCTCTTCAGAGTTTATTTCTGGCTTTTGCTCTTCCTCAGACGATGTCACGAGTCTACTGTAATAACTTCCCATATAAGATTGCCGCCAGTGCTTTTTTTGACACCATTCTAGATGTAGTTTAATGAGCATTCGTAGAACTCCATTGTTTTCACAGCATTTGGCATGTGGGGCAAAGATGGTTGATTTTGCGGGTTGGGAAATGCCAATACAATATACTAGTATAATGGCAGAACATAAGATAGTTAGGAAAAGAGTTGGGGTTTTTGATGTTTCACATATGGGCCAAATTTTTGTGAGGGGAACTGAAACCATTGATTTCCTCTCTTATGTAACTACTTGGGATATGAAAAGACAAAAAGAGGGAGATTGTAGATATTGTCATATATTAAATAATAAAGGTTTGATAATTGATGATGTTATAATTTATACATTTTCTGAAAATGAGTACATGCTTGTTCCAAACGCATCAAAGATTAAGGAGGTTTTTGATTGGCTTATTTTGCAATCTGCTAATTTTCCAAGTGTAGAAATAAGAGACAAATCTGATCTTTATTTTTGTATAGCTCTTCAGGGTCCAGACTCGTCTAGGCTTCTTGGGCAATATTTCAATATTTCTATTGGTGCTTTCCAGTTAATTAAGTTAGAAGATTTAATAATTAGTGGAACAGGTTATACTGGAGAGAAAGGGTATGAAATCATTGGCCCTATTGAAAAGGCTGCAAATGTTTGGGAATCTTTAGTTGAAATGGGAGCTTCTCCAATAGGCCTAGGTGCACGAGACACGCTTCGTTTAGAAAAAGGTTTTCTGCTTTCAGGTCAAGATTTTTCAGGTAGTGAGACTACCTTAGATACTGGTTATTCATGGGTCATTGATTGGGATCATGATTTTATTGGTAAAGAAAAGTTAGTTGAGCAAAAAGGTACTAATTATCCTAAATTAAGCGGTATAATGTTAGATGATAGAGGAATACTAAGACCAGGGTGTAAAGTTTTTTTTGAGGGTGATTTTGTTTCTAAATTAACTAGCGGTTCAATGTCTCCTATTTTAAGGAAAGGTATTGGATTGGCCTATGTTGAATTACCTTTAGATTCAAAAGTGACAGTGGACGTACGCGGTAATCACTTAAATGGGCGCGTAGTGCGAGTGCCATTCCTATGAGTGTAGTACCTGACAATCTTAAATTTACTAAGGATCATGAGTGGGTTTTGATTGATGATGATGGTAATGCTAGAATAGGTATAACCGATTATGCTCAAGAATCTTTGTCGGATGTAGTTTTTGTGGAATTACCTCAAATCGGTGATGAATTTTCAGAGGGCGATACAATGGCAGTCGCTGAATCGGTCAAGACTGCTAGTGACATATATGCACCTATTACGGGTAAAGTCATTGATGTAAATGATAAATTGGACGAATCGCCCGAATTAGTTAATGAGTCACCTTACCAATCAGGCTGGATGGTTTTGATGAAACCTTCAGGAGATCTCGGTGATTTTCTAGATTCAAAGTCTTACAGAGCTTCTATTGGTTAAACATCTTAAAGTCTTAGAATCCGAAGCCCAAATGACTAAAGTTTTGTTGGAAAAAGTAGGGGCACTCAACACAGATTTTATTCCTTTGAGAGAGGATGGTTTTATTCTTTGGCCCCTTAATTTTGAAGTCGATGGCAATATTTTGGATATGCCTGGCACTCCCTCAACTAAAATTTCTAGAGACTACCGAAAAAAGTTGCCTTCAGAGATAAAAGCAATAGCTCCACGGGCTTTTGATATCTTTGGTAATATAGCTATAATTAAGTTATCCGAGGAGTTGGAACCTTTTTTTAGTAACATATCGGATTCTTTGATAAGTAGTAATCCCAATATTGACAAAGTTGCTTTAGATTTAGGTGTAAAGGGCGATTTTCGTGTTCGAAAGCTAAAGATGATATCAGACAATAGTAATTTTGTAGCAAGTCATAAGGAGAATGGGCTAACTTTCACTTTAGATATTTCTAAAGTTTATTTTTCTCCACGTTTAGCAATGGAGCGATATAGGTTATCAAATTTAGTTTCCAAAGGAGAGGCTGTTCTGGATGCATTTGCCGGTGCAGCTCCTTTCTCAGTTACTTTAGCAAAAAAAGGGGCTTTCGTCACTTCAATAGATGCTAATCCAGATTCAGAATCATGGGCCAATAAGAATTTTATCAACAACGGCATACTTAGTGAAAATTTTGTTTTCCATTGTTCAAGGGTAGAAGAATATAATTTTAGGAATAAGACATTTGATAGAGTAATAATGAATAATCCAACAGATCCACTATCTTATTTATCAATCCTTAGCAAATTAGTTAACTCTGGAGGATTGATTCATATGTATATGATTGATTCTAAAGATGCAGATTTTGATATTTCTGAATGTTTAGATAAAGACTTCAAATGTGACAGAATCCGTAAGGTTCATCCTTATTCGCCATCTAGTGTAATGAAAGTTTTTGATATAACTCGGATAAATTTCTAATGTCCAAAATACAAACCAGTAAGTTTTTATATTAGTTAGTTAAAATGCGGCATTTACTTTATTAAGACCTTGTCAGTGATGGTAGACCGTTCACTATCTTGATAGTACGGTAATAGGACAAAACACGAAGGTGTGCAAAAATGAATGCAAACGTATCAGAGTCAGGCTCCCTCATGGGAAAAATGACCGCAATTCTCATCGTAGCCTTGTTCGTACTTAGCAGTTTTTCACTGCTAGTATCGGCAGGTTCCGATGATGAGCAAGAGACAGAGATTCCCGTAGGTATTACCCTCGGTGAAGCATTAGAACCATCTGATGAAGGGGTTCAAGTAATAAATGAACTTAACACGATCTATCCAGGTCAAGAAGTTCCAGTAGTCACTAAAATGGCTGACGGTTCTTTCTCGCCTGCGAAGCAAGCTCCAGGTGATGCTAAGGTCTTAGTTGTTGATGACGACGGTGAAAACTGGATGTCTGGACCATGGATTGAAGCATCTCATGTTGCAACTGCTTTGAATGATGGTGGTTATTCTTATGATGTTTTCCGTGCAGGAAGATGGGGAGGTATTAACAAGGAAATTCAAGGTGGCGCTGATGGTCTTGGAATCCTTGATGACTATGAGGCAATCATATGGTATTCAGGTTGGAATACTAATATTATGACTAGCTCTGAAACTACAGTTTTAGAGGATTATCTTGACGGAGATTGTGGAACTGCTGATGCAAAGTGTACGGACAACAGAAACATGATTGTCTTAACACAAATGAGTGATTGGTTTGATGCTAATGTCGGCCAATTCCAAAATGGTTATATGCACTCGGACACTTACTACTCTTCATATATCGTAGTTGGTGGAACCTCTAATCCAATGAAAGGAGTAGATAATTCTATTTTTGAAGGTAAAGAATATACCACAGATACGGCAGGAGTTCATTATTTGGACAGGCCTTGTGGTAACAAGCCTTTTGATGAATCAGCAACAGGTGCATTCTGGATGGATGCCCATAAAGGAGCTACTCACGGGCATGAATACCATGCAATCCAGTTCCCAGTTGATTCATATGTAGGCCCTCAAACTCACAAAGCTTTCATGTTTGCTGATGAGATTGGAGTTTTTGATAAGAGAACCGATAGAGCTGATTTCATGGCAACTATTTTGTCTTGGATGGAAGTAACTAAAGAAAGTGTTCAGAATGTGGATATGGGTATTGGTGGTGTGGATATTCCTAATCACGCACAGTACTGGAGATCCGTTGAAGCAAACGTTCCTTTAGAAATTAGAGTAACTGTTACAAATTATGGATTGTTGCCTCAGGGAAGTACAGCGGTACACTTAAAATTAAAGAATGAATTTGGACAAGTTTTGTTTGATAGCACTTTTGATACACGTGCTTTCGCAGACGATGAGACACATCCAATGCATGTTTCAGATTCAATACAAAATGGAGATAGTATAGTATTTACTTTTAACAAAACTAATGACTATCAGCAGCGTATTTTTGATAAGGTTGATGAAAGTAAAGCTAGACACGTCATTTTTACCAGTGCAGGTATGAATAGGCTTCAAATTGAAGTGAAGCACACAGGTGATCAGGGTTCAGCTAACAATTACGTACAAGCTGATGTAGGTGTCGGCAAATGGATTGAAAATGGTGAAGCACAAGAGGATGTGCCAGAAGAGAAGAAATTAATTACATTTGGAGACACTACTGATAATGGTGCTAATAGTTTAGATCATGTGAATTACCATCGCGCAACTAGTTATGATACAGATGGTGACGGATGTGGTTGGGCAGTTACAGATGATACAAACGATAATGGAATTTATGACTGTGTAGAAGATGGAGACACAGAGAACAAGACTCAAAGAGTTGTTTTCCACGAAGGAAAGTCATCTTTAGCATCTTTCAATACTAATGGATGGTACAAGACAGGAGGAGATGGAACTTGCACATGGGGTGATGGTTCCTTGTCTGATTCAGGTTGTCCAAAATTTACTCCTGAGCCATATCAGGACGATTTCTTTGTTTCTCCACCGCTTGATTTGAGTGCTATGGAGGAAGTTGTAGTTGGAATGCTTTTCTCAGGTTGTATGGAATCTGGAGATTATTTCCGTATGCAAATTTCAAAAGATGAAGGTTCATCATGGACTAATTTGATTAATTATTCAGGTTTCTGTCCAGGTGAAGGCTCTTGGTATCTTTGGGGAGGCTCTAATGCTAAGTATCAAGGATATGTTCTAGGAAGTGACTATTTTGGTACTGATGATGCAGATAAAATCTTATTCCGTGTACAAATGGATGCAGATAATGATCAAAACACAGAAGGAAGCAGACCTTACATGGGTTGGTTTATTGATCAAATTGTATTCCGTGGTACTGAAAGAATAACTCGTGATGTTGCTATTGGTGATGTCACTGCCGATGATAAGTTCGTAGTTAAATCTAATGGAGGCAACAGTCTCTGGAGGGAAATTAACGCAACTGTTGTCAATGCCGGAGAATCTGGCTGGACTGATCTTCCAGTTAAAATGTCCATAGTTGACTTGCAGGGAACTGATCATACAGGTAATCTTGATCAGAGTGATTTTTCACTTGCAACTCTTGCAGGTGATGCAACCTATGGAGATATAAGAGCAGGTGAAGGAAATGAGGATCAGCGTGATTTGTTTGCACAGTTCAGGTGTCCAAATCCTAACACTTACTATGTAACTGTAGAAGTTTTAGTACCGGCAGGTAAGGACTTTTTCCCATGGAATAATTCTTTGACTACTGAATTCCGTGTTTTTGACACGTTTTTCAGTGATGACGTAGATAACCCTGCAGCAGGAGATTCAAATCCGACGCGTAGCGAAAAGTATTCTTACACAACAGTTCAAAGAAGTTCTAGTGGAGAAAATACGTGGAGAGAACGAGACATTAATGCAAATGCATACTCAGAGCAGTATGTTTGGCAGTATGCTAAAGAACTTAATTATGACAAAGATAGTCCAACGACTGCAGCTGGCGGAGATGATAGTTTGATTACGCAAGATGAATATGATCGTGACGATTCAGGTACCAAGTTCACTAAAGATGTGAATGTCGACTTGAGAGCGGCTTTCAAACCAGTATTATCTTTTGCTATCAAGTGGAATCTTGGTGCAGGTGATAAATTAGAAGTCCGTGCAGCTAAAGATTTTGATAGTAGTGTAAAAATTTCTTCAGGAACTTGGACTGTAATTAAGACTTACACCGGTGATTGTGGTTGTGCTTACATGAGTACCGAGGAATCTACTTGGATTGTTGAGGAACTTGATTTGACTGCTTTTGAAGGATATCAAACTTGGATTGATTTCCGTGTTGTAACTTCAAGTGGTGGAGGTAAAGGAGTACTCTTAGATGATATCATGGTTATTGGTAATGAATATAGAAATAATTTGGATATTGTTGATGTTACTACGGAACGTTTCGGAGCAGCAGGTGATGTTCATGATCTTTCTGTAACTGTAAGAGGTATTGGTTTAATTGATCAAAATCTTGTAACAGTTAGAGCTAGTATTAAGAATACTGAAACAGGAATTATAGTATGGCCTGAAAGCAGTTCATCTGTACAGTTCCCTATACCAGTAGCTCTTTCAAAGGGAGATGAATTTACGGTTTCACCAACTTCAGATGATATGACTGATGTTTCAGATACTATCAAAGACGCTTGGAAGTGGGGTGCAGGTCTCGAACCAGGCATCTATGAGCTTAAGGTTGAAGCTTGGAGAAACGATGAACTTGATGAAAAGGATGAAAATCCAGCTAATAATGTTAAGAAATTAACTATCGTTCTCGGTGCAGCGCTTCTGTCTGGAAATGAATGGGGACACGGTTCTTGTCCTTCTACAGTAGGCTGTAAAGATTTGGATGGAGATGGCAAAGTTGATGAAGGAAACAATCTAGGTGATGGTTGGTCAATAGGTTCTTATGAATGGGATGGTACTGATGACGGAGCCTTGGTTTCAGATTCATTCACTGTTTGGAATAAGAAACCCTTCCTTATTGTAGAAGCTGAATATCATTTGACTGAAGCTTCAGTTGTGGCTGAAGTCACTGTTGGAACAGGTGGAAACTGGTATCCAATTAAATGGAGAGCTGCAGATGAGCAATATACTCTATATTCCATTCCAGGAAAGAACTATACAGGTGATACACCTACGTCTTGGTCTGGCAGCAGTAGTTTTGATAATTCAACATCTCAGACCTTCTTCGCAGATTTAGGTGCCGTTGGTGAAATAAGTGATGAATCAGGTAATTTGAAAGAAGAAAATCTTGGTAAGGATATGAAAATACGCCTTCAAGCTACTACTACTTGTTCTGGTGCAGATTGTTCGGGAGGTATGTTCAAAGCTTATTATCCAGCAGTCTTTGGTTTACATGATTATGCAGTATCAGTTAAAGAGATAAATCCAAAAACTCATAATGCAGATCCTTCTTCATTAACCGGAGCAATGGTTAGTAAGTTATATACTGTCAAATCTTATAATTTCGGAGCAGCTTCTGATGCTGTAGTAGTTGACTTTGCAATAAACGCACCAAGTGGAGCAAAAGCCTTCTTGGATGATGGTAATGAAGTTAGAGTAGACTCAATTATTCAGCAAGCAAATAAGAACGAAGATACAGGGCAGTGGTCACAGCAAACAGTTGTTGCCATTGGGCCAGGAACAGTTTGCTGGGGTGAATTCAACAAAGAGTCAGGATTCTGTGAAGATGAGGATGGCAGAGATTCAGAAGATGGCTCAGTAGGTGTAACAGCTTATGTTAGTGAAAATGGTACTATTACATACCCAAGTGGTAAAGAAGTCACTAATTCAGCACCAGGTTGGATTATTGATAATCCAAGCAAAGATAACTGGGAAGTTACTGAGGACTATGCAAAGCCTAGTGCTCAGAGTGTTACATTGGTCAAGCCAGGTGAAGTTTCTTCAACTGACATTATAGTGCAGGTAGGTTATGCTGCATGGGCTCCACCAGGTACTTACTCAATTCAAGCTGACGCACGTTCTTGGTCTGATTATGATGGTACATTCACAGCTGGTGCTCAAGAAGGTCAAGCTACAATGAAGATTGCTAAACCCGATCTTTCTATTGGAGACAGTCAATATACAAGCCACGCAACTGGTTACGGAGAATCTGGAACTGGTTGGGTCAAACAGAGTGGTTGTACTAACAATCCAACAGCCTCAGTTGAGTGTGAAGTTGATAATTACTTCAGATTTATGTTTGAAGTTGTTAACTCAGGAACAGAAAGTGTTGGAACTTTCAATGTAGGTCTTGAAGATTTTGAAGGAAATCCATTGGGTGTCCAAGTTGGAATTTATTGGTCTGGAACAACTTGGAAAATTGATGAAACTGTTACAGCGAAAGATGCTTCTGGCCAAGACTATTTCTTACATGAAAAATATGGAGCTACCATAGAGGAAAGGGATGGTAAGAGATTTGTTTCCTTTAAGGCAACTGCAAATGATTTAGGAATGTCTAAGGGCCCTGCTGGAGAAGTTAGTGGTTCTTACACTTTCTATTTGTCAGTAGATACAACTTTCCAAGTTCCAGAATCTGATGAGAATAACAATAGAGTTCCAATAACAGTAACTGCTGTTAAAGAAGTGAACACAGTGCCATCATTTGGCATGTCTATGTTGAGTATGTCTCTAAGTGGGCTTTTAGCTGCAATAGGAATTGCACTAAGGCAAAGAGAAGAAGAATAAGTAACTTCTAGAAAATGGCATTGGGGAGAAGTGTAGTCTTCTCCTCAGTGTGCGTTGATTTGATTTAGTGTCAACTTTGTTGAATAGGGGTGCTACAAGCTTTGTGGACACAGCAAAGCTTGCAGCGAAGGTGTGTGAATATTAAAATCAGTTGATCATCTGAATGGACTTACCTAGAGGTCTTGTCCTTTCTTCTGAAATAGTTTCTACTTCAAGTTCATCATCGGGTATTGCAGCGACCAGCATCACCACTTTCACATTAGCCCCCATTGCTTCACTTGTTCGTAAACCCCATATGAGATTTACATCCTCTGCTAACTCATATCTTAAAGCTGATAGAACTTCATGGCAATTATTAAGAGAGAATTCACTCCCAGAAGCTACATGTAGCAATACAGCTTCAGCACCTTGATAGTGTGAACCCAGTAATGGATTTCCTAAAACTGCATCTAATACGCTTCCAGGATCCGAGCTGCTAGATTCACCATATAGAACTTTAGCATTACCTCCAGCCTCAATTATCTTTCTTAAATCTGCAAAGTCAACATTAATGGTTGAAGGTTCAGTAATAACTTCAGATAAGGATTGTACAGTTTCAGCAACTAAGTCAGACATAACATCAAATGCTTTTTTCATTGGATAATCTCCTTTTTTGAGTACATTAATTTTTTCATTATCCAATTCAATTACACAATTACAATTTCTTTTCAATTCAGTAAGGCCTTCTATAGCAGTATTGCGTCTTCTTTTTCCCTCTTCTAAGAATGGTAAAACAGCTACACCTACAACTAGGGCATCAGTTTCTTTTGCATATTTGGCAATAATAGGTGCACTTCCTGTTCCAGTGCCTCCTCCCATCCCAGCAATTATGAAAACCATATCAGTATTGTCAACTAATCCTCTTAGAGTATCTTCATCACCCTCAGCACACATTCTTCCAAGATGTGGATCGCCACCTGCACCTTGCCCCATCGTTCTTTTTGCGCCTAATACCGTTCTTTTGTGTGCTTGGCAATTATTTAGATGAATTGCATCTGTGTTTAAGGCAATAGTTTCAACTCCATTGATTCTTTTTTTGTATAATCTTTTAAGAATATTATTGCCAGCGCCTCCAATTCCCATCACTTTTATTTTGGGCGGAGTTATAAATTCCATTAAGTCAGTACTATCAAAATTCTCTAGACGATCCATCATGTATTATTCATTCCCGTAGTCTGAAAATAGCATTTTTCTTCTGTTTCCCATGGTATTAACTTCGTTTCTTAAAAACTGATAATCTTTTTCTTCCCTATATTTCGAATTAGCGTGTTGCAATATTGCTTCAGATACTATTTGATCTATATTGCCATAACCGTCTTCCTGCAAATCATGAAGTTTTTCTCTTACTCTTTGAGGTATTTTTATATTCATTAAATCATGTGTTGGAGAGACTGTGTGTCTATCAAGATACTCATCTAAAGCTTCTTGAATTAATTGATTATAGGATTTAATTTTAAGAGGATTTTCAGAAGCCCAGTATTCAATCCTTGCGGCTCTTTCCGGGTCTAAGCGTACTGTTAAACGATTTGTAGTTAGAGGTCCAAGAGGTGCCATAATATTACTTCACAGAAGAATATAGTATATAAACTTTTTGTTTATTGACACATAGTTCGTGCCATCTAACTCTTTTATTTTTAATTATAGTGTCATAATTGTGTCATAGTTTCGGTTACCTGTAGTAAAATATAAACCAATCTTTAGGGTTATTGTGCCTTGCAAAAATTGCTCTACCAATCCAGTCATTAGTCGGCGCTATTCAGGTGAAATTCTTTGCCAGTTATGTTTTTTTCGTTCTATAGAAAAAAATGTAAATAAAGAGTTGCGGCATCAAATTAATTTATTAATTTCAAATTCAGATATAGAGATTAAAAAATTAGGTATTGGCCTTTCGGGAGGAAAAGATTCAAGTGTTGCTCTTTATCTTCTTAACGATTATTGTAAAGATAGAGGGATTGAAGTAATTGGTTTATCTGTTGATGAAGGTATTGAGAATTACCGTTCAGAATCACTCCTTTGTGCAAAAGAGTCTTGTGATGATTTAAAAATTAAATTGAATATTTTTTCCTATAAGGAATTGATTGGTATGACTTTGGGAGAATTATTGATTAATAATCCCCCAGAAGCCTCACCATGTTCGCCTTGTGGCATATTGCGCCGCAGATCATTAAATCAAATGGCTAGATCCACAGAAGTCGATTGCTTAGTATTAGGACATAATCTAGATGATTTTTCTCAAACAGTTTTGATGAATCATTCTAGAGGAGATATTTCAAGATTGATAAGAATGGCCCCTCATCAATATGTTCAGACAGGTTTTGTACCTAGATTATTACCATTGAGGAAAATACCAGAACAAGAGGTTTATCTTTATGCTATGTTAAAGAACCTTAAATTTCATGATGGAGATTGCCCATATTCAGGTAGAGCTCAGAGGAATTTGTTCCGTAGAATTTTGCTTGATTTAGAGTATAGGCAACCAGGAACTCGTCATTCCTTATTGAATGGGATGGAAAAAATACGGATTGATAATAAAAAACCATCGAAACTATCTATTTGTCCGTCTTGTTCTGAACCAGCAGGTGGCGAGGGCCCTTGTGTTTTTTGCAGAGAATTTGGTTCTTTCACAGCTTAGTTAGATTAAAAAGATTAAAGGCACATATCACTAAACTATGTCTTATTGTTCCTTCCTTAATTAATGAATTTATATTGTCTAATTTTATTTTGGTAACTTCTATGTCTTCTCCTGGGTCAAGGTTCTGTTCGCAGCTATAGAAACAGTCTTCGATTAGAGTAATGTGACATTTATTCCTCTGAAAAGCAGGATTTGGATCTACATGACCTAAATAAGTAAATTTCTTTCCTTCATAACCAGTTTCTTCAACTAGTTCTCTTTTTGCAGCTTCCATAGGGTCCTCATTTTTTTCGATAATTCCACCAGGTATCTCAAGTTCAATTTTTGAGGTACCAAAACGATATTGTTTTATCATTATTACTTCTCTCTTCTGAGTTATTGGTATGATATTCACCCAGTCATCACAGTCTAATACGAAGAACGGTAATTCTTTTCCAGTTCTAGGTGAAATAGCATTTAACTTCTTAACACCAAATATTTTGAAATTACCAATATCTTCTTGAGATTTAATATTCCAATCAGTCTTGCTCAACTTATTGATACCATTTCAATTTCAAAAATTAAATCTCTTCCTGCCAAATCATGAGTTCCAGTTTCTCCATATGCATCTTTTGCAGGTATCCTTACTGCAAGATGCTGTCCCTCATACATTCCCACCATTTTATCGTCAAATCCTTTAATCATTCCACGACTTCCTTTACAGTCCTCTGAGGGATAACCTTCACCGTCACAGCCTATATTATCGGCAGCTAGCGTATCCGTGTGTCTATTTGCTTCATTCACATCGTCTTTTCTGTGCATGTAATTATCCCATATGTCTTTCATGCTTGAATCGAACAATTTTGCATTGTTCGCAAGAATACCTGCATAATGAACTT
This sequence comes from uncultured archaeon, assembly GCA_964634895.1. Lineage (GTDB taxonomy): Archaea > Thermoplasmatota > Poseidoniia > MGIII > CG-Epi1 > CG-Epi1. The sequence continues at coordinate 12,723 of CAZWJS010000020.1, read as the reverse complement.
CAACAGAATTGCCAACTTTAGTTTCGTTGCCAAAAGTAACATCGGTATTAACGGTTAAAGTTACCAAAGATGATGTTGCAGTATTACTTTTAGAGTTTATGACTAAATTCGAATTTAGAATGCCACTTGATGCTGCAGAAGTCTGTACATTAACTATAACAGGCATTCGATCATCTTTGTTAATAGTTACAGTTTCATATCCTTCTTCAATATTTATTGTGAATCCTCCACTATTATCATTTACACTAATCTGGAATGTATCCGTTATTGAACCAGTATTCTTTATTATAACAACAAAGTCAGTACTAGTCCCAGGTTCTGCATTATGCATGTCAGTTAGTAGACTTGCTTCAACACCGTATGTGACATCCTGAGCTTCTTCCACCATTGAGGTTAGGTACAATCCACTACCAATTAAAAGAACAACTAATAACAATGCAATTAATGCAGGTCTTGAATCAGGTCTTGATTCTTTAATTGGACTATTTTCATAAGTAGGAGTAGTCGAGGTTGTAGGTCCTTTTTTCCTTCTTATCTTTCTCGCCATATCATTCCCACTTTGAGTGCTTTACAAAAAGCTGACGTTTATTTACGATGCTTAGTTCTAAAGAAAAAAGCCTTAATCGTGTATTTCCAAATATCAGGATTTTCTTTCATCCTTCTTAAAGAATATGCATGCCACTCTGGCCCGTATGGTACATAGTATCTGACTTTGTGTTTGTCTTTTATTAGATTATCAAGTATTTTGTCAATTGGGACGCCAGATAATGCTTGAAATTCGTACATATTTTTCTTATATTTCTTTCTTTCTATTAGTTCTAGTAATTTTTCAATAATCCATTTATCATGGGTGGCTAATCCAATATAAATCCCTTTATCCATTATCTTTTCTGCACATTTCAAATAATTATCTCTTATCTTTTGATAATCTTGGTATGCAATATCTTTTACTTCTTTGTAAGCACCCTTACAAATTCTGATATTAGCATTTGGAACATCTAGTTCATCAATATCATTAATAGTTCTATGCATGTATGATTGAAGAACCGTTCCACATTTCGAATAATATTTCTTAGCTTTTTGACACATTTTTATAGTCAAATCCGTAACTTTAGAGTCTTCCATATCCATCCTTACAAAATTATCATGAATTCTTGCTTTATCTAATACGACACTTAGATTATCCCAACATAGTTCTTTATCTATTTTCAGTCCTAAGGCCGTTAATTTTAATGAAATATTACAATCTATGCCTTGATTCGCAATTCCGTCTAAAAGTTCGCAATAAGCATCTCTTATTTTATTAGTCTGTTTTCTGTTCTTCACTTCTTCACCAAGTAAGTCAAGAGTTCCTGCAAAACCCTTTGAGTTTAATCTTTCAATGAGTTCCAAACCATCTTTTAGTTTGTCTCCAGCAACATAGACGGCGGCGATTCTGCCTATAACAAATTTTGGCATAAGGTTTGCACTGCCTAAAACCAAACGATTCAGAAATCCCATTATTATCTCATAGAAAACTGTGTTTATTATATAACGTCCGTGGGGGATTTATACAGGCCTGTCTAGCCCCAAATATGGCCCCTGCTTCGATTACCTGCATTAATGGCAAATTAACTGTCCCTGACAATCCTATAATTCCAGTTATTATTGGTGATGGTATTGGCCAAGATGTTACTCCTGTTGCGATGAAAGTTATTGATTCAGCAGTTGCAATAGCATATGGAGGCGAAAAGAAAATTTTTTGGAAAAAGATTCTAGCAGGTGAAGAAGCTTTCAAGGAAATCAATGAATGGCTTCCTGATGAGACTCTAGATTCAATTAGACAATATTTGGTTGCAATTAAAGGACCTCTAACAACTCCTGTTGGGGGTGGTTTTAGAAGTCTTAATGTAACATTGCGTCAGAGCCTAGACCTTTTTGCTTGCGTTCGTCCAGTTCGCTGGTTCACTGGAGTTCCGAGTCCAGTTAGAGAACCAGAGAAAGTGGACATGGTTATTTTCAGGGAAAATACAGAAGATATTTATGCAGGTATAGAATGGCAAGCTGGCACTACAGAGGTCAAAAAAGTAGTAGAGTTCTTAAAGAATGAGATGAATGTATCTAAAATCCGTTTCCCAGAAACTAGTTCTCTTGGTATAAAACCGGTTTCCAGTGAGGGGTCAAAGCGTTTGATTAGAGCATCGTTTAAGTATGCAATCTCAAACAATAGAAAATCAATTACTTTAGTCCACAAAGGGAATATAATGAAGTTTACTGAAGGAGGATTTAGAGACTGGGGATATGAATTAGCCAGAGAAGAGTTTGGTGCTGAGCCGTTTGAAGGTGGCCCTTGGCATTCATTTGCAAATCCAGATAATGGAGAACAAATTATAGTTAAGGATGTTATAGCTGATGCGATGCTCCAACAGATTTTGACTAGACCTTCGGAATATGATGTTATTGCTACACTTAATCTTAATGGAGATTATGTTTCAGATGCGTTGGCAGCCCAAGTTGGTGGTATAGGAATTGCACCTGGTGCTAACATAAATTATGATACAGGCCATGCGTTGTTTGAAGCAACCCATGGCACAGCTCCTAAGTATGCCGGTCAAGACAAGGTAAACCCAGGATCAGTTATCCTTTCGGGAGAGATGATGCTTCGTTATCTTGGTTGGTCTGAAGCTGCAGATCACATCATTGAAGGCATGGAGAAAGCGATTGGAGCTAAGACTGTTACATATGATTTTGAGAGGCTGATGGATGAAGCAAAATTGCTGAAATGTAGTGAATTTGGCGACGCTATCATTGAAAAATTGTGAATCTCCAAGAAATACCATCAATTGCTAAATCTGAAGAATTAATAGATAGGGCTTTGAGACGCGCCTCTAAAGTTGAAGAAAGCGTTAGGAATGCAGACTACAGGGCACGTTTAACAGCAGTTAGAAAAATAAATTCAGTTGCAGATAATATTTCAAATCCTTTACATTCTTATGTTAAGGCTTTTCCTTCATTTGATAATATTCATCCGTTTGATAGATCTATTATTGATTTGACTGTTGGAGTTGACAAGCTTAGGAAAGCACTTGGTGCTGTAGATTGGGCTCGCAAGGAAGTTTTGATGATTGGTACCAAATATGTACCAAAAGCTAGAGCTAGAAAGAGTGCCGACAACACTATGAAAATAATGAGTGAAGCTTATAAAAAAATGACAAATATTGTCAGACAAATAGATAAAAACTTAAATTTTTTGATTACAGCACGTTCAGTTTTTCGAACTCTTCCTAACGTAGATACTGAAAAACCTTTAGCTGTGTTTGCGGGTGCTCCTAACGTAGGTAAATCAAGTCTAATTAGAGCAATATCGTCTGGTAAACCAGAAGTTAAAAGTTACCCCTTTACTACAAAAGGGGTGTCTTTAGGTCATATAGAAACTAAATATGATATTATTCAAGTCATGGACACACCTGGTCTATTAGATCGCCCTGATTCAGACCGTAATGATATGGAAAAGCAAGGTTTAGCAGCTCTTAATCATTTAAAGCCAGTAATAGTTTTTCTTACAGATTTATCTGGAACCTCTGGTTATTCGTTTGAGATACAAAGTTCTTTACATAAAGAATTGAGAGAGAGATATTCAAAATATAGATGGATTGATGTTTTTAGCAAATCAGATTTGGAAAAGGAGTCATCTACTGAATATTTAAATTCGTTATCAGTCTCAGTCATGGATAATGAGGGTATTGATATTCTGCAAGAAAAATTAATTGATTTTTGTAAAATCTAGTTATTCTTTCACTTTCATATTATGGGTATTACCAACTATTTGTTGAGTATAAGTAGACATTAATTCAATTACAGCTTTATTCCTGAAGTCTTTTAGGTTCATTGTTCCAGCATTACTTAATGCAGCTTTAATCTTCCTTATATCTTGCTTAAGCTTTGGTTTAAGTCTCCCCCAATTCTCAACAGTTCCTTCTTCACCCTCAGCAAAGAAGGTTTTTCTTGCCACGTGTCCATATCTGTCCAAATTTCTAGCTCTAGCAGAGCCTTCTCCCCATGTTGCAATATATTTGATATCAGGTTCATGGTTTGTTAATTGCATATTTTCATCTAGTTTTTCACCTTCAGCCTCGTAAAAATGGTTGAAATAGCCTCCCATCATTATAACATCAGCTACTGTAAGGGCGATGATCATATCACCTGCAGCTGACACTCCTCCATCTATTACCAGTGGAATATATTTCCCAGTTTCTTTGACAAAATCATCTCTGGCTTTTGCTGAATCTAATAGGGCAGTCATAGGAGCTCTCCCAGTTGCTTTTTCCCTCTGAGTTGTACATATAGATCCAGACGACATCCCTATTTTCACAAGATCAGCTCCATTCTCCATTAGATATTTGGCTCCATCGTATGTTATAACATTACCTGCACAAATAGGTATAGAATCATTCATCTTCTTAAATTCTTTAATAACTTTAGAAGTAAATTCATTATAACCATCTGAAGTATCAATTACAATTATATCGGCTCCAGCTTCGACACAGGCAGTAGCTCTCTTTTTCCATCCCTTATGCGTTGAAATTGCGGCACCTACTGCTATTTTCTCTACATCTTTCTTGAATGCAATTTTTACTAATCTACCTAATTCATCTAATACAATTAGATAATTTTTTTTGCTCAATTCACTTTTAGCTTCTTCTAAGCTTAGGTTTGGATTTTTCAAACATGGTAAATTCTTTGGTTCAATCATAATAGTAGTAACTGAGTCACCTGGTGTTGCATTTGTTTCTAAATATTTATCAAAACTGAATAAACCTAGAAATACATTATTTCGATCAGCAATTGGTACTTTTGAGTGACCATGTTTTTCTACAAGTCGGACAACTTCATCAATAGTAGCAGTTTCTCTTACGGTGATGGGATCTTCTACGAAACCCATTTCGTATCCTTTAATCTTATTAATAATTTCTACTTGCTCCTTAATAGAAAGTCTTGCTGGGAGAATTCCAATTCCCCCTTCTTTGCCTAAAGATAATGCCATTTCGTAGCCAGTCACTGAACTCATTGCAGCACTCATAAATGGAAGCCTTAGTTCCATTCCATTTAGTTTACTGTCTAGACTTATTTTTTGCAGAGTACAATCTTTAGGAGTAAAATTTGTGAGCAGACTAAATTCGCTAAAAGTCTTACCTGCTTCTGTTCTGACCCTCTCTGCCATTTTAAGTCATAACAGATATGTTTATTAAATTTGTTCAGCTACTTTCGTGTATAGTGTATATTTCGTTAGTTGTTATGGTTACTCTGACAAAAGTAGTACATTTTGGCAGATCCTTGATTCTTCTTGCGCCAACGTACGAGCAAGCAGATCTGATGCCACCTAGAATAGACTGTACAGTTACTTCGACCGATCCTCTGTATGGTACTTCTACTTCCTTTCCTTCAGGTGCCCTATGCTTTGCTACTTCTCCAAAATAAGTCTCCATAGCTTTTGCTGAGCTCATTCCATAGAAAGACTTGTACTGTTTTCCATCATCCTTCGTTTTTAGCTCCCCTCCAGATTCATCATGTCCGGCCAGCATTCCTCCGAGCATGACAAAATCAGATCCGGCTGCAAAGGCTTTAGCAATATCACCAGGAGATGTACAACCACCATCAGACATTACGTGCCCTGCTAGTCCATGAGCTGCATCAGAACACTCTGAGATTGCAGATAATTGAGGATAGCCAACACCTGCTACTTTGCGAGTTGTGCAAACAGAACCAGGTCCAATTCCTACTTTTACAATGTCTGCTCCAGCAAGGATTAATGCTTCTGTCATTTCTCTTGTTGCTACATTTCCGGCAATTATAATGCTATTAGCAAACTCTCTGCGTGTTCTCCTCACAAATTGAAGAAAATCTTCTCTATATCCATTCGCAACATCGAGGCAAATAAATTTTAGATTTTTGTGAATTGCCATTTTTCTCTTTAACAGTTCTAAGCTTTCATCAGTTGATCCAGAAGTTACTGCGATATTATTAGGATTCATTCCATTCTTAATCGCTTTCTTTATTTCTCTAACGGAGTAAAATTTCTGTAGGCATGTCATCATATTGTTTTTTTGAAGTGCTTTAGCCATTTCAAAGGTGCCAGTAGTGTCCATATTAGCTGCTACAACTGGTACACCTTCCCATTCTATTTCTGTGTGCCTAAATTTGAAAGTACGTGATAGAGAAACATCCGAGCGAGATTTTAGCGTGCTACGTTTTGGCCTTATTAGCACGTCACGGAATGTTAGCTTTAGGTCATCATCTATACGCATCTTTTCACCCTAACTTGTTTGATTAAGCTCTATTAAATATTTTGCTTTACTCTATATCTTTAGGTTCCATAACCATTACATCTTTCAGATGTCTATGCTTCTCATCGTAGTCTAATCCATATCCAACAACGAATTCAGGTGGAATTTCAAATCCAACGTAATCAACTTTGAAATCTAGTTTAGCAACCTCTTTTTTGAATAACATAGTTGCAACAGCCACAGACTTCGGCCCTGAGTTTCTTAATCTCTTGACTAGGAAATTGATAGTAAATCCTGAATCAATAATATCTTCTACAATGATTACATCTCTTCCATCGATATCTGCAGAGATATCTTTTCTAAATTTGATTGTTCCAGTTGAAGTGTCTCCTTCATAGCTCCGAATCTTTACAAAATCAATTTCAAGATCCAGTTTGACTTCTCGTAGAAGATCAGCCATGAAAACATAGCAGCCATTCAATATGCCTATGAAAATAGGATTCTTTCCTTTGTAATCTTTAGATATTTTATTACCTAATAATTTTACTCGTTCTTTAATCTCCTTTTCAGATATAAGTAATTTCATGTTTTAGTATCTTACCAAGGAGTGAACATTATATTGGTTTAGTCTTTTTCGTCCTTTTAAAAATTCTAATTCTATTAAAACAGTAAATCCAACAATTTTACCCTTAAGTTTTGAAACTAAACTACATGTTGCTTCTGCAGTACCGCCTGTTGCTAATAAATCATCAACAATCAAAATGTTTTGTCCAGGTTTTATTGCATCTTCATGTATTTCTAGAGTATCTTTTCCATATTCTAATTCATAAGAGATACTTTTTGTTTTCCATGGTAATTTACCGGGTTTTCTAACAGGTACGAAACTAGCTTCCAAAATATCAGCAATAGGTGATCCAAATATGAAACCTCTTGATTCGATGCCGACGACAACATCGATATTTAGGTCCATATATGGAGCTGCCATTTCTCTAGTAGAAAGTCTAAGAGTCTTAATATCAGATAATACTGGAGTAATATCCTTGAAAATTACTCCTTTCTTTGGAAAGTCAGGTACATCTCTTATCTTGTTTGCGATTATATTTATGTTATTTTTTGAAGACAAAGTCTAACCTAATTGCGTATTTCCCCTGAGTGGTTAACTCAGGGGATTTTGTTCAATATTTTTTTGTTTATCCAAATATTGTTGAGAAGATCCAATCGAAGGTTGATTGGTCACCAGGTCCTATGTAGAACATTAGCATCAAAACAGCTAATGTGTTTACGACAGGATTCAATTGATCCATCTTACCCATTCCTAGTTTGATTGCTACGTATGAGATTAGACCCCATGCTATTCCATCTGCTATAGAGTAAGTAAATGGCATCATTACCATTGTGATGAATGCAGGAACTGAAACTTCTATGTCATTCCAGTTGATGTCTTTAGCTTGTTTCATCATCATTGCACCTACAACCACTAAAGCTGTTGCGGCTGCAAAGACAGGTATGGCTTTGAATATTCCAGCAAGGAATAAACCAGATAGCATCAATACACCTACTACTACGGCAGTTAAACCAGTCTTACCACCCTCTTCTACACCAGCTGCAGACTCGATGTATGTGGTAGTTGTGCTTGTTCCCATTGCAGCACCAACTATAGTTGCAGCTGCGTCGGACATGAATGCTTCATCAGAATTTTCTAGCTCATCATCATCATTGACAAAACCAGCTTGCCTTCCTACGGAATATAAGGTACCAGACGTGTCAAATATATCGACAAATAGGAAAGCTATCATAACCAATAGGAAATCACCCATATTATCTCCATTGAGATCTCCAAGAGCCCCAAATGCGGCAAACAGAGACTCTTCCGGTAATCCTACAAATCCAAACCATTCCTCTGGTGGTGAGGCTTTCGTACAATCGGGATCAACATAGTCCACAGAGTCATCTCCAGTTACTACAGCCCCATTTGCATCATAATTGGCAAATTCACATCCCCAACCAGCACCACCGCCGTGTCCAGGACCTCCGTTCATATCGTTGTAAGGATCATATGCACCTAGGATCCATCCAACAACAGCCATTCCAATTATACCATAAACAATAGCACCTTTGATGTTACGTCCCATCATTATAACGATTGCAATAAGTCCAATCATTGAAATAAATGCACCATGATCATAGCTGAATGCCTCCGTTGTAGCCAAATTAACTAATGTGGCCCCATCATCTTGAATCCAACCCATTTCTCTGAAACCGATAATTGCTAAAAACATTCCAATTCCAGCACCAGTTGCAATTTTCAAATCTTTTGGTATAGAATTTATCATTGCAGTTCTCCAACCTACTTGTGGTAGTGAGAGAACTAAGAAAATAATACCCTCTACTAATACAGCGGCAAGAGCAACTTCCCAAGCAATCCCCATACCTAACACTACAGCAAATGTAAAGTAGGCATTGAGACCCATTCCTGGAGCTAATGCAAATGGTTTATTGGCCCAAAGACCCATAACTACACATCCTATGAAAGCCGCTATTGCGGTTGCAAACAATGCGTCGTCGAATGGAACGCCAGCAACAGCTAACATTGCAGGATTTACCAGCAAGATATATGCCATTGTCAGGAAGGTTGTCAATCCTGCCATTAATTCTGATTCCATCGTACTTCCAGCTTTTGTGATTCCAAAAGTATCCTCAAGAAAATCACCACTACTTTCGGCAGGAGCTTCAGCAGCAGGGGCTTCCTCGGGAGTGCTTCCGTCATCATTTTGTACGTCGTCGTCACTCATGGTTATTACACCTAAACATCTTTACATGTAAATCGTTTATTAAGTGTATCGGGTATATTGTCCCAAATATTTTTCCCTTATTATCGTCTATAAAATGCGTTTTTTATAATCTGATTGTTTGTAAACTTTAATGTTGTTATTTTCCGCCCACTCTTTCCAAGTTCTGTAATGTTTTCCCTTCATCCCTTTTCGGTGAAAATAAATTCCCTTTGCATGGCTTTTGACAATTGCCTTTTCCAAAAGTTCTCCCGTCAATACTTCTATTCCATAATTAGCAACTATATGGCCAAAGCAAACATCATGTGAAAGCGCAGCTTCTGTAAATCTTGGAGTATAGTGACCTCCACCTATTCCTACAACATTAATCCCAGTTGCAGGTTCAAGTTCTAATAGGGCTTTTATTAAAGCTTGAGCAGGTTCGTGTTTATTCCATTGTTCTTCAGTAGATCCTATTTCTAAAAACATTGTTGGTGTTTCTAAGAAAGGGCCGTGATGTGTAGCCTCAAAGCAAATGTCATATCCCGGAAGACGATTTTTTCTTATACTTCGCAACAATCCTGTCATCAATTCAGCTGCAGCACCAGAAATTTCAGCTTCTCTGCCACCGTAGTCAGCTTTTCCCCAATTTCCTATAGGATGCACTGTAAGACTTGGCCTACCACTAGCTGCTTTGTGTCTTGATAGGAACACTATGTTATCAATTTTAGCTTTATTCTTACTTTCCCATTTTTTGTCTATTTCTTCGGCATAAATGTGTAATTTTCCAATAGTTATTAGTATCGTATCTTTCTTACAAAAACCACCATAGTCCTTTGTAAGCTTCCACATTTCTCTATCATCAAAGGAGCCTTCTTCACTCCATTCAGACATTTCTAGAAGTCTATCTCTCAAGTTTATCGATGCATTATCAGCCTCTGATGATATAATTAGGTTCATAAATCTTCGACAATTCCTACTTTAATATTTCTCTCTTTAGCTATGTCTTTTGCTTTTTTGTATCCTGCATCTAAGTGTCTCATCACCCCAGTTCCAGGATCAGTGGTCAGCACTCTTTCTAATCTTTTATCCGCGTCTTTTGTCCCATCGGCTACTACCACCATACCTGCATGTAGTGAATATCCCATTCCAACTCCACCTCCATGATGGAAACTAACCCATGTAGCGCCAGCTGCAGTGTTCAATAATGCATTAAGTATTGGCCAATCAGCTACAGCATCAGATCCATCCTTCATGCCTTCAGTCTCTCTATTTGGTGATGCAACAGATCCAGCATCCAAATGGTCGCGTCCAATCACTATAGGTGCTTTCACTTTTCCACTTTTGACTAATTTATTGAATGCTAAACCTGCACGAGCTCTTTCACCATAACCTAGCCAGCATATACGAGCAGGTAAACCCTGAAATTCAACATGTTTTTGGGCCATTTTAATCCATTTGTGAAGTGCTTTGTCCTTTGGGAATAAGTCTAAAATTACTCTATCTGTTTCATAGATATCATTTGGTTCTCCAGACAGAGCGGCCCATCTAAATGGTCCTTTACCTTCACAAAAAAGAGGTCTAACATATGCAGGTACAAATCCCGGAAAATCAAATGCATTCTTAACTCCAGCTTCTTTAGCCATGGCTCTTAGGTTGTTTCCATAATCGAAAGTAATAGATCCTTTGTCTTTTAGTTTTAGCATTAATCGGACGTGGTTAGCTATGCTATCATAGGTTCTTTTTAGATATTCCTTTTTATTTGATTTTCTTAAATTTTCAGCTTCTTCTAGGTTTAATCCAAGAGGTATGTAACCTATGAGAGGATCATGAGCGGATGTCTGGTCAGTTAATAAATCAGGAATTACATTTCTTTCTAATAATCTCTTCAATAAATTCCCTATGTTTGCTACAACAGCAACTGATTTTGCAATCTTATTTTTTTTCCATTTAAGAGCTAGATCTATTCCTTCATCTATATCTTCTAAGACGATATCACAATATTTGGTATCCAATCTTTTCTTTATTCTCTCCGGATCTATTTCAGCAGCTAAGAATGTACCTCCATTCATTGTTGCAGCTAGAGGTTGTGCACCCCCCATTCCCCCTAATCCTCCTGTTACTACTAATTGTCCCTCAAGTGATCCTCCAAAATGCTGTCTTGCAGCTTCAGCAAATGTTTCGAATGTACCTTGGAGGATTCCCTGTGAGCCGATGTAAATCCAGGAACCAGCAGTCATCTGGCCAAACATCATTAATCCTTTCTTTTCTAGTTCATCAAAATGTTCCCAATTTGCCCAATTTCCAACTAGATTTGAGTTTGCAATAATTACTCTAGGCGAATCTTTGTGAGTTTTGAATACACCTACTGGTTTTCCACTTTGAACTAGGAGAGTTTCATCATTTTCCAACTTTTTCAAGGTACTTACAATAGTTTCGTAACATTTTTGATTTCTAGCAGCTTTCCCCCTTCCACCGTAAACTATCAATTCTTCAGGCATCTCGGCCACTTCAGGGTCAAGATTATTCATCAACATTCTGAGCGCTGCTTCTTGCAACCAACCTTTACAACTAATTTCGCTACCTTGTGGCGCTTTTACGATGTCCATATATCTCACATATAGCATAATTTAAACCCATTTCCCCGAACATTTTAAAAAAACCCAGTTGCATCACCTATAGCTGCTCCCGGCGGGCCCCCTCCCACCTCCCAACCTGTCGGCTGAGCGGCAACTTTTTCCAAAAGATAATTATAGGATTAGTTAGTATTATTTTCATGAATAGGATACAACCTAAAAATTATACAAATTTCATTCAATGTATTTGTGGATTTCAAGGTTTATCTATTGAGGCTAGTCAACATAGGGAATGTCCAAAATGTCACACAGTAGTTGAAGCCTGTTGTGAAGGAAACTGCTGTAATTAATTATTAATTCCTTGTAATTTTTCTCCATAACCATTTTAGTGGATCATAGTATTCATCAACAACTCTTTCTTTCATAGGTATTATAGCATTGTCTGTTATACTAATATTTTCAGGACAAACAAAGGTACAACATTTTGTTATATTGCAAAGGCCAATTCCATGTTCATTGCGTATGTTCTCTAAACGATGGCCTTGATCAAGTGGATGCATCTCCAGTCCTGCATTTCTAATAAGAAACCGTGGTCCTGCAAATTCTTCTTTCATGTCATGAGATCTTAAAACATGACAGACATCCTGACAAAGAAAACATTCAATACATTTCCTGAATTCTTGTACCCTATCAACCTCTTTCTGGAACATTACGGGTTCGTTTTCAGTCTCAGTGTGCTGATATGGTTTAATTCGTTTATTGACTTCATAATTCCATGACACATCAGTTACTAAATCTTTAACCAAAGGGAATGTTTTCATGGGTTGAACAGTTAGTGTCTCATCTTCAGGATAATCAGACAATCGAGTCATACAAGTCAATTTTGGTTTTCCATTAATTTCAGCAGAACATGAACCACATTTACCAGCTTTACAATTCCATCTAACTGCTAAATCTGGAGCATCCGTGGCTTGAATTCTATGTATTGCATCCAAAACTACCATTCCAGTTTCTACTTCTACTTCAAATTCTTCTAATTTTAGGTTATTAGGTGTGCCCCTCTGTAATCTAATTTTTCTTTTCATACAGCCTCCTGCAAAACATAATCTTTCAAAT
>CAZWJS010000019.1:4273-28299 GCA_964634895.1 uncultured archaeon | reverse complement strand
TAAATTTTACAGAGGGATATTACCGTGCTTACGATTAGGTCTTTCTTCTCTTTTATTTCCATATCTTTCTAAACCTAAGATTAGTTCTTTCCTAGTATCTCTTGGAAATATAACTCGGTCAATGTATCCCATTTCAGCAGCAATATATGGCGAAGCAAATTTATCTTTGTATTCTTTAGTTAATTCGTGGTGTTTTTTTTCAGGTTCTGCAGCTTCATTAATATCTTTTCTAAAAATGATATTTACAGCACCTTCAGCTCCCATAACGGCGATTTCTGCAGTTGGCCAAGCAATGTTTAGATCAGCACGTATGTGTTTTGAGGCCATGACATCATAAGCCCCTCCGTACGCTTTTCTTGTAATAACGGTCAATTTAGGGACTGTAGCTTCAGCAAAGGCATACAACAATTTTGCCCCATGTCTAATGATTCCTCCATGTTCTTGTTCAGTTCCGGGTAGAAATCCTGGAACATCAACAAATGTTACCAATGGAATATTAAAAGCGTCACAAAATCTTACAAAACGGGCAGCTTTAGATGATGCATCAATATCTAGACAACCGGCCAAAACAGAAGGTTGATTTGCTACAATCCCTACTGGATGTCCTCTAAGTCTTGCAAATCCGGTAATGATATTTTTAGCCCAATGTGGCTGGATTTCAAATAAGGGATCATCAAAAGTCAGGTTTATTACTTTAATAATATCATAGGGAACATTTGAATTATCAGGAATAATTACATCAAGTTCGTTGATACCATCTCGTTCTTTCTCCTGATAAGAAGTGACAGGTACACTTTCCAAATTATTTTGAGGTATGTAACCAATTAATTCTCTAAACGCGTCAAATAAGTCCTCTTCGGATTCACATGCAAGATGTGCTACTCCTGAAACAGAATTGTGTGTCACTGCACCTCCTAATTCTTCAAAAGTTACATCTTCATGTGTTACGGTTTTAATTACATCAGGGCCCGTAATAAACATGTGACTTGAATCTTTAACCATCAATGTAAAGTCAGTCATTGCAGGGCTATAGACTGCACCTCCTGCGCAAGGTCCCAGTATGAGAGAAAATTGGGGAATTACTCCAGAGGACTTTACGTTTCTGTAGAAAATCTCAGCATACCCGCCTAAACTTACAACTCCTTCTTGGATTCTTGCTCCGCCTGAATCGTTTAGCCCTATAATTGGACATCCGGTTTTTGCAGCAAGATCCATAACTTTACATATTTTTTGAGCATGTGCTTCTCCCAAGGCGCCACCAAAAACTGTAAAATCTTGCGCAAAAAGATAAACAGTTCTTCCACTAATCGTTCCATGTCCAGTAATTACTCCATCGCCATCGGGTCTCTTTTTTTCTAAGTCGAAATTATTGTTACGATGTTTCACCATAGCATCTAGCTCTACAAAAGATTCTGAGTCGAGTAGAGCATCAATTCGCTCTCTTGCAGTCATTTTCCCAGCTTTGTGCTGTTTATCAATTCTAACCTGATCACCTTCAGAAACTTTTTTGAGTTTTTTCTCAAGTTCTTCGATTTTATCAGATGTTCTCATCAATAGCCTATCAAAGCAGTTCTATAACTTTGTGCCTGCCCAAAATACTTAACATGCACCTTCGATAAGCTAACGTGGCACAAGGCGTTCGAGGTACACGTGATTTTTATCCTGAAGAGATGAGGCTTCGCAATTGGTTGTTTGACAATTTTACCTATGCCTCGCTTTTACATGGATTTGAAGAATACGATGCACCCGTTTTAGAGAATGAGGAGCTTTATACAAGGAAGCAGGGTGAAGAGATAATCAAACAATTATATAATTTTAAAGATAAAGGCAATCGTAACGTTAGTTTAAGACCTGAGATGACTCCTTCACTAGCTAGAATGGTGATGTCGCGTGCGGGCGCGTTAGCAATGCCAATCAAATGGTTTTCAATACCTCAATGTTGGCGTTATGAAAGGACACAGAAGGGCAGGGGTAGAGAACATTATCAATGGAATGTTGACATATGGGGTACAAGTGAAATCTCAGCAGATGCCGAATTGTTCTCAGTGTTAGTTACTTTCTTTGAGAATATTGGATTAACTAATAAGGATGTCGTAATCCGTGTCAGTAGTAGAAAAGTTTTGGAAGAAGTATTAGGTTCTTTGAAAATAGAAGGCGATTCATTTACCCAAACATGTATTATCGTCGATAAAATGGGTAAATTACCCTACGAAACAATTAATGAGCAGTTATCAGGTTTAGGTCATAGTCAAGAAGTCATTTCAACAATTCAATCTACTTTAGGAATAAACAGTTTGGACTCGTTAAGAAATACGTTAGAGAAAGGTAGTGAGGCATTAAATGAGTTGGAAACACTTTTCAAAGCGATTGAATCTTATGAAATTTCTGATTGGGTTGAATTTGATGGTTCTATAGTCAGAGGTCTTGCTTACTACACAGGTTGTGTTTTCGAGGTCAATGACAGAGAAGGAAAGTTTAGAGCTGTATGTGGCGGCGGTAGATATGACAAACTTCTTTCCACATTAGGAGGTAAAGACTTGCCAGCCACTGGTTTTGGCTTTGGTGATATGGTTATTATGGAATTATTAGAGGATAAAAATTTACTTCCTGAATTACTTAGTGGTGTTGAAGACGTAGTAATTTCCTTGTCTCCAGAATTAAGAAATGTTGCAGTAAAGGTGGCTACAACCTTGAGGGCCTCTGATAGATTAGTTGATTTAGTTCTGGATGATAAGAAAATAAAATGGGCATTTAAGCATGCTGAACGGATAGGTGCAACTCGAATAGTTTTAGTTGGGCAAGAAGAGTGGTCTCGACAAAAAATTAAAATTAAGGATTTAGAAACTGGTGAAGAATCAGAATTATCTATTGATGATATCTAAACTTCGCATTCTTTCAAAGGTTTATCATTCCGCGTTCTTATAATTATCGGAAATTCAAAGCATAGTTGACCCTTGTTGTTCCTCTCTTGTCTACTTTGGTATTCCAATTCAACAACAAACCAATCTTTCTCAGTAAGGTCCGTTTTTTCTAATTTGTAGCCTTTTTCTATCAGTTCAGAAGTTAAGCTATCCATATTATCCTCGCCGAGCCTTCCTCCGCCAGCCCAACCACAATCAACTAGTACAGGCTCATCAAAAAATGGGCTTTTCTCGTATTGAGCTAATCTAAATCTTGCAAATCGTTTTTCATGTTTTCCAGAACCATTTGAGACTTTGGTAACGATACAATCAGTAGTCTCTATGAATTTGAATTTGTAGGATCCTTTACGTTTTGGTTTTCCGTTCATTGTAAAAGTGATATTATCTTCGGGTTTTCTTAAGATAAAGCCTTCCCATCCTTTTTCTTTTGCCTCTTCCACCATCTCTTCTTTGAATGTTTTTATTTCTCTCTTACCAAAATGATTTGTAAGTTCTAATCTTTCGAGAAATGTTCGATCTGTTACATCCTCTCCATGCCAGAATATGATGTCAAAAACATTGTATGTGAATGAGTATCCCTCTCTGAGTAACGAATCATATTTTGATTTGGCTTTAGCAACTGTTGTAGTCTCAGTGGTCACCGCTTTCAGAATTTTTGAATCTTCATTACCATCTTTATTAAATGCAATTAATTCACCAATTATTAGTGATTCTTCAGGCAATTTGTCTAATGCATTCTTTATTTCATTTACAACACCCAAAATTTCAGTTATAGGTTTAATTCTTCTAGTGTATCCGATCTTTTCCTTTCCAGTGTTATGCAAGAGTATACATGAACCGTCAAATTTGCGTTCAGCTAGCCAGCTGCCATTGTAGGGTTCATCTTCCTTTTTTAATTTGCTAATTGGTTTACATGGAGCAAAGGATTGAGTTAAAGGTGAGCTAACAACAATTTCTTCACCTAGAATTGCATCCTCACGAGTTTCTACATAGCCTTCTTCTTTTTTCTTTTTAATTTTTCTTTCATATTCTAGAATCGCTTGTTCATTGTCACTTGTTTCATTGCTTTTGCCCTTATTTTTCCCGTATACTGTTTCTCTTGTAACTTGTTTTTTGCCATCTTCATCTTCTTTTGAAGTCCACCATTCTGTAACAATAATATTCTCTTTGACTACAATAATCATGTGTTTTAGCCTTCCCGTCAGGTGTAATTGGTAAAGAGTCGTTTTCATTCTAAAACCTCTATAATTTAGTACTATAAAAAATGGGGCGAGGCCCGGGAGTCGAACCCGGGACGAGGGATCCACAGTCCCCCAGTTTAACCAACACTAGCCTAGCCTCGCCACTCTGTTGCAGATTTGAGAGGCATTAGATAAAATTTCTTGAAATTTACAATACTTCTTTAGGTCTGTACTCGCCCCATACATTTCTTAGTGCATTACATATTTCTCCGACGGTGACTTTTGCACTAACGGCTTTGATAAGATATGGCATTAGATTCTCGCCGTCATTTGCAGCTTTTTCTTTTACCATATCAAGATATTCTTTTACGCTGCCCCTCTCTTTCTTCATTTTCTTAATTGATTTAATTTGATTTTCTATATTTTCCACGTTTATTTTGGTTAATTCATCTTCGATTTCCTTTTCTTCTTCTAAGTATTTGTTTAATCCTACTATGATTCTCTCCTCTTCTTCAATTTCTCTTTGATATTTGTATGCCGAATTCATGATTTCTCCTTGAATCCATCCTTCTTCAATACAATTCATCATGCCTCCTTTTGTTTCTATTTTCTTTAACAATACTCTTGTCTTATTCACAAGTTCGTTTGTCATAGCTTCTATTGTATATGATCCAGCTAAAGGATCAATAGTGTTTGGTATTCCAGATTCTTCTGCGATTATTTGTTGTGTTCGAAGAGCTATTTTAGCAGCTTTCTCAGAGGGGAGCCCCAATGCTTCATCAAGGGCATTTGTATGCAAGCTTTGAGTCCCTCCTAGGACTGCAGACAAAGCTTGAATTGTGGTTCTTACTACATTATTGTGTGGTTGTTGTGCAGTAAGTGTAGAACCACCAGTTTGAGTGTGGAATCTCATCATCTTCGATTTCTCATTTTTCACATCAAATTCTTCAGTAATTAATTCAGCCCACATCTTTCTCGCAGCTCTGAATTTTGCAATTTCATATAGAAAATCATTGTGCCCATTGAAGAAGAATGCCATTCTTGGTGCAAAATCATCTATTTTGAGTCCTTTATCTATTGCTGATCGAATGTAGGTCAATCCATTTGCGATAGTGAATGCCAGTTCTTGTTCGGCAGTACATCCGGCTTCTCTAATATGATATCCTGAAACCGAGATAGTATTCCATTTCGGTAATTTTTTTGCACAATATTCAAAGACATCAGTAGTAAGTCGCATTGATTCTTTTGGAGGGAAGATGTAAGTTCCTCTTGCAATGTACTCTTTTAGGATATCATTTTGTATAGTTCCTCTTAATAATTTTTCATTGATTCCTCTATTTTTTGCGGTAGCAATATACATTGCTAGAATAATTGCAGCAGGAGCGTTAATTGTCATGCTTGTGGAAACTTTATCTAAGGGAACATCATCAAACAAAATTTCCATATCTTCAATTGAGTCAATTGCTACACCAACTTTCCCAACTTCCCCAATTGCCATTTGATCATCGCTATCATATCCAATTTGTGTAGGCAAATCAAAAGCTACAGACAATCCATTCTGTCCTTCCGAAAGCAAATATCTAAATCTTTCATTCGTTTCTCTGGCAGTACCAAAGCCAGCATATTGACGCATAGTCCATAATCTACCACGATATCCTGATGGATGGATACCTCTAGTGTATGGTTCTTGGCCCGGTAATTCAATTTTTTTGGCGTTTATATCATCCGGTGTATTCAATCTTTCTCTTTTATCTAATTCAGTTTCTGACCTTTCAGGGTATTTCTGAATAGTTGGTTCTAGTATTTTCTTTTCCCAATTTTTTTTATCCATCACTAGGCCTCTCAAATCTTCTTATATATATTAACATTTTTTTATTTAGTTCTTTGGCTGCTTTCTCAGCCTCTCCTTTTCTTACATATACAGGTTTCATCCAGAAACAATAGACATTTGTTCTAATTTTGTCTTTGTAGAAATCAATAATACTCCTGAAAAGATCTTTTTCAGTCCCATCTCTCCCCCAGTCAATAAGTGGATTATCATAACAAAAAACTAAAGGTTGGATTTTGTGACCTGTATTCTCAGCTGCCTTGAACACTCCCATTTTGAATGGGACTAATTTACCATAAGAGGATGTTGTTCCTTCTGGAAAAATCCATAAGGGATCCCTTGGGGCATTCCATTTATTAAGCTGATTTATTACTCCAGTTCTAGATTTTTTATTTTCTCTTTTAACCCATAACATTCCAACTTTGTCTGCAATTGCTCCAAAAAGAAAATAATCCTTCACTTCTATTTTCGAAACTGCACCACCAGCTTTCAAGGCAAGTACTACTATTGGGTCAAGATAGCTTGTATGGTTTGCAGCTAGAAATCCAGGTTTTGGTTTTCCATGAACATAAATGTGCATGTTATATCTTTTTGCCAATTTTCTTGATCTAATAGTTACTAGATTCCGATATTCTTCCTTAGTGTAGAGGTATACCTCAAGCCTTAGTCTCAGGAAAAAGTAAAAGAAATACAACAGTTCGAATAGCCACACTAAAGCCCTAGTGGAAAGTTGTTAAAAAGAAAACTCTCCCTAAATGAGGGGTGCTTCGAAATCATCTATTGTTTCTTCAAGATCTTCATCAGGACCTAGTGCCCCTCTTATCCGTAAAATTTCTCTTGATAATAACCAGTAGATTAAAGCTAAAGAGCGTCGTCCTTTATTGTTACCAGGTATTACAATATCTATATTTGCTGTGAGATTATTTGCATCACACATTGCAATGACTGGTATTTTTATGTTAACAGCTTCTCTAAGAGCTTGTGCATCAGCCGCAGGGTCAGTTAATACAATTATTTTCGGTTCGATGAAAAATCTCATTTCTGGATTAGTTAATCTTCCCGGTGTAAATCTTCCAGCGATGCACTGAAAACCACAAGTGTCAGCAAACTTTTTTGCAGGTTTCCAGCCGTACTGTCTTGCAGATACGACAAGCACGTCTTTATGTTCGTAATCCTTTAGAAAATTAGCAGTTTCTACTATCTTTTCAGATGTCATATTTACGTTTAGAATTCTTAATCCATCATCTCTTACTTTGTAAACATAAGGTTCCATATCTCTACTCTTTTGTTTTGTCCCAATATGAACTCCACAAGTGAGGAAAGTGTCCTCATCGATGAGCAGTTCTTTAGTTTCGGCTTCGGTCATCTGAATTTTTCGCTGATTCGGACCAGTTCATTAAGCTTTGCAATCCTTTCACCACCCATTATTCCGGTTTTAATTGCATGAGAATCAAAGGCAACGCCCAAGTGTGCAATGCTAGTATCAGTTGTCTCTCCACTTCTATGTGAGATGACAGTGGCCATATCATTTTTCTTAGCCAAATTAACGGTATTAATGGTATCAGTCAACGTGCCAATTTGATTAGGTTTGATTAATATTGAGTTTGTAGCTTCTAAATCTATTCCCTTTTGGAGTCTTTGTTCATTAGTTACATAAAGATCATCTCCAATTATCAAAGCGTCAGTTTGTTCTGTAAGTGAGGCCCACGATTCAAAATCTTCTTGATCCAACGGATCTTCTACTGAATGTAAGTCGTATTCTTCAATTAGTCCTATAACAAAATCTATTTGTTCCTCTGGAGTTAAGGTTTGTTCTTTGTATTTGTATTTTCCGTCTGTGTAAAATTCACTTGCAGCCATGTCCAATCCAGTCTTTATTTCTACGCCGATTTCGTTTTCTACCGATTCAGCAGCCTTAACTACAAGATCTAGCGCCTCAATATTTTTCATTGGAGCGACCCATGCACCTTCATCACCTTTTCCTAAAGCTGTGTTGGGATATTTTTCTTTAAGCAAGGATGCTACTTTTTTGTGAACTGCAGCATTCGCTTCCATTGCTGCGTTGATATTGTTATCAAATGAAGTAACTAGGAATTCTTGAATGTCTGTACCTCCAATAGCATGTGCACCACCTCCCAATACGTTAGACATTGGAGCTGGGAGAGAGTATGAATCTTTTTTTCCTATATACTCAAATAAATCCTTATTCATTGAATCCGCTGCAGCTTTTGCACAGGCCAAAGAAAGTGCTACACTTATGTTTCCTCCAATATTGGTGAAATTTTTAGTTCCATCTATATTTTTCAATGTATTGTCAAAAGTTTCTTGTTCATTTGCATACAATCCAATCAGCTGTGGCATAACTTTCTCTTCAGCAATTTTCATTCCCTGTGAAACACTATTCTTCGGCCATGCGACAACTTCATGTGTTCCAGTTGATGCGCCAGCTGGGGCTGCAGCTCGACCTATCCCTTCATTAGTTTTTATTTCAGCTTCAACAGTGGGGTTTCCCCTTGAGTCAATTATTCTTCTGAGAATAATATCTTCAATAATCATTTCTTTTCTCTATCTACTATATCTATTGGAATTACGTTTTTATCATATTCCATTTGAGCAATTATAACTGGATCAATAATCTCTTTAGGTACTTTTACCTGAACAGGAGCTCCCATTGAAATCTGAAGTGCCCTTGCACCAATCACGCGCGCTTTTTCAAACCTAGAATGTTCTCTCAATTTTCCACCAGCTTCCCGACTAATAATGCGGATTGATTCCTAATGGCCCAACTATAAAAGCTTTCCTAATTAAGTTATAGTAAAAAAAATTGAACCACTTTAGATTATTTATTTTCCTAAGCTTTTTAAATACATCCTAAGATGCCTATAGTTACCCTGTGTCATTGACAAAGGGTATATAGGACGCAAAAAAGGTGAAAAGATGGAACAAAACGCAAGAAAATTTGGTGTATTTGTGGCTACATTAGCTATGATTGCATCTCTTTTAGTAGTACCAACAACGAGTGCGGATGGCAGTGAAGATTTAGAAATGGAACTCTTTGGAGATTCCGGAGTCACTTCCTACGCTTCAGATATAGGTTATGCAAATTTTACGGCAGATATAACTAGTGCGGCTGGAACAGCGCATAATGATGTTACAGTTGCAGTCGAATTTGTTGATGTAACTGATGGAACTTGGGACGCAGGTATAGCGACAATTTCAGATTGTGTTGGTGACGGCAGTCAAGTATCTAATGTTACTGGGGATTTAAGTGAAGGTGCAATAATGACGGTTTGTATATCAGTTGATTTGGATGCTGCAACAGGATCTGCAGAGGCCAGAGATTCGGCTAGAATGAAAGTTAGTGTTACTTCTGATGAAGATGACACGGAAGGCTTTGATGATGCAGAAGGTTTCATAAAATTGGTAAATTGGATGGCTAGTTCTGATGATGGAATTCAGGCATTTGTGGAAAGCGATTCCGAAACTGACGTATGTTCAGAAAAACCTAGTTGTCAGTCATACACAATTAATGTTACGAATATTCGACTTTCTTTAGATAGTTCAGGTAATCGTATTGATAATGCCACGGACGAAGTCATTACCGTTAGGCTCGGGGAGTTAACAGAAGGTTGGAGATTGAACTCTTCGTATGAAGGCTGGGATCCTATGTATTCTGAAGCTACGATTAATGGACTTAGTGCTGGTCAGACTGTGACTCTTGTTTTTGACGTAACTTTAGCAGGTAACGACGTTCCAGCTTCAGATTACTTAAAAGAAAATAATCAGATTATTTTTGAAACTAGAGATGATAATGGCTACTACGACTCAGTGACCCTATATGCCACAGTTGCGACAAATTATGGCGTCTTTGTATCAGGTGAAAGTACTATTTCTACGGTCGATAATGGGTGCACACCAGATGTTGATGCAACAGTTGAGTGGTCTGTAGTTATTCAAAATGGTGGGAATAATTGGGATACTTTTGATATTGATTTTGGTTTGACAGATACACTAGCTGCAGGATGGGATGTTACCTCTGAAGGTGGTAGTCTTCCAGATGAGACAATTGTATTAGATCGCTATAATCCTAATCCGACATCTACTACTGATGTTTCTACTTTTAAAATATCGATGAGTATACCTGGAGGGCTTGATGCAGACACTTCTCATGGATTTACAATGGACGTGACTTCTAAAGGCGATGATACACTTTCAACGACAGTTTCTTTTGCTTCAACAGTAGCGCAATGTTACGATATTAGTCTATCAGTGGCCCCACTTAGTACGGCAGCTAATCCAGGTAGTTTAGCTATCTTTAATGCTACAGTTACTAACAATGGTAACGGAAACGATACAGTTTCTTTTACAAGCATGGGGCCAGTTGCATGGCTTCCAACTTTGTTGGAATCTTCGGCAGAAATAGCTAGAGATAGTTCAGCTTCAGTTGATTTTACAATTACAGTTCCAGCAGATGCTGAAGCCGGTGCGCCGCTTCCAGGTGGAGCGATGATCCATGCTTATTCTGAAGGCTGTAACGGTGTAACAGCAGGTTGTACGTATGAAGATCATGAGACTGTCTCAGTTACAACTAATCAGATATACGCTATCACTGCAGGATATTATACTAATGAATCTGGTGATGTTAAGAGCAGTGTGAGTGTTGAGGAAGGTGGACAACTGTCAATGTTTGCAACTGTTAGCAATGGAGGTAATGGTGGCGATCGTGTAAGCCTTGAGCTTATTGGCGCACCATCGTGGGTTGTTTTAGAAAAAGAAACAGCTTTGATTTATTCAAACGATTCGGTTGATGTTGCAATGTCAATCAATGCACCAGCTTCTGAATCGCTTGGTGAATTTACTTTCACATTGAAGGCAACTTCTCAAGATGGCAATACAACTTCTTCAACAGGGACATTGACAATAACGGTTAAAGAGAGAGACACTTCCGCAGATGGACCTGATACTGAAACAGTAGATGATGATGAAGGTTTACCAGGTTTTGGAGCATTGTCAGCTCTTGCAGCTATTGGTGTGGCTCTAGTTCTACGTCGTAGGTTTTAAGGAGTTTTAGAGATGAAAAGCAATAGGCGAATATCCTTCGCTGTTATGTTTGTGATGGTTGTATCAGCCTTTGCTTTTGTACCAGCAGTTAGCGCAGAAGCGTCTGTATCGATAAGCATAACTGGTTATAACAATGGTTTAGAACCAGAATCAGGTTGGTTTTACTACGGGGAAATTGGACCCCGTTCTTTTGCTTCCGTTAATGGCACAGCAACATATATTGTTCTTGTGAATAACGATGGTACAGTGGATTTCACAGACGCTACGTTGAGAGCTTCTTTTGATGATTCTTCTTGGCAAAATGATAATGTTAGCATGGAGTATGATACTTTGAATGGTACTGGATTGATTGATATTCCTGCTCTAAACCAAGGAGATACTGCAAAGATTTTTGTTAATGTGTCAGTAGGCGATGGAGCTAATGTAGCAGAGCAGACTATTTCGATGGATCTTATATTCAATAGCGGTAGTACTGATATTGATTTTGAAGGGCCCGATGCCTTGATTACAGTAACAGATTGGGTTGCCTTTACAACACGAGATGACTCTGCTCCGGATACACCAGATACAGAAACATACAGTAATGGAGATGAATATCACTATAATATTTCAATTCATAATATTAAAGTTGATAATGCATCAGTAAATCAACCTACAGATGACGTTATTAGATTGTCACTACCTACAAACGGTTGGTCTGTTCGTAGTTATGACCATAATTTTAGTAATGCTAGCGGTGAACTTGTTTTAGAGGGCATGTCCTCTGGAGAATCTTATGGTTTTAGTTTTGTCATAAATCTTACAGGTAACCCAGCGGCTGGTAATCATGAGCTTGCCTTCTTCGCTATGAGTGGCGGTGGAGGTGGTGGAATGATGGGTGGAGATCCACCTTATTACCAACCTAACGGCCTTCTGGCCTTTCCAGTTATTGTAGCTCCAAATTATGGTGTATCAGTTACTGGTTCTGGTAGTCAAAGTGTAGATGTTTCTGATGCTGATGCGATAGCAACCTGGCGTATTGAAGTTCGCAATCTTGGCAACGTGCCAGATACATTCTCATTAGTTTGGACTGTTGGAGGAGTTCCATTAGATTGGACTTTAACAGCACTTCCCGAGATAACAAATGTAATCCAACCAGGAAAGAAAGAAGTTCATGACGTGGGCTTAACTGTTCCAGGCGGTGCTAATGCGACAATCTTTGATTCAACATCTATGGCTGAATTTTCTTTAGTTGCAACATCCTCAGGCGATTCTACATCTTCTCCTTCACAAGTGTTTACAGTTACAGTTAATCAGCATTATGGTGTTTCTCTTAGTGTTGATAATGACACTAAGAGCGGAGCTCCAGAAAAATCTATAGACTTCATCTTTAGTTTATCTAATACAGGAAATGGAGAAGATACTTTTTCAATAGCTGTAAGCGGTTCTTCTGCATGGTTAACAAATTTGAGTAAAACAAGTATTTTAATTCCAGCAGTTAGCACTTCGCAAGTTGTCTTAGGAGTTACGATTCCTGCAAATAAAAATGCAGGCGCCTCATCAGATTTTGTAATTACTGCAATATCTTCTGGCGATGCTAATATTACTACTAATTATACAGTCAAAGTAATTACTTCACAAGTTTTTGATATAGCAATTGATCATGGATCAGGCGATGGCACTGTGAAAGTATCCCAAGCTGCACCTTTACAACTTCTTCTTAATATTACTAATAATGGCAATGGCAAAGATTTATTGACTTTTGCCTTGGGTGAAGAAGCTCCGACTTGGGCCTCTTTAGGTTCTTCAGAAGGCCAAGTTCTACCAGGGTCGTCGATTACTCTAATAGTTACATTGTCACCGACAACAGAAGATTTATCTGGGACTACAAAGATTTTCGATGTAGTTGTAACTTCTTCAAATGGCAACGAGTGGACTAGTCCACAAATGACAGCTACTATTGAAGTTAAGGAAACCAGTGGTGAAGAAATTATAGTTGAAGAATTAGAGGAAGAAGAAGATACTCCTGGTTTTGGTGCTATTATTTCATTAATATCATTGACATTAGTTGTTTTGTCTAGAAGGAAAGAATAAGTTAGGGATAAGCCTTACTAACAAGTTGCTCATCTTACTACAGAATGGATAGTGATTCTCTGAGTTATTGGTTACAGGAGGACATAGGCTTAGGTGATTTTACAACCAAAGCGGTGGTAAAGAATGGAAACTGTAAGGCCCAAATTATGGGAGGTCCGGGTAAATTATCAGGTCTTTCCTTGTCGATTCAATTAATTGAACGCTTTGACGTGAGATATTCTACGAATTTTATTGATGGTGATGAAATATCTTCAGATACACTTGTCTTTGAATTAGAAGGTCCATCGCATGATATCCTGACTTTTGAGCGTTTACTTCTAAACATTTTGAGCCATTTTAGTGGTATTGCCACATTAACATCAGAAGTAGTTTCAGTGGCTAAATCAGTGAATCCAAAAGTTGAAATTCTAGCTACTCGAAAAACTACACCTGGGCTTAGGGTTCTTGAAAAGCAGGCTGTAGTACATGGTGGAGGATTAACACATAGAATGCGTCTAGATGATGCAATATTAATTAAGGACAACCATCTTAGTTTGTCTTCAGACATAAGGATGGCTATAGAATCATCACGTAGTAAATATCCTCATCTTTCGATTGAAGTTGAAGCTGATACCATTGAGCAAGCTTTAGATGCAGCAAAATTTGGTGCAGATAGGGTGATGCTTGACAATTTTACAGCAGCGGCGGCGAAATCAGCATTTTCAAAGCTGAAAGAGATATCAGAAATTGAAATTGAAATATCTGGCGGGATAAATACAGATAATATTTCAGATTATGCACTTTATGCAGATTATATAAGTCTGAGCAGTTTAACAATGTCTTCAACTCCAGTGGATTTTTCACTCCATGTCATTTGAAATAAGAATTCTATGTTTTGATCAGGATGATCCAAAGAAGTGTACAGCTAAAAGGCTGGAGAAATTCGGTTTTTCAAAAAATTACAATAGTATTCGTGCGTTACCTTCGAAAGGAATTGTCTTGGATCCTTTTTCTGAAAAGACTTTGACAGCAGCAGACACTATTTTAGGTGAAGTCGGGGGAATAGTGGGCGTTGACTGTTCATGGAATTTAGCTTTAGATACTTTCTCTAAGCTCAGGGTAATGGGTTTAGAGCCACGAAAATTGCCTGATATAATACCTGCAAATCCAGTTAATTCAGGTAAGATTGGTAAATTAACTACTGCAGAGGCTCTAGCAAGCGCACTCATGATATGTAATCAACAAGAATTAGCTAAATCGTTAATGTCAGTTTTCAAATGGGGACCCGCATTTCTGGAAATGAATTCCACATTTTGGAAGTAATAAACGCTATAAACTAACTTAGACTAACTGTATTTCCATGGTAATTTTGGTATCTGAAGACAATGAAACAATCTTGAATTTTGAAGGCGCAAGCCATCGTCTTTTCATTGAAGGCCGGGGTTTTGATTTTGATAGATTAATCGTCAATTCCAAGGGTAAGGCTGAATTATTTTTACCTAAGTCAGATGATAGTTTGTATACTTATTTGGATTTTGAAGAACCTAGATTTGTTTATGTCATTTCAAGAGTTGGAGTTAAAGACTTGATACTCCAAGGGTGTCGACTTGATGAAGTTAGTGGAAATAATTGTATATTGTCTTTTTCTAAATTACAAACAGAAGCATGAATGATTTAATTTAGAGTCACTTGGGTAACTTTTTGTGGAATTAGTTGATGTTGCAGTAATAGGCGGTGGTCCCGCAGGTTCTTCTGCAGCTAAGGAAGCCGCAGGCAGGGGCCTTTCGGTACTTTTATTTGACCATGCCCACCCTAGAAGAAAGGCATGTGGAGGTGGCCTTCCAGTTAAAGGAATTGAGTGGATGGATGCTCCAGATAGCGCTATAGAATGTTATATGGATTCTATATCTTTTACCTATAAAAAAACTAAATTAAAAATCCCTGTTAAAAAAGGAAAACTCATTCGAAGGGATGATTGGGATTTTTATCTTTATAATAGGGCTAAGGAAGCAGGAGCAGGTCACGTTGTTGAGCGCGTAAAATCACTTGTGCCCGAGGGAAATAATTGGATTATAAATGATAAGTACAAGGCAAAATACATTATTGGGGCCGATGGAGTTAATGGTTTTTCTAGGAAATTTTTTATTGAAAGAATACCGCGAGAGCACCTTTTTGCGGCAGCAGGCTACTATCTAGGTATTAAACCAGCAGAAAATGAAGTTGAATTTATCGTTGGAGCATTACCGGGTGAAGAAGGTTATCTTTGGGTTTTTCCAAAGAGCGACCATTACAATATTGGCTATTGTTATAATTCAGGTACGCCTGGAATGAAGGAAGCTTTGAATAATCTTCTAAGGGAGAGATGGCCAGGTGAATTTGTTAAAAATGGCAAATGGAAGCTTGAAGAAACAGGTGAATTAGTTGATTGTAAAAAATTTGGTTCAGCGATTCCTTCCTATAATGACCCCGAATTATTCGATGTTCCAGTTTCGGGCAAAAATTGGGTTTTATGCGGTGACGCTGCCGGTCATGTTAATCCAATACATGGTGAAGGAATTAATCATGCAGCTTTAGGAGGTCGTCTAGCAGCAAAGGCCGTTTCTAGAGGCGATCCAACGCTTTTTGAGAATTATTGGCGTTCACATTATGAGAAAGACATGTATAGGGCATCTAAAACAAAACATAAAATTTACAAACCTTTCTTTATGAGATTAGGATTTGCCTTAGGAAAAACGCCAGCTATGTTTGGCATGCTGGCTAGTCTTACTAGAGGCGATTATGAAGGGAAAGCAACCCGTCAGTTTTGGTTCAAATTACCTTTAGCCTTAATTCAAGCTGTTTTTGGTATGAAACATAAAGAACTTAAGGCCATAACTTAATTTCTTGGATTAGCTTTATTAAACCCTCTGGCTCGCACGGTTTCCTGAGGATTGAAACGTAATGAAAGTCCCGCGAAGAGTAAAAATGTATAGCCCATATGCTAAGAAGCATACCATTCATGAAATTGAGGTAGTTAAAAAGAAGAGAGCATCTGAACTTGCTAGGGGGCAAAGGTTGTTTAGGAGAGTAACATCAGGGTATGGTGGATTTCCAAGACCTAAACCAGAAGGTAGAGAAAAACCAACTAAGCGGGTGTACGTCCGTTATCGTTGTACTGAAACTGGTAAGGCTCATCACAGGAAAAATATTAGGGCTAGAAAGTTTGAATTAACGGAGTAATCATGTCATCACCTAAGAGTAAATTTTTGAAAGTAAAGAGTCCAGATAGTGATTATACTGTTATAATTTTCGATAAATGTGATACAATTGTAAGAGACCCAGTTACAGGTTCTACAATTGCCTTACCTACAGGTGGTAAAGCTAAGATTTTAGGTGAAATCTTGGAGGAACTTGAGTGAGCCTAGATGTACCAGAAGAAGGCGAATACATAATTGGCAGAGTACTTGAAGTAAAAGATTTTGGAGCAACTTTAGATTTACTTGAATTTTCTGATCAAAAGGCGTTTGTACATATTTCAGAAGTAGCCTCAGGCTGGGTAAAGTACATTCGTGATTTTATTCGAGAAGGTCAAATGGTGGTTGCTAAAGTTACTAAAGTCAAGAAAGGTAGTAAAATTATTGACGCATCAGTTAGGCAAGTTTCAGGCCATAGGAAACAGGAAAAAATCCGTTTTTGGAAAAATGAGCAAAGAGCTTCGAAGTTATTAGAGCTTGTAGCATCTAGATCCAAGATAAATGTCGAAGATTTGCGAATTGAACTAAGAGAAAAAATGATTAATATATATGGAAGTATTTATTCAGCTTTTGAAGAAGCAGTAATCAATGAAGAAGGATTTAAAGAGGAATGGAAAGGTAAATGGGTGTCTAATTTCATTACAATAGCAGTTGATAATGTTACACCTCCTTTTGTTTCTATAGGTGGTAATTTTGATTTGGTTACACACAATCCAAGAGGTGTTGATAGCATAAAGAAAGCATTATCGGGACCCCAAGCACTTCATGATGATACAACTCTTAAAATAGCTACAAATGGATCACCTTCATATAGGATTTCAGTTAAAGCACCTAATTACAAACAAGCCGAGGAAGAATTAAAGACGGCAGTAGATTCTGTATTAAAAGTTTTTAAGGCTGAAGGTGGAATTGGTTCTTTTGAGAGGATTTAATGCAAACCTTAATTTTTCATTGTAAATCATGCGATATGTTTACGATATCTAAGCAATGTACTAAGTGTAATTCTATTACTTCTAATCCACTTCCTCCTCGTTTCTCACCACAAGACAAATATGGCAAATATAGGCGCATGTTGAGGAGAAAATAGATGGCTTTCACAGAAATCGTTCATATTAAAGATATAAAGTTAAATGATGCAATTTTGTTGGAAGGACTTCCTGGTGTTGGGAATGTTGGAAAACTGGCAGCCATGCATCTTATTGAAAAATTAGGGGCTGAAAAATGTGTTGAGATTTACTCCTCAAATTTTCCTCCACAAGTGTTAATTGATGAGAAGGGAATTATTAAATTAGTGAATAATGAGTTGTATTTTTTTAAGGGAAACAAAAGAACACGAGATTTACTTTTTTTGGTTGGAGAATATCAGGGTATGGATGCTTCAGGTCAATATGAACTTTGTACGGAACTAATTTCGCTAGTTAAAGAGATTGGTGTTACTACAATATATACACTTGGAGGATATGGCTTAGGAAAATTGGTACCAGACCCTCGCGTTTTGGGTGCTGCAACCTCTAAAGAAGTTATTAAATTGTTCAAAAAGGCAGGTGTGGAGTTTATTGATGGCGAACCAGGTGCAGGGATAGTTGGTGCCTCCGGTCTTTTACTCGGTCTTGGAAAATTGCAAGGTATGCAAGGTGGTTGTCTTATGGGTGAAACAAGCGGTTATATGGTCGATCCAAAATCTGCAAGTAGTGTTCTCAAATCGCTTCAAAAATTGTTGAATATTGAAATAGATTTGTCAGATTTGGAAGAGCGAGCTAAACAAGTAGATTTGATTACTGATCAATTAAAAGATGTTGATAGTCCAGATCGTGAAGATAACGTTGATGTTAATTATATAGGCTAAGCAGAGTTTCTACTTTGTAAATTAAACAATACAAGCCCATCTTTTGCATCTACTCCAGCTAATTCTTGATATTCATATCCTAATTCTTCTGAGCCTCCTTTTTTGTCTAAGAAGTAGGCATAACTTCCTGCAGTTTCAACATCTATATTCCCAGAATAGTCATCAAGATTCAGGCTCCCATCACTCAAAGCCGAGAAAATTTTTATTGGATCAAGATTTCCTATATCTATTACTGAAGTTGGTGAGGACAAGCTCTGCTGTGATACCAAATTTTGGCCTAATCGTAGTTTTGCTTTGGAATAGTTTACATTATTAGTTTGTTTGTTATTTGCCCAGTTTGCAATTTCATCAAAATCAGTCATAACATTTTCTGCAGAGCAAATAGTTAGTGGTTTTTCGATATCATCCATTGACATAATAGGGTTATTTACGGTGATATTTTCTCCAGAAATATTTGTTTGATTATAATTCAGGTTCCATCCTTTTACATCAGTAGACTGAGGATTTCTATATGCCATTGTGAATTCCCACTCTTTTTCCGAATCTTCAGCTATAGAGTAAGAGGCATTAGTCACAAAAGCAGCTTTTCCGTCATCTTCTTGAAAATCGATATAATTCTTAAATTTTGAAATGTTATTTTTACCTTTTTCTATTCCATTTTGAATTGTAAAGTTTGCATCTAATCCACAAGTTTCATTCCCAAAAGCTGGAGCCCCATCAACCCATTTCTTAAATTCACCTGTTTTCACAGCAGAATTTGAGCCGTGAGCTGTTGTGGGGACATTTTCTTGAGACCCCACTACAATATTTTTTGAAGTTGCATTATATTGTACAGAAATAGCATACAATTTTCCACCAGGAGAACTTGCTTCAGATGAGAACGTCATTTCAAATTGTAGTGGGAAACTGCTAATTTCAGACATATATAAATTGAAATTATATTGGTATTGGTATTCATATCCTAGAACTGGGTCAGAAGTATATGAAGTATGAATTTTCAATAATGCAGTCTGTTCGTTGTTAATTTTTCCGCCGTTATCTACTTTCCAATTGAATTCAATTCCTCCTTCGTTTGTCACACCTTTGGTGCCTTGTTTGAGTGTTTTTCCAATATATGCTTCTCCATGTGGTAAAAGTCCAGTGTCACTCATTCTAGGTATCCAGTCAGTAGCGCTTTGCCAATACCATGTTTTTCCAGTTAATGTGTCTGAGTAGGATGCATTAGATTGTAAGTCTGATCTGATTATTTCTAAGGAAGTGTCATCAATGTATTTGTATTGGTGTGTTTTAACTTGTGCATTTTGAATTGTAGTTGCACTTAGCATACTATTGTCCTTAATAGATCCATCAATATCATCTAAATCCTGCACTAAAGATTTATTGAAAACATTCCTTAGGATTCCGTAACCATCTTTCTTCTGCTCACTTGGTGCTTTAATTGCAGCGTTTAGTTCTCCCTGAAAATTAACTTTTAATTCATTTATAATTATATCATTATCAATGAAACCAATTGGTATTGGTATATCTAAATCACTTTCAAAATTTATGTATCCTTCGACATCATAATCTACACTGCTCTCATATTTTTCATAAGGAACTGAGATTTCAATATTAGGTTCGTTTAGTAAAACAAAAAGTGTACCAGTTAACAGCAGAATTACTACAGTTCCAACAACTCCTATTGTTTTTACGTCAATTCCAATGTTTTCTTCTATTACTGGTAAAGCCCAGTTATCTCCCTCGTCTTCACCATTTTCGTTTAGATTAATTTCTTCTTCCAGTTCATCGGTGTCTGGAGAAGGCCCAGACAAATCTAAAGTGTCTTTTTCTTCTTTAATTTCATCCTGGCTCTCGCTCGATGATTTGCCTGTTTTCCATAAATCATCATCACCTGTCACAAGACTTACGAATAGTGATTCTATTTTAGACTAATGCCTTAAGATTTTATTATTGCAACGAGAAATACTACAATGCCTAGAATGCCGCCTATCATTCCACCCAAAAATGCAATAAATGCATTTCCAAAGTGAACCCCTTCAAAATTTATTGTTGTAAAGTAGGCAAGTACAAGGCCTATGGCTAAGAATGCAAAGCCAGCACTTCTTGTTTTAGTGCTACCATAATATGCGATAAGTATTCCCATACCAATCATTGATAGCATTGCACCGATAAGTCCCATTGAGATTGCAATATCTTGTAATGATGCTTCCATTATTCTTCCTCCTCTTTGTCAGAATCATTTAGTTCTTCTTCTAATTTCTTTAATTCTTCATCTAAGTCTAAGTCTTCTAAATCTTCTAAGTCTAAATCCTCCAAATCATCTACGGTATCTACTTTCATGAGAACAAATAGAATTATAAACATTCCAATAATCATTCCAAACAATGCAGAAATGCCTGAAACTAGCGCTTCAACGAATAAGTCTGAGTCAAATATTGTATCAACTGAATCTACAGTATCAAATGCGAGGATATAGGATATAACAGTGGTTACAATTCCTGTAAATAGTAACACAAATCCAATCTGTTGTGATTTACCTGCCCCAAAATACGAGGTAAAAATTCCAGTAGCTAGTAGTGCCACACCAATTCCAACTACAAACATGGGAACAAAATAATCCATCCATGCCCAGTTTGCAAAATCCATCGACAAATCCATATCAGCTATTTTGCATAGTTCATTATAAGTTTATCTATTGGAGTTCATTTTTTCAATAATTTAGCTTTTTTCAGTTTTCTCGACGATAGGCAGGTTAAGTATATATACTGTTCTACTTAGTGTATCGTCGGTGAATATCAATGGCTGAAGTAGTAGCTAACACAGGAGTAAGTAAAGATTCGGGATACTTGTACTATCTCGGAAAAGATGGTAACGTTTGGCGTACCAAGATGGCCCGCGGCGGGAAGAAGACAGGTGGAGGGCCAGAAATGGTCGCTTCCGCAGGTGTTTCCAGAGAAGATGGATTTCTATATTACATCGATAAAGGTGGTAATGTAGCTAGATCTCCAATGGCTCGCGGTCGAAAGTAAAACGATATAGGTTTTCAAGAATCTTAAGCCCAAGTTCTTGTAGCTTGGGCTATCTTTTTTTGTTTTTAGGGCAGAGGTCGCTTAGCCCGGTATAGCGCCGGCCTTGAAAGCCGGTGGGAAATTTCCCTCGGGGGTTCAAATCCCTCCCTCTGCGCCAATTTTAGGTAGATTTTAGGCTATTTCCAGTTTTGAATTTCTTGTACTCTTTTCTACAACAATATTTTTTACAAATTCATTAAGCTTGATTCCATTTTGTTGATTTCCATTTCTAGCTCTAACAGATATGGTTTGTTTAGTTACTTCTTCATCTCCTATGATTAACATATATGCAGGTCTCATTTTTCGGTGCATTCTAATCTTTTTTCCGATTGTATTATCTGATAAATCAGTTTTAACTCTTATACCTTCTTTTTTCAATAAAGATTCGATTTCTTTTGCATATTTATTCTGTTTTTCCGATATTGTTATTATTTGGATTTGTATAGGGGAGAGCCAAGTTGGAAAATTTCCAGCCCAGTGTTCTGTCAGGAAGGCAACAAATCTTTCATGCGTAGATAAAGGAGCCCTATGTATCACAAAAACTTCGTCATTTTCTTTCCCTGTTTCATCAATATAATGCAATCCAAAACGTTCTTTTGCAGCAAAATCTAGTTGAATTGTAGACATTGACTCTTCTCTGCCTAAAAGTGTCGTAAATTGAATGTCTACTTTTGGACCATAAAAAGCAGCTTCTCCAATACTCTCTTCGTATTTTACACCTAGATTGTCTAAAATATTTCTTAAATGATTTTGTGTAGTTTCCCAATTTTTTGGTTGATCTATATATTTGTTACTATTTTTTGGATCCCATAGTGATAATCTAAAGTAGTAATTTTCAAAGCCGAATGCACTAT
Source organism: uncultured archaeon (assembly GCA_964634895.1). GTDB lineage: Archaea > Thermoplasmatota > Poseidoniia > MGIII > CG-Epi1 > CG-Epi1. Next base: position 6,255 of record CAZWJS010000019.1, on the reverse strand, counting down.
AGTATTCTTGAACCATCTTTATATTGTGTTCAAATTCCTGTGCTATTTGGTCTATAGTACAATAGATATGTGCATCATTCATGGAGAGCATCCGTACTCTTAGTAATCCAGATAATGTACCTGACAATTCATTTCTATAAACAGTCCCATATTCTGCAATTCTAATAGGGAGTTCACGATATGATCTCTTTTTGTTCCCATAAACTAGATGATGCATTGGGCAATTCATAGCCTTTAGATAATAAGTCCCATCATCCATTTTCATAGGAGGATACATTGATTCAGCATAATGTGGAAGATGTCCACTAGCTTTGAAAAGTTGTTCTTTTCCAAGCACTGGAGTTGTAACTCTTTCGTAGCCATAATTTTCTTCAGTCTCAATTGCAAATTTTTCAATTTCGTTTTTAAGTATCTCGCCATTTGGAAGCCAGACTGGTAATCCTTTTCCAATCATTTCATCAATCATGTAAAGTTCCATTTCTTTTCCAATTTTTTTATGATCTCTTTTAGCAGCCTCAGATATTTGTTTTTCTCTCAATTGTAGTTCTTCTTTAGTGGCGTAACACATTCCATAAATTCTTACTAATGATTCGTTTTGAGCATCAGCCCTCCAATAAGCTTGGCTTGTACTTGTAAGTTTAAACCATTTTAATTCTGAAGTGGTTGACACATGTGGCCCCCTACATAAATCAACAAAATTCCCTTGTCTATAGGCCGATGAACCAACGTCATGCCCAATTTTATCATCCATTATTTCAATTTTGAACTTATTTTCCGAAAACATTTGTCTAAGAGTCTCATTATCATATTCTTCTCTTTTTATTTTTATATTCTCTTTTACAAGTTTTTTCATTTTCTTTTCAATATTTCTCAAATCACCTTCATTTATTGGATTCATATGAAAATCATAATAGAATCCATTTTCTATTGGAGGGCCAATAGTGGGTTTAGCATTAGGATATAACTCCGTTACAGCTTGAGCTAGTAAGTGTGCACAAGAATGGCGTATAATGTAGAGCCCTTCTTCTGAGTCATCTTTAATCAATCCCAATTTGCAATTTTTATCGAGACGATGTGATAAATCAAATTCTTCTCCTTCGATAGTAATAGCAACAATTCCAGATTTCTTTCCATAAAGATCAAGAATAAGATTTTTGGCACTAATGCCCGCTTCTTTATTGTGCATTTTATTTTCAATTTCTATTTCAATCGCACTCATTTTTGTTTACCGCTTAATCTGGCAGTTCTTGTTGTCTTAATCACAACAATACAAAAAGACTTCTCTTAGGTAAATGCTTATACTCCATCTACTGTGCTCATATTAGAGTTATCATGGTAAGAAGCCCAAGAAGAGGCAAAAAGCGTCGACTCCGAAATAGGAGAAAACCGGGTGTTTCAGGTAATAGAAAAATATTATTACAGTCGATAGCAGGAGGCATGATTCTCATTGTTATTGTTTTCTTAATTGCAGCAGGAGTTATTGATTCAACTGTTGGGACTATAATTGGAATGATTATAGTCGCTATAATTTTTTATTTTGTTTCACTTGATTCCTCACAATCGCGTTCCCGTCGAAGAAAGCGTAGGAGACGTCCTAAGCCGGAGGCGAAAGATGATCCTCAGTTTTATACGGCTTTACCTTCTACTTTAGGGCTTACTGAGTTACCAGATGAGAGTCCTAAACAGCAAATAAAATTGCCTCCAAGACCCATAAGGGCCGCAAGACGCCGTAGAGATTTTGTTACATATCCTTTAGCAGTAAGTGGTGGAGATTATTCAGATTCGTATATTCAGGTTGATAAAGATACGGTTCTCCGTCTTCGTTCGGAGATGACACCTGAGTCTTCTTTGATGCCTTTGTCAGGTCTTCGTTTAGATGCGTTCCCATCACCTGAGATTGCAGCGGTTATGTCTAAAGAATTGGATTCAGTTGATGCAGCGCCCGTGGCAGTTGATGCAGCGCCCGTGGCAGTTGATGCAGC
>CAZWJS010000019.1:0-4173 GCA_964634895.1 uncultured archaeon | reverse complement strand
CAGTTGATGCAGCGCCCGTGGCAGTTGATGCAGCGCCCGTGGCAGTTGATGCAGCTCCAGTAGCAGTTGATGCAGCGCCAGTTCCTGTTCAGTCATCCCCGACTGATGATGAGGAAGAAGAGATGGAATTTGACATGGAGTGGGAGTAGTTTTTTTGGATAAATTTTGTACCCGCTGCTCTTTTATGGTCTTATTAAATTCGTATACTCTTGTCCGTTCATGATTACATAATCAATCGCCGCCAAAAACATCCTATACACTTCACATTATTGGATCCAGGTAAGATGGATTCTGATCAATTAGTGGATTTGGCAGTTCACACTGCAAATGCTGGTACTGATGGTTTTATGGTGGGAGGTTCTACAGATTTGAGTTTAGAAAAAGTTGATTCTGCGGTGGAGGCAATAAAAGATATAACACATATGCCAGTAATATTATTTCCAACACACGCTTCATCAGTTTCAGGTAAAGCTGATGCAATTTTCTTCATGTCACTACTTAATAGTGAGAGTCGTCAATTTTTGGTTGGAGAGCAAATAGCAAGTGCTCGATGGGTTCAAAAGACAGGCCTTGAGCCGTTGTCTATGGCATATTTAGTTGTGGCACCAGGAATGGCAGCAGGCCGAGTGGGCCAAGCCCAACCTTTACCTAGAGACAATCCTGAGTTAGTAGTTTCTCATGCATTAGCAGGCCAGTATCTGGGCATGAATTATATTTATCTTGAAGCAGGTTCAGGAGCTTCAGAACCAGTCCCCGATGAAATTATTAAGGCAGTGAAGAAATCTATCGATGTTGTTTTAATTGTTGGCGGAGGTATACGCACTCCCGAAGCTGCAGCAAAGGTAGTTTCTTCAGGGGCCGATATAGTTGTGACAGGTACTTTAGTTGAAACATCGAATAAACTAGTAAGCGACATGTCATCTTTAATTAATTCGATACATTCTTAAAAAAATGGTTAATCAATTAAAAGTCGATAAAGTTAGTCCGCCACCAGCAAGACTATCTGCATTTTTGCATCATACACCTAGAGGTTATTCCAGTTTTATTTTGTTCATAGTCGTTACTTTTATTTTGGTTTACACTGCCTTTTTAACTTTAGGTAGAGCACAATCAGTATTAGATTTTGTCATTTTTGGTTTTATCACTTTCTCTTTACCAGTATTCCTTGTTTCGTATCTGGTTTCTAATATCTCTTGGCACTGGGATGGTCGTTATCCTATTAGGTACGGTTTGCAAGCAGGAGCTACTGGCTCATTTTTGATGATAGTAACTACTTTAGTTGGAAACTATTTTGGAGTGCCTAGCCAAGGATTAGCTTTTGGTTTTGGTTGTATGGGAGGTTTGTGGTATTTGACTGTCAGGTCACACGGTAGTGCACCAGCCCGAATAGCCTTTCCTCTTTCTCTTATTTCTCCTGTAGTATCAGTTTACTTTTTCTGGTATGGTGTGTCTGAAACAGATTTTAGATTTGGTTTATTGGCCACCCTATCGTTAGTATTAGCCAGTCATTTCTTTTTATATTTGGTAGATTCACCTTACAAAAAGGCAGTTGGCGTGAGTGGAACTCGGCATATGTCTGCTTTTATTGATCATTTTTCGACAGGAGATGGCCGTCGTTTGACGGAAGCTATAAGAGAGATATGTCAAGTCATTGAAACCAAAAATAATTGGATTTCAATTCGCAAGAATGAAGAAATAGTTGCATTTCTTGCAATTCCTGGCGTTCATCCAGGCCCATTAGGTACATTAGGTGGTTCAAATTTGCCAGTTAAGATTGATCCACATCTGCCAGGTCTTGGATTTGCTTTTCATGGCGCCTCCACAAATGACCATAATCCTTTGAGAGATGAAGATTTAGTTAGAATTTCTAAGGCTATGGTCAAAGCTTCTGAATCTGCGACTTATAGTTCAGATTTTTATTCAACAGTTAAAGATGGTGATTTGCCCGTAGCTTACGTGATAGGTATTGGGGACGGCAAGATTGTTTTTGTTAAACCGGGTGATAGTGATGATATTTTACCAGAACTTTCAGCACGTTTGGAAAGGTCATCATCTAATATAAGTGGAAAACGTGTTATGATTGATTTGCACAATCAGGAGGGGTGGGGCCGGCAACCATTAGCGGCAGGAACAAAAGAAGGATCTATGCTTGAAATCTCAGCTTCCAAAGCATTGAAATTAAATTCATCCACAGTGAAGGGAAAACTAAAGGCAGGTATTTCTTATATTCCGGGTGAAGATTTAACGAAAGGTTTAGGACCAGGTGGTTTGAGAACTTTGGTTCTTGAAAATAGCCCTCTGTCCGAAGATCAAAATTCACATCTAACAGCAATCTTGTTATGGGATGCAAATGGATTATCACCGGGTCTTAATAATGAATTAGAAAAGGGATTAGCAGGATTCGTTGATGAAATTTTGTTTGCCACTACAGACAATCATTATGTCAATGTTAAGCCAGGTGGCTTCAATCCATTATCTGATAGTGATAGCCTCCTTCCTGTTGCCAAGCAGTCAATACGAGAGGCAATTGATGATTTGTCGTTTGCTGAATCTGCAATGGGCACTGTTTATGTAGGCGGTGTTGAAATTCTGGGTCAAGGTAAACAAGATAGGATTAGTGCTGCAGCTAATGCTGTGATTGAAGTTGCTCGTTATTCTTGGTTGCCAATCTATTCTTCTGCAACTATGTTTTGTATACTGATGGCAGCTTATGTCTAAGTTTGTATTTGTATAGAGATTTTTACGCCATCTGGAATCTGTATTCTCATAAGTTGTCGCATTGCTCTTTCATCTGCATCTATGTAGATAAGTCTCTTGTGTAATCTAGCTTCCCAACGGTCCCAAGTTTCTGAACCTTCTCCATCGGGTGATTTTCTTACAGGTACTTTTAATTTTCTAGTAGGTAAGGGAATAGGTCCCGTCATATCTACTCCAGTTCGGTCAGATATGGTTTTGATTTGTTCACAGACACCATCAACTATTGAATAGTTCAAGGCATGCAAAGAGATACAAGCTCTACTGGATGCCTTTTTTGGAGCCTTTTATTATCATTTTAATCCCAGTGTTCTTCTATTTTTAGACACATACCGGCAGCAACAGTTGCTCCCATGTCTCTAATAGCGAACCTAGCCAATTGTTTGAATTTAGATTGTTCTTCTATCGCTAAAGGCTTTGTTGGTTTGATTAATACCATTGCAGCATCTCCTTTTTTCAAGAAGTCAGGGTTCTCTTCAGTAACTTGGCCAGTGCGAGGATCCATCTTAGCTAACAATTTATCAAAGGTACATGCAACTTGTGCAGTATGACAGTGGAATACAGGAGTGTAACCTGCAGTAATCACATTAGGGTGATCAAGTATCATAACTTGAGCCTTGAACGCACGAGCAACGGTAGGCGGGTCATTCTCAGGTCCACCAACATCTCCTCTCCTTATGTCTTGGTGAGAAATACCTCTGCAGTTAAATCCGATATTTGCACCAGGTCCAGCAGATGGAACTTCAGCATGATGCATCTCAACGGATTTTACTTCTCCAACCTTACCACCAGAGTGAGCTGATGGTTTGAAGATAAGTTTTGTTCCAGCTTTTATAGTTCCGGTTTCTACACGGCCGACAGGTACAGCACCTATGCCAGATATTTTGTAAACATCTTGTATTGGGATTCTCACACTAGCATCAGCAGAACCCTTAGGCGGATCTAGTTTGTCTAATGCACCTAACAAGGTATCTCCACTCCACCAAGATAAATTATCGCCTTTTTCTTTAATATTATCCGCTTTCCAGCCTGAAGCAGGCAAGATATTGACCTGATCATCACCAAATCCGACCATTCCCAACATATTTTTCACCTCTTTAACAACTTCATTAAACCGATCTTCACTGTATGCAGGTTTAGTAATATCCATTTTGTTAACAGAAATAATCATTTGCTCAATACCCATAACTTTTGAAAGCCACAAGTGTTCTTTTGTTTGTGCAGCAATACCATCATCTGCAGCTACAACAAGAACTGCAGCATCAGCTTGGGATGTTCCAGTAATCATATTTTTAACGAAATCCCTGTGGCCAGGTGCATCGATAATTGTGAAGTGTTTGGTATCAGTTTTGAATTCCTTATGTGCAACATCAATAGTTACACCACGTTCTCTCTCTTCTTTGAGATTGTCCATAACGT
>CAZWJS010000018.1:0-29351 GCA_964634895.1 uncultured archaeon | reverse complement strand
GCAAGAGTTACTGAAACTGCTCCTGGTGAAATAGTTACTCCACCTCCACTCAAAGCAACATCAACGTCAATTGTAGCTTGCCCTTCATTAGAAACAACCATCTCAGTACAACCTACTCCACTAGCACCAGGCCTAACATCAAGATTAACTTGACCATCTGTAAAACTGATAGAATAAGCAACTGCCGCCTGTGCATCAGCTGGTGGACTGAACATTAACAATGTAGTTCCAAATACAAGGGTGGCAAGCAAAACTGCCTTCGTAATTTTAGTTGACATTAATTTCTCCTCTGGCTGGCGTCCTAACTATCAAACACCGTAATCGCACTTTAGCTCACCCATAAAAAGGCTTACCTTAATGAAAATACAAGAAAAAAGTACCTATTCTAATGCCATTTTAGCCTTTAATTCTTCACCAGTAGGTTCAACTAAAATAGTATTATCTGCAAATAAAATTACAGGTATTCTCCGAACACCAGCGTTCAATTCGATTGCCTTTTTTGTAGCTTCTTCATTATTTACTATATTTATAAATTCATAATCAGTTCCTAATTCTTGAAACACTTGCTTGGCAATAACACAATCTTTACATGTAGGTGTTCCATACATTTTTATCTTTGACATTAATTATCTCCCATATATGCATCTACATCTGGGCAAGAACATATTAGGTTTCTGTCACCCCAAGTATTGTCAATTCTACCAACTGATGGCCAAAATTTGTGACGTCTATTGTATTCCGAAGGGTATGCTGCAGTCATTCTAGAATAGGAATGTGACCAATCACTTGAAGCTATTTCTAAAGAAGTATGTGGAGCGCCACGAAGAGGATTGTCATGAGGATCTGTAACATTTACTATCTCTGTTCTTATAGAATTCATTGCATCACAAAATCGATCTAGCTCCATTTTTGATTCCGATTCTGTAGGCTCAATCATTAATGTATTAGCCACTGGCCAAGACATAGTAGGTGCATGGTAACCATAATCCATCAATCTTTTAGCAATATCATCAATTATTAATCCTACTTCTGACAATAGTTCACGAGTATCTATTATACACTCGTGCGCCACGAACCCTGCTTTACCTTTGTATAAGATATTGTAGCTCTTAGAAAGTCGTTTAGCCATATAATTTGCATTCAAAATAGCAACTTGTGTAGCTTCTCTTAGACCTTCGGGACCCATCATAGCAATATATGCCCACGAAATAGGAAGAATGCCAGAACTCCCCCAATTAGTTGCTGACACAGGGCCTACAAGACCTGCAGGGCAAACCGGATTTGAGGGTAAAAAATCAAGCAAATGTGAAGCCACCCCGATAGGACCCATTCCTGGTCCACCACCTCCATGTGGAATACAGAATGTCTTGTGTAAATTAAGATGACAAACATCAGCGCCAATCTCCCTAGGTTTACAAAGCCCGACCATAGCATTCATATTAGCGCCATCCATGTAGACTTGTCCACCATTTGAATGAACTATTTCACAAACTTCTTTTATTTTTCCCTCAAAGACCCCATGTGTAGAAGGATAAGTTACCATTATAGCTGATAATTCAGAAGAATGCTTCTTTGCTTTAACTTTGAGATCGTCTAAGTCAATATTACCCAAATCGTCGCAACCGATACCTACAACTTTCATACCAACCATAACTGCAGAAGCAGGATTAGTACCATGTGCTGATATTGGGATTAAGCATACATTTCTATTAAAATCATTTCGAGAATGATGAAAAGCCCTAATGGCCAACATACCTGCATATTCACCTTGGCTACCTGCATTAGGTTGCAATGAAATACCTTTAAAACCTGTGATTTCAGAGAGCCAAGATTCTAAATCTGAGAATAATTGCATATAACCTCCTACTTGATTGAGAGGTGCGTAAGGATGAATATTAGAAAATTCGGGCCACGTAATAGCTTCCATTTCAGTGGCGGAATTTAATTTCATTGTACATGAACCTAAAGGAATCATACTTGTATTCAAAGAAAGATCTTTAGATTCTAATTTGTGAATATATCTTAGCATTTCTGTTTCTGAATGATATTTATTGAATGTAGGATGTGTCAAATAATCAGATTCTCTAACCAAAGATTTTGGAATGACACTTGTCCTAGGTTCTGACCATTCAACATCGAAAAATTTGAGAAGGACTTCAATATCTAATTTTGTAGTAGTCTCATCTAAGGATATTCCTATTGCATCCCCGTAATCCCAAAAATTTATTTTTTCTTTTATACCTTTGGAAACTAAATTTTTATCTTTTTTCTCCACCATAATAGTATCAAAAAAAGATTTTGTGTTAACCATATACCCTCCAGAGGAAAGACTGTTTTGTAGAACATTTGTAAGATAATTAACTCTTTCCGCTATCTTTCTAAGATTATTAGGGCCGTGGTAAACAGCATACATAGAAGACATGATTGCTAGAAGAACTTGTGCTGTACAAATGTTACTTGTGGCTCTGTCTCTACGAATATGTTGCTCTCTAGTCTGTAAAGCTAATCGTAAAGCTTTATTTCCATGTACGTCCTTTGATACGCCTACCAGTCTACCTGGCAAATTTCTCTTATATTTTTCTTTAGTAGCCATAAAGGCTGCATGAGGACCCCCAAAACCCATGGGAACTCCAAATCTTTGTGAATTGCCAATAACTATGTCTGCACCCCATTCACCAGGCGGCTTCAATAAACAAAGCGATAACAAATCAGCTGCAACAATGACAAGACTACCATTTGCATGTGCTTGTTTTACTATTCCGGAATAATCCTCTATAGATCCTGAACTTGTAGGATACTGCAAAAATATCCCAAAAGTATCTTCATCAATTGAATTTATGCCTTCTATTACTTTTAGTCCTAACGGATGTGCTCTAGTTTTAACAACATTAGAAATTTGAGGATTGATATCACTTGCCAAGACAAATGTTGAACGGCGGCCCTTTAATGCATTACAGGCCATACTCATGGCCTCTGCAGCTGCAGTTGCTTCATCAAGGAGCGATGCATTTGCAATCTCCATACCTGTAAAATCACAAACCATTGTTTGGAAATTAAGAAGTGCTTCAAGCCTGCCTTGTGCTATTTCAGCTTGATAAGGTGTGTACTGAGTATACCAACCTGGATTTTCAAGAATATTTCGTTTAATTACACTTGGAGTTATGGTGCCATAATAACCATGTCCTAGATAATTCTTGAATATTTTATTTTTAGAAGCGATTGAACTAAGTTTAGAAACGATTTCAGATTCGGATAAGGCTTGTGGAAGATTTAATGGATTTTTATTTAGTATTGAATTAGGAATAATAGATGAAGAAAAACTTGATAAGTCACTATATCCTAATTCTTTTAGCATTGATTTTATGTCTTCTGGTGATGGGCCAATGTGTCTACGGACAAAATTATCGGGATGAGAATGGGACGTAGTCATAAACAAATATCTGATGTCATAGAAACGGCGATTATTGAATGTTTCCGTGTAACTTAGGGTACCGTTCTATTTATTTGCCCATTCCTAAGTACTCAACTCCATGGTAAGGAACGCCATTAGGCTTTTCACCGTGGAAGAGGCAAACGGACTCTTAGTATCAATCAATCCTATGCTTAATGATTTGTCCGAACATTCTGTAAGGCAAGAAATGTTGGAAGAACAACTAGAAGAAATAATGGAAGAAGTGAGAGATGACTATAGGGCTGCATTAAGGCCCGGTTGGGAAGAATTACAAATCGAACTTGAAAATAATATTCATACTGTAAATAACTTAAACATTGAATTAGGGAAATTGGGTGTTGAAATTGATGATCCTACACTAGGAATTGCCAATTTTAACTCTTTGAGAGGAATTGAAACTGTATTCTTATCTTACAGGCTTGGAGAAAATACAGTAAATCATTGGCACCATTTAGATGAAGACTATGAATGCAGAAGAAAGATGGAGCGGGAATTAGATATAATAAAACAATAAATGCTTTTGAAGAGGCTGTAACTAATCAATTATGTTTAAAGCTAAAAAAATAATTGTATTTATGCCTACTGAAGGGGAAACAAAGGCATACAATAATGTAGAGTTTCAGTCAAATCCCGAAGTTAGTTTACTAGCTATATTTCCTGAAAAGGGAAAAGAATCAATTATGTATTCCGGGTTAAGTTTCCAAATTGAAATGGAAGAAGAAGATGCAAGGGAATCATATGAAATGGCCCAAAAAGCACATTCAATGTCTAAAGAACAAATGAAAATGATGTTAGAAAGGGAAACTGGACCTACTGATAGATTTACATCTTCTTTTGGATAAATGAGAAATATAAAACTTGTTGTTTTTGACATGGATGGGACTTTACTAGAACCTAGATCATGTTGGGCCTACATACATGAACATTTTGAAACAGATAATAGTGAAATGTTGAGATTGTATATCGATAGAAGAATATCAGATCAAGATTTTGTGAAGGCTGATATCAAATTATGGCAAAGTGCTACCAAAAAAAAAGTGAATGAAGAATATATAAATTCAATATTAGATAAAATAAAACCTGTAAAAGGTGCAAAAAAATTGATTGATTTTTTGCATTCTAATGAAATTAAAACTGTGATAATTTCTGGTGGAATACAATTCTTGGCCAATAAATGGGCTGAAAAATGGAAGATGGAATGTGCACTAGCAAATGAATTAGTGGATGATTCAAATGGGAAGCTAAAAGCAACTATAAATGTAAGAGGAAATACTAAAGGTCCTGTTATGGATTCGCTTCTGAAAAGAATGAATTTAGAAAAAAAAGATGTAGTCTCTATAGGAGATACTGTAGTTGATTTACCTCTTTTTGAAAGATCAGGATTTAGTATTGCTGTGAACACAAATGATTCAAAAGTTATAGGCAAAGCAGATTATCACCATTACACAACTGATTTATCTGAATTAATTTCAGTCATAATGAAATTAGCAAAACATTAATTATACAATTCGCCGTATAGCTACGTGTACTCTAAACAGGTTTTTGGCATTTTCTCATTTTTTCTCATATTTCTTCTATTTACAAACAGCACTAATGGTGAAGAACCAGATGTTAATATTGATAGTATAAAGTACACCAATGATTTCGAAAATGGCGACCCTATAACTATTGTTTCCAGCGGAAAAGATAATGCTACAGTATACAACTACAATTTTTACGATGATGATGATGATATTCCTCAAGATTGGTACGCAATGGACTTTGACGACACCGAGTGGAATTCAAGCGCTGGACCATTCGGTAACGATGAACTTGATGGAGTCAACCCTGGGACAATCTGGCAAACTGAAAATGGAGAAAATGACTACATCGTAATCCGCCATTACTTTACTTATGAGGGTAATGATGAGACACTCAGTGCCACCCTGAAATTAGCATACAACAATTACTATACTGCTTACCTGAACGGAAATCTCATTCGAAGCTGCGGATGGGGATGCGGAGAATCAGACGCTGAATATTGGAATCACGAACTGACCTATGATGGAAGCTCCGAATCAGGCCCTAATCCAGAATGGTTAATTATAGGTGAAAACGTTCTTGCCATACGAGGAACGGATAGTACTTGGGGCGGGGGTGACGGTGAACAATGGCTTGATGTCGAACTTGTAGAGAATGTTCAAGCATGGAAAGAAAACCCCATTGTTCTTGGCGATAATCTAGTACTTGGAATTGATTTCTTTAACAATGAAGAAAGCAATGTGACGGATCTTAATGTGACACTCGAAATAGAAGGAACTGAATTTGCAAACCTGACAATTGAAATAGAAAATAATAAAACTTTTGAGTGGAGAGTAGACTGGACGCCAGACAGACTAGGTGAATTCAACGTAACAGCAAAGGTTCTGAATGAAAGCCTAACAAGATTCATACATGTAGGATACTATGCCTATAATTTTTCAGTTGATGAGGATTACCTTATAGGCAACACTAGCGAACTTTTAACTTACAATATAACCATATCCAATGAAGGTGATGTGGACGATAATTATACTTTCCAAATATTTGGAACATTTACTGAGTGGGATGTAGAATTCGTCCCTAACGTCATTAATCTTGCACCTGGTGAAATGGGCACAGTACAGCTTAAAATAACGCCTGATAACGAAACATATTCTGGAGTTTATGGGTTAACCTTGTCTGCACTGTCTCAATACCACGGTGAAGTAGAAAACATAATTGTTCAAAGTGGACGGGACAACGAAACTGAATGGAAATGGATTAACTCAACTGGTGATAGACTTTATGAAGAAGATAACACAACGTGGACAGAGATTGATTTTGTGCCAAACTCAAATTGGACTTTATCTCCGGCACCATTTGGAGACAGTGACTTGAGTGGCATCGACTACAATACTGAATGGACTGGGAACAATTATGCCTACTTTAGGCACATTTTTTACATTGATGATCCTAGTGATTATGAAAATGACACACTGAGTCTGAATATGGCTGCGAATAACTATGGAACATACTATCTTAATGGTGAAGAAATATTCGATGACTTAGGATGGGGGCAAGGTCACTATGCCGAGTATTGGAACGAAGAAATCAAATTCAATGCAAGTGTGTTAAAGGTTGGGAAAAATGTTCTGGCTTCTGTCGTTAGAGAAACGGGCCAAACACAATGGTTTGATGAGGAACTAATCAGTGTAACTCCTAAATCCTCCGCTTGGGGATTCCAACCTGAATATCTTTCTCTTAAACTAGAAGTACTGCCCGTATATAATTTCGAATTGGTAGCTCCAATAAGTGACAAACCTGTATCACAAGACGAAGCATGTTGTGAAGAGGAATGGAATTATAAATTCGAAATATGGATCTACAACAAAGGTAACATAGAAGATTCATATGAGATTAATGTAACCTTAAATGATACCGCAAATTTTACAATCGTAGATTACGAATCAGTTGTATACGCTGATTTTGCTTATGAAGGGACGATAAATTTGACTATTGCTCTAAATACTTCTGTGACTGAATTCTCAGTTGGCGAATTTAATATTTCCGTGGCTTCGATGAACTCAACTACTTTGGACATAAAACACATAACTGTTAAAGCAAGAATGTATGTGATTGCTGATATATTGCCACCTGGTACTTTTGCAACTTCAGCAAGTTTAGTTAACAATACTTCTTTCCAAATTAGTTGGGAAATTGAAGACTGGTATCAAAATAATGAGATTATGGGAAATGACACCAAATATATTATTATTGAATATTCTAGCGACAATGGAACTTTTGGACAGAATTGGTCAGAATGGAAGATTCTAGGTAATTATTCCGTTGATGAAGAATATGCTCTATTCACAGAAGGAAAAGACGGACACAAATATCGTTTTAGATCAGTTGGTGGTGATGATGATAATCAAATCGAAAATAAGGAAAACAAATATGATTGTGAAACCTTAGTTGATGTTTCTGCCCCTTACGCACAAATTGAATTAGGACTTGAAGGAAACTTGACAAACCTGAAATATTTTGCGATTGATTGGTCTGTAACTGATTATGACATTGAAGGATATGAAATTCAATATAGATTTTTAACATCTGAAGAAAACTGGAGTTTGTGGACAAGCCTGAATGATGGCGTCTTGCAAAAATCAAAATGGATTGGTTTTAATGTTCCATTCAACTCCGAAAATCAGAGCTACAATGATGGAATCTATCAATTTAGAGTTATTTCTTATGATGATGCTGGAAACCGAGGTGTTTCTGAAAGTTCCAGAAAAATAACTATAGATACTAAAGCTCCAAATACAAGAATAGCAAATCATCCAAACTTAACTGATGCAGCTCAAATTGAGATTGATTTAGAGGCTTTAGAAGATACTGTCAATTTTACATTGTATTATTCAATAGTAGATGATTTACCAGAAGTATCTCATGGTGAATGGATAAAATATGAAGGTTGTCAAATAAATATAGATTGTACTCTAGATGATTTACCAATTAGTATAACACTCAAAAACAAGTCTCATTATTACTTTAAAATTATAGCTTATGATGAGGTTGGGAACTTTGAGAACAGAGATATTTATACTGAAGTTATAGTGGACAGAGAAAGACCCAACAGCATCAAAAATCTAAAACTAACTGATAACAAAATGATAGTTAACAACACTATAGATGTTGTTGTGTCATTTGTTCAACCAACTCTACAAGATTCCGATGATATCTTAGAATATAGAGTATATCGTTCGACCAAAGAAAATGAAACGGGAAAATTGATTGGAACTGTAGAATATGGTGATTTGTACCTTTTCTATAGAGATAATGGTGTAGAAATGGGGGAAATCTATTACTATTCTGTTTCAACTGTTGATCGTATAGGATTTGAATCTGATTTAGAAACCGATTATATTGATCTTACTATAGAGACTGAAACGACTGTAGTTGTTGATGAAGAAAACGATGAAGTCTCATTGCCATTATATCTAGGAATAGGTGGACTCCTGCTTGCTATATCTGGAGCTGCAGGTTATTATTTTTTAGGAAGAGGAACAACTGAAATTATGGGCGATGTTGTTGCTGATGCTGTAGACCAAACTCCAAATTTTACTGAGATGGATGGTGATTTATTGTGTAACGAATGCGGAGGAATGTTCATAAAACCACTTCCTGATGAAATAGTAACTTGCCCTTCATGTGGTAATTTAGATGAAAAATAATATAGAAACCTTCAAGAAATGAGGCTGAATAGAGAATTATGTCCGATGTTTTAGTTGAAGTAGAAGGAAGGATTGGAATTGTAACCGTTAACCGTCCAAAACAGTTGAATAGTTTAAGTTCGAAAGTGCGAAGGGACTTGGCTCAGGCATTTGAAAATTTTGACAAGAATGACAACATAGACGTATGCATTCTTGCAGGTGCAAAGAGTAAAGCATTTATTGCTGGAGCTGACATCAAAGAATTTTCTAAAATGGATTTAAACAATAGAGAAGAAATGGAGAATGATTGGAGAATTACCAACGTATTGTCGAATATGGCTAAACCAGTTATAGCTATGATAGACGGATTTTGTTTGGGAGGGGGGCTAGAACTAGCAATGTCTTGTGACATAAGGCTAGCAAGCAACACTGCGAAACTAGGTCAACCTGAAATAAATATTGGGATTATACCTGGTGCTGGAGGGACGCAACGACTCACTAACTTAATTGGAGAAGGAAGAGCAATGGAAATGATTCTAACCGGAAACATGATTGATGCAACTAAAGCCAAAGAGTATGGGCTTGTTAATGACATATGCAAATCTGAAGAATTAAGAGATAAAACATTAGAATTAGCACACACTATTTCAGAAAAGTCTAGATTCGCAGTAATTAAAGCCAAAAAAAGTGTGAAAGCTGCATCTAGAATGAGTTTAGAAGAAGGGCTAAAGTATGAGCAAGAAACTTTCATTGAATGCTTTAATTCATATGACGGTAAAGAAGGAATAAAAGCATTTATAGAGAAGAGAAAACCAAATTTTAAAGGCCGTTAAGGGGCAACTTTGAAACAAAAAGAAAGACTAGAATTTATTATAGATACTTTAGATAAATTATATCCTAACCCCAAAATACCTTTAGATTATGAAAATAACTTTACTTTTTTGGTTGCTGTTATGCTCAGTGCTCAAAGTACAGATAAGAAGGTTAATGAAATTACGCCAAAACTTTTCAGAATTGCCAATAGTCCCGAAAAAATGAGCAAGATGGATAGTAAAGATATAGAACTTCATATCAAGCAAATTGGATTAGCACCTACTAAATCCAAAAATATTAAGAAAATGGCTAAACAACTTTTAGAAAAGCACGATGGAAAAGTTCCTGATAAATTTGAAGAATTAGAAGATTTGCCTGGTGTCGGGCACAAAACTGCCTCAGTAATCATGTCTCAAGTCTTTGGTCAACCTGCCTTTCCTGTAGACACCCACATACATAGACTTGCAAAAAGATGGGGACTATCGAACGGGAAAAACGTTGATAAAACAGAGAACGATCTCAAACGAATCTTTGATAAAAAATTATGGCATAAATTGCATTTACAGATTATTTTTTATGGTAGAGAATATTGTCCTGCAAGGAAAACTGTATGTAACTGTAAGATATGCAAAATGACAAGAAAGACATAGATAGCTATATGGACCCGTTACAAATGTAGTTTAGATGAGTAAGTGGGATGAACGTTTTTTAGAACTTGCAAAGCAAATTGCGTCTTGGAGCAAAGATCCCTCTACCAAAGTAGGATGTGTTGTAGTCGGACCTGATAGAGAAATAAGAAGTACTGGATTTAATGGGCTGCCAAGAGGAATAAAGGACAGTGATGATAGATTAAATAATCGTGAAATAAAATATCCTATGATATGCCATGCCGAAGAAAATGCAATTATGCATGCTGCACGTATTGGCATTTCACTGAAAGAATGTACTACCTATGTGACTTGGCCACCATGTACACGATGTGCTAGATCATTAATTCAAGCTGGAGTTTCTGAAGTAGTCTATCCTAATGGAGTTGAGATTCCTGATAGATGGATGGAAGATTTCAACCTCTCCCTAAATATGCTAAAAGAAGCTAATGTCAGTTTAAGAACTGGATAATATTAATCGTTTTCATCTTCTTTACTTAGAAGCTCTTTAATATTTTTCAAATGTTCAACACCTGTATCTGCCTGGATATTTTCAGTTATTAAGTCTCTAACTTTACTAGGAGATGGAACACCAAAAAGACAATCGTTAGGATTGTGTCTTGTGCGTTTTGATGAACTCCTTGAACCGCCTGCCAAACCAATACTTCCTAATCCCTTAACCTCGGCACCAGAACCTGCAATAATCATAGACTCATCTGAACCCGTACCGAGACCCGAACCTGTGAGTGGTAAAACAGTACCATATCCAAAAATAGTTCCAACTATACCCTGTTCCATTTTTATGTCTTCAATATGATTATATCTAACTTGTCTTTCGCTACGATTCATAAGAAAACTACTTTGAAGAACTATCCTATTATCTGTCAAGTAATATGTGAATGAACGGCGATAGGCATCAACTGAAAATAATCCTAACAGTGCAACAGCTGTGGTTATCCCTGGAATAAACCAACGGCCAAAGTCCATCGTATCTCCCAAATTCTTCCAGCGATGATAAGACAATACTATTATGCCTAAAACTGCAATTCCGCAATATAAAAGAAATATGCTATTTCCACCTGAATCCATAAAAAAATATCTAGATATAAAACCTACAACAAACAAGGCCAAAGACCAAATTATAGCTCCAGCTAAAACTTCATTAGCAAAAGGGATTATAATTATTATATCATACAGTGGAAAATCCTTGAATTTATCTGAAGCAAAAAAATCGTAGATAACATAAGCCCAAACTAAAAGTAAGAAGAACACAATATATAGATGAAAAAATGAAAGCATGTGTGGTCTTAATTGCATTTTCAGTTCCTCATCCCTGAGAAGCGTTAAACCAGACATATTACTATCATAAAGTAGGGGGCTTAAAACAATTTACATCGCACTCTAACATTTATTTACAACGGCCCTCTGAAGATTCGCAATATGGCCGTAAGAAAGAAAATAATACGCAAAAAGAAGATAAATGAAACAAGTGAAGCTCTAACTAAAATCACTGGAGGGAATGAACTTGAAGTTGCATCAGTAATATTAAAAGAATTAGCTGAAAGAAATAAACGTAAAAAAATTCTTGAAAAAAAAGACTAAACCTCTTGCTCAGCAGTAGTTACAACATACAAACCAAAGATAACTATAACGCCACCTACAAACACACCTAAACTGGGTAATTCATTAAGAATAAGCCATGCTAGGAGGCCTGATCCAACGGGTTCAGCTAGAAGAGAAATTGATACAATATAGGCTGGTAAAAAACCCAAGGCCCAATTTTGCATTGTATGGCCCAAGAGAGTTGGGATTAAGGCCATTAAGAGAAATAATTGAATCTCAAAAAAAGGCAAATTGGTGTATTCTAAATCATTAATAAATACCAAAATCCACATTGTTAGTGCACTAAAAAAATAAACGACAAATGCATAAGTTGGAAGTGTAATTTCCTTACGTAAACGACGGCCGCTAAGATAATACAAACCGGCTAGAAATCCTGCCACAAATGCAAAAATATTACCTTCAAAATTACCAGGTTCAGCTATTAAGTCGCCACCAAAAAGAATCAAAATACCTATAAGTGAAAAGATAGTACCAAATATAGCTTTCTGACTGAGACGCTCACCAAATACAATCCAACCTATAATTGCAACATAAATTATATGGCAAGTTGCCAAAAGAACAGAAGCTGCAACTGATGTAGATTTAACTGAAGAAATAAAAAATATAAAATGAAGACCTAATAAAAAACCTGTGAATGACATTTCCATAATCTTAGAAGATGCTAAAGAACGCAATTCATTAAATCCGCCTCTAAATAAAAATGGAATGAAGAAAAATGTGGCAAAAGTTTGTCGATATGAACCAATGACTATAGGATGACTTTCACTGTACCTAATAAAAATAGCTGATGTAGAAATAGCAAACATTCCTATAATTAATGCAAAATAAGGCAAACGGGATTCTAGTTTGTCAACCATAACAATATCACCTGCAAACATCCTATTATAAAACCAAGAACAGCTCCAAGTCTTTCAATATGCTTTAATTCTTTCCGAGAAACTTCATTAACAATTTCTTCAATCCTTCTATCTTCTAAAGATTCTAGTTTATCTTCGATTAACTTAACAATATCTAGATTGTCTGAAACATGCTCTCCCATATGTTCTAAAAAATCATCTATTGAATCTTCAACTTGACTAGATACAATCGTTTGAACTGTGTGAATTATAGTGTCTTGAAACGCTGCAACTCCCGGTATTTCACGAAAATTTTGAGATTCTAGCTTGTTTCTGACAATTTTTTCAACCTGAGATAGCGCTATTTCCTTAATATCCAAATCTTCCATTGCTTTAACAAGATCTTCGGATGAAAGTAATTCATCCGATATGGTCTTAGCGATAGTACCTGAAAGATCGTTCCGCCTACTTGGAATTAAACCTTGTAATTTATAAGGCCCTAATTCAACAGGTTCACGAGGATGAAAGAGCATTTTAAGAGCTAACCAGTTGGTTCCCCAACCAATTAGAGTTCCTAATAATGGGAATATTGCGTATTCCCACTTTTCTACCAATGTTTCTAGAATATCCACGGTATATGAATTCAGTGGGTGTTAATTTCCTTATCGTAGCAAAGAAATGGGAGTTGTAAGGTGTCTTCTAGCTGAGGCAGGAGGCTCATACCAATCTAGTTCTAATTTTGATTTGATTTTAAGGGATTTGGGCCTTTCATATCTTTTCCTACAGGCTTTGCAACGGTAGTATGAATCTTTTCCAGAAGAATGCGTTCTGCTACCGCACTCGCAAATAGGATTACTTGGCTTTTTGAAACGAGGAACCAAACTTAGTACTTTTATTTTTTCTAAATTAATTGTTCTATTCTTAACACTACCGCAAATAATTAATGAATCTCCAATCTCTAAATCATCAATTACATGTCTAAAGTTTTTAGTTGGTTCAAATGCTGCACACTTTGCTATATTTTTGCTACTATCTTCGACCTCAAAAAAACGATGTCCACCTTTAATTGTTTTTGGTTCTGAATAAACTGACGCTTCGAACCAAATACAATCTCCATCTTCCATTTCAGATATTTCTTTTGAAGAAAGATGATCATCTGTGGCTTGATTCGTTTTGTACAAAAGCCATCGACTTGGCTTTTCCGGACCTAAATTTTGATAATTACGTAATAATGATTTATGATTAATCCCTCTGAATCCCCACAACACAGGACAAGGCGAATTTGGAACCATTGCGACTTTGCCGTCGGTATCATTACAAGAAAAAACACCTTCAAAATTTGATACTTGGGCAACTGTTTCAGCACTAATATCCCTTCGAGTACCCCACTTACCTATATCACGATATCCAATAAGTTCCCATGTATATGATACCTTATTCAGATTATTAGAAGTTCCGGACCAAGCTAAAGAGCAAGCTGCTCCACAAATACCTCTAGAACCTCGAAGACCATAGGTAGTAACTCCATCTAAAGCATCTGAAAGAACCTCTTCTGAAACAATGCTAGTTACACCCTGCCAATAAAGTCCCTCTGGAAGAAATAAATCTGAAATCACAATACCGGGTTGAGAATCTGGATGTGAATGCTTTGAGATTAAACGAGCAATTCTCTCAACAATAGCTTTTTTTTCGTATTTAAGTTCTACTCCTTTTTTAAAAGAGAAGATTTCCTTATTTTGAAATTGGCCAATTTTTTCTTTCGAACCAATACCTTTTCCAAACGTGAAAGCTACGGCTCCATTTCCCCTAGTTTTCCAAGGTACATTTGGATTCAATCTTACCAAACGAGGGGGGCCAATAAGATCAAACTCAACCAAATCATTAATTATTTCTGTAGCTAACCAAGTAGTGCAACCGCCTTCGACTGAATCTGTATCATCAATTCCGATATGTAGCATAATTCTTACTCGAAAACAAAAACTCCTTTGGACCATTGTGGTTGTGATTTAAATTCAGACAAATAGACTAATTTTAAGTCTAAATTAACTGCAGTGCCTGCTGGGATGTAAGGATAATCTCCATTGAGACTGTAAATTAAAATGTCGGTTTGATTCCTATAATGAAGTGATTGTAAGAGCTCTACGATATCTATTGAAAAGTCACTGTGTTCAGCTTCTACTGATTGTGACCAATCGATGGCAATAGCAACATCTTCGGCATAGGTCAATGCTTCATCTAATTCAGCAAAACCCTGTAATTTTCTCAAAGGAATTACTACTTTGCCTCGATTAAGCATAATTAAATCAATAATATCATCACCCCAAATCAATCCAAAATCAACGTAAGTATTATCGGGGTCAAAAGGTAATAAAGAAGGATTAGGGCGATTGCGCATGATTCCGCCCATATCTAAAAACAAAATAGGATTTTTTGTTTCAGAGACGTTTAAAGTGACGTCTGTTGGAATGAAATTATAACCATGGGACTCCCAAATTGGCTTCACAAACTTACCGTTTTTATACGCTACTGCAGTCCATTCCATAATTCTTTAAGAACATGCATAGATTAAGACTTTCTAAAGATCTAAAACAATAATAATTTTACACGGAGGGCCTAACGAAATTTCAAGCATGTGATATGAAACTGCCTTGATTTCAACACCATAACCGTGCTTTTCTTCATCATAAGATTCGCCCTCTAATTGGCCAGTTATTGAATAAGGCATGTTTGTTCTGATATCAAGATTCACAGAACTGACTATAAAATTTTCAGTATCGAAGAGATATATCAAATATGAAACATAGTTAATGAGAATAGTATCTAACTCCTCAGACTCTAGACTGACATCGAAGGAGAATTTAGCATCAGGCAAATTACCTCCAGTGATAATCTCTGTAAAGGCTAAACTAAGTTCTTTGAATGCCTTAGATATGGTCTCTGCTTCTACATGTATTCCTGCATCTGCAGTATGTTCAAAGATTTTACGCAATAATACGCTAGAACGGTTTCTTAATAAAAATGGTAGCGGGGGATGGATTTGAACCATCGATCTCCGGGTTATGAGCCCGACGGGATTTCCTAGCTACCCCACCCCGCTACGTTAGAATTGGGAGGAATCTGGCTCTGGAGTTTTCTCACTCTAAAATAAGGCTGATATAAAATCTTGTCAGAGCCAAATCATAAATAATATTGCTATTCTGAACGTAATGTGGCATATAAATTAGTATTAGGTGAAATTAAGAATGAAATAGAAAATTTATCTATAGAGAACATTATTTTGATTTTAATTTCGGGCGTAATTTTATTATATTTTGTTCTGACAAAAACAAATAGAGGAAGAAGAGTTAGAAAGAAATTTAGAATTTTAGCAAAGTTGGAGCCTGTAGAAGATGAATATGAGATTAGCATTAAACAAGCTAAGAATTTAGATGGGAGTAATAGACAACTAAAAGGTGAAATTATAGAGAATGAACACCTTATTTTAAATGAATTATTAGGCCAAGTAGGGAATGAAAAATTAGAAGGATTTGATGATGAAGATGCTATTTCTGTAAGTGAACAAGATAAAGAAATACAATTGGCTAACCAAAATTTTGGTCTTATGAGTGGGCAAATAAAATCTGCAGAAGAGAATCAAGAATATTGCGGAAAATGTCAAGAACCAATAAAGAGTGAATGGAAAGTCTGCCCATTTTGTGGAGAGTTTCTTGATACTTATGAAATTTAAATTTTCCGCCTTTGAATTACAGATACAACACAGAGGACTAAAGCCAAAATCAAAGAACTTGGGCCAATGAGCAACGGATCATCTGAACTACCGCCACTTACATTAGACCCTTTTTCACCAACATTTAAGGAGACTGTTACAGAATTATCTGATCTTTTAACTTGTAATTCTTCGGTCTGAAGATCACTATCAACTTTAATTCTTAGGGTCATTGGTCCAGGTGATGGGGAGTCCCATGTCAAAATAAGTGTTTCAGTTCCAAAACCACTGACTCCTTGTTCCACAATAAATTCATCTTCTACAAGTTGTCCAACATACAACTTTACACCGAAAGAACCTGTGCCTTGGCCTCCATTATTAGATACCAGAACCTGGATTTTAATAGGTTCATCAGGAGGCAAATCCTCCGGACCTATCATAGATAATGGTTTACTATTAACCAAAATATCATCTATACTAATTGATAAATCTATTACTCGATCTATGGGGATATCGACTATAATATCAACTTCAAGAATAGCTGAACCATCACCTGGAGAGACAGAATTTGCAGTTAGAATAAAATCAACTGGTTCTCCTAAATTATCCTCATAGTTGACAGGTTTTAAAGCAACAGTAAGCTTTTGCATTTGACCCTTTTCAATTGTAACTGCCGATATTTGAATGTCCTCTATTTCAACACTAGGTGAAGGCCATTTACCACCTATTGCAGCTTCAATTTTGAAAGTATCTCGATCACTGCCTGTATTCCTTAAATTAACTGTGAAACGATAAAAACCATCTTTGTCTATTTCATCAGGATCTATAACTACTTCCTCAGGTGAAGAAACAAAAGCTGCGCCATAAATTCGAACTGTAGTCTCTAATTTCACTTCTTCTTTGATAATTGAAGAACTTGATGATTGGATTGATACGGAAAATTTTTCTTTGCTACCGCCAACTACCGAGACTGGAACTTCTACCGTTAGTCTAACGGTTTCAAACTGATTACTTGTGAGATCCAGTGAAGCTGAAGATGGAGAGATTAATGATACAGTCCAACTAGAAGGTAACTCAGAATCATCAACGCTAATTTCAAAAATATCCCGTGTATTCCCTCTATTATAAACTACAAATTCATAATCAACTATACCTCCCTTAGGTACTTGACCATTTCGGCTATAGGGATCCACAAACTCAATCTCAAGGCCGAACTCATCGACTTCTAATTCATAATCAACTTCAGATTCCCAGGTATTGCCATATATGTCCTTTATTGACACTGCAACTGTGTAAGTATTTGATTCAATATTTTGATCCTTCTGATAATACCAAATTCCTTGAAGCCAAATAGCATAAGTATGTTTACTCTTTACTTCGACTGAATTTTGGAACTTACCTCCATTAGAAACTCCATTAATTGATAATTTAGCACTACTATAATCAAAATTATCTGCACCTAAAGCATTGCTTATATTTAGTTTAATAAACAATGAATCTTCATTGACTTCATCAACTCTATCATTTACAAAATAACCTACATCTTCTTCTATATCAACATATCTAAAATTCATTGCCATTGTGGAATCAAAATCTGGAGTATCTGACTTAAGCCATGCCGAATGGTTCACTTGATTTGGATCTCCAATCCAAGTTATTTTAGTTTCGACTTTCATCCCCAACGTAGTGTAAGCTGGAACACCATTTGGAAAGTCACTCTTGTCTAATGCTGAGCCCTCTAACTCTACCGTATAATTGCCATTTAAAATTGAGCCTAAAGGTGCTCTTTTTGTAACTTCAGCAATAGAGATATTAGTCATGCGAGATTCTGCAGGATCAACTGAAAAATCAATCCATGATATAAACAACGTGGTTCTAAGATTTATTTCTTCTACATTTGAAGATTCAACCCAAATTAAATAACTATAAGAATCTCCCAAATCAAGAGGTCCTCCCATATTTAACTCCCATGTCGCAAGAGGATAATACTCGTTTTGAACTGGAGGATCTGTTTGAGTGACCCAATTCTTTGCTTTGTCACCTGTAGGATCTTCCAACCCAAACTCACAGTACTCCCCTGTGCAACCACTTGTCAAGTGAAATTCCACATCAGCAAAATTGGATTTATCTGCTTCAGAAGGTATAGATAAAATTAGAAAACTACTGAGAATCAATACCAAAATATTTGGTCTCGAAATCAAATGCCTAAGCTGCACCCAAAGATCTTGCATTGGTATGTACTGGATTAGTTGCAGTATTAAAGTTTCGTCTGCTTAAAAAAAATCAAATAAAGATATTTTTGCCACCTTTCTCAACGACCAAATCTCCATCCTGAACAATTAATTCTCCTCGACGATATACTCTAGACGGAAAAATGGCCGGCCAATCTAAAAAAGGAGTCCAACCTGATTTAGAATGTAAATTATCAATTTTTATTCGACGACTATTTCCTAAGTCAACTTCAATGAAATCTGCGGTTTGACCTTCTTTAATTTGCCCCCGTTCAAGACCTAACCTATTTGCTGGCGCTTCAGCCATTGCATTAATTAAACGATCTAAACTAAGTCTTCCCTCTGAGACTTCGTTCAACATAAGGGGGATCATAGTTTCAACTCCAGGCATGCCTGAAGGTGGGCTAGAGGACTCTTTTTCTTCAACGGTATGAGGTGCATGGTCGCTCGCAAGAATAGGTATTTTCCCGTCTTTGAAGGCTGCATATAGCATATTGTTATCTTTACTTGTACGAAGCGGAGGATCCACTTTACAATTTATCGAATGGCAATTATCAAGATTTAATAGCAGGTGATGAGGGCAAACCTCTGATGTAGCCAAAGAAGGCATGTTGTTCAAACCTTTAGAAGTAGATAAATGTGCAACATGCAAATTTGAGGAGGCAGGCATCCTTACTAAGCATTCAGGTTCGGCCTTTAGTCTATTATCTGTATGATCTGATAATTTTGTAAGAGGTTTATCATTCATAAAATCAGGGTGTTCACCATGGATTACAAGAGGTTTGTGTGTTTTATCTAAAACTTCTTTGGCAAAGCTAAAGTAATCATCAGAACTAATTCCATAAGGATATAGTTTCCAGAAGGCTGATGGTATAGTGCCAAACCAAGGCTTTTCTGTTAATCCTTTTTCTACATTTATACCGAGTCCAAAATCTACAACCGATTTAGAAGAAGCTAGGTCATTTTTATCATAGAATGTCTTCTCATCTGAAGTAAATGGATTTGTATTTGGCATATCAACAACTGCAGTTACACCTCCACATGCTGCAGCTTTGGAACCTGTTGACCAGTCTTCTTTATCGGGATAACCTGGATCCCTAAAATGAACATGCATATCTAATGCACTTGGAATAAGCAAACCTGATATTTTTGTTAATTTAGAACCTTTTAATATTTTCTTGACAGAATGGATCTTGCCCCCCTCAACTCCAACGCAGGCTTCGGTTAGACCTTGTCCTGAAATCCAGATTTTACCTTGAAAAACTTCCATCTAATATTCTTCCTCTACTTCAATATAGAACGTTCTTGTATAAACTTTTTCGGTTCTACTTATAACTTCAATATTTATTGTCTCTTCCCCTGCAACAACTTCTCCGGTAGGTAATATAGACAAAGATAAATTTGCATAGGAACCAGAAGTCAAATTAAGTGTTAAATTATTTAAAGAATCTTTGACCCAGACATATTTAGAAAAATTAGATGAGGATTGTGTTAAATCGCCTACATTGCTAACATTTACAGAATTTACAATCAACTCAATTGTATAATTCCTAGGATTTTCTACAGATATGGATAAATTATCCCATCCTTCATAATCACCCTCGTTAGATATGTAAATAAAAGTAGAATTTATTGTACCATTTTTTGGATAAAAAGTATCACTATCTGCATCTATATCAAGTGAAAACGGCGATTCAACTGTAAAAATAGGTGATGGAGTAAAGGTTGTCAACAAAATTAAACCTGTTATAATGCCAACTCCAACTCTAGAATAATCTAAATTCGATAACTCTTCTGAAGGAGGAGGATGAGAAGTACCCAAAAAATATATTAAAATCGCATAAACAGCCCAACCTGAATAAGGTGGCCCATAACCAGGAATTCCATAAAATGTCATCAAAATGAGAAGAATGATTACAGAAAAAGAAAGTGTGTTCGCTCTAGGGCCAAGCATGGCTCGAGCAATATGCCCCCCATCAAGTTGACCAGCTGGCATCAAATTTAGTGCAGTTACAAAGAAACCAGTCCACCCTGCAAGGACAACTGGGTGCGACAAATAATCTCCTGATGAAGGAAAAAAAGTTTCCCCGAATGAATGCAAAACATCAAAAAAGAAAGACGAACCAAGAAAAAGAGAATCTCCGGAGTCTACAGGAACGGGAACTGCATGTTTTTCAGTTAACCAAAAACCAAGTATTGTCACAGGAATAGCTACCAACAAGCCAGCTATGGGACCACTAGCTCCAACATCAAGAAGGGCCTTACGATTAGGAATCGGTTCTCTGATTGATATAAAAGCACCCATTGTTCCAAATGGAAAAATCATAGGTGGCATAGGTAAAAAGAAAGGTAAAGATGCATCTAAATTGTGCTTTCGGGCATAATAATAATGCCCCATTTCATGGGCTCCCAAAATTGCCATCAGTGGAAGAGAAAATGTTAGAAAACCCATGAAAAATACATCTGGAGTTATCAAAATTCTTAACCACCACCAGCTTTTCTCAAGGACATCTGAATCAGAGTAAGATGCCCACCACATAGATCCGGCCCAAGTGGTAGTAAATATAGTTGCAATTAACAAATACAAATTTATGTTGTTCTGGAAATAATCAAATGTAGGCTGTGGGAGAATAACCAAGATCAGGTCGTCGCCTGCCTTCCTTAGCATTGGGAAAATACGTTCGGTTCCCAATTTATTCGCTGTTTTAAACGCTACTCTCAATTCCTCAAATTTTGTATCTAAATTATCTGGTTCTTTGACATAAAATAGATGGGCATGGCCATCCCAACTGTACTTGTCTACCTTCCAACCTAGGACTTCTATGAAATTTCTGATCGCTTTGGCCATCTACAGACCAAGAACCTGCTTTGAAACTGAATTAATTTCATTTTGCATATTAAGGGGGCCATAAACGCGTCCCCTCCAATGATCAAATTGTGCCTCATATAGACCTGAAACCAATCTAGAAAGATTACGTGCCAAATCAATTTGACCATCATCCTTCAAGATTTTTACCTTCATACTAGGAACAACTGTTGAGGGAGGAATATCTACATAAATTTTAGATTTATCAATTTTTAATTTTGAAGATATAGCTGCCTCGTACTCTTCACTTTGGGATTTGCTTAATCCTGAACCTTCAGACTGTTCCTTCGTAAAACTTATTGCACGCTTTGGAACATTCCGTTTTTCAAAATTATCTACAACTTCCTTACAAAATTCTGTTGATCTGCTTAATTCAGAAAGTAACTGATGATCTGTGAAATGTTCAAACTCACCTACTGTGAAAGTATCAGAAGAAATTGCTTGTTCTGTAGCTCTCGCTAACATCAATTCTGCACCCCTTGCAAATGAATGGAAATAAACTGTTGAATACATTATCGAACGTGTTGTCAAAAGAGATTCCACTGCTGGCAATCCGCCTTCTTTGATGACCAACTCTCCTTCATTGATTGACATAGTAGCAATTAATCTGCTTGTGTCTACTCCTGTTTTAACACCTGTGTAATGTGCATCTCGAACTAAGTAATCAAGACGATCGCCATCAAGATCCCCAGAGACCAATGGTCCAAGCTTGTGTTCTCCTCTTATTATACTATTTACTTCTTTATAATCAATATCATTCTCATTAAGAATTTCTGATATATTACTGTCTGAAATTATTTTGTTAGTTCTAACAACATGATCATCCACATCCCTGACTTCATCCCCAAGATGTGAGAATGGAGTATGGCCTAAATCATGTAATAAACCTGCAACTGAACAAAGCCTTTTTTCGTCATCATTTAACCCTACAATATCTGCCATTTTATTCACAAGATGACAAGTGCCCATACAATGTTCATGCCTAGTGTGGTTTGCACCAGGATAAACAAGATTAGCTTGCCCTAACTGCCTTATCCAACGCAACCTTTGATAGGACGGAGTATCAACTAAAGAAGCCTCCAATGGACTCAAATCGATGTAATCGTGAATAGGGTCTCTCACTCTTGTCATTAACTACACAGGGCAAGCAGGGATGATAAATAAGTTGCTCGAAAAAATAGTGTTCCACCTTGTTAAACTTTTGAGAATTTAAAGGCTGTGGCCCAAAGCTTATAATGCCTAAATGACATGTCTACATAGACTTATGTTAAACTCCAAAAAAGATGGTAAAATAGACCTTGAGGAGTTGACAGAATGTCCCGAATGCGACTCCGAACATATTGTAAGAGATTACAAGCGTGGCGAAGTCACTTGTAGAAATTGTGGACTAGTTGTTGATGATCAAGTAATTGATCAAGGTCCCGAATGGAGGGCCTTCGATTCTGAACAAAATGAAAGAAGAGCTAGGGGTGGAGCTCCAATGACTGTGATGGTGCATGATAAGGGGTTATCAACAGACATTGGCTGGGGGGGACGTGACATTTATGGAAACAATGTTCCTACAAAAAATCGTTCTCAAGTTTACAGAATGCGGAAATGGCAAAATAGAACCAGAGCATCGAACTCCGCAGATAGGAACCTAGCTCAAGCATTAAATGAATTGAACCGACTTGCATCTAAAATCGGATTGCACAGACAGGTAAGAGAAGAAGCTGCAATGCTTTACAGAAGAGCTGTTCAAGATAATTTAGTAAGAGGAAGGTCAGTGGAAGGGGTAGCTGCTGCTGCTCTTTATGGCGCATGTCGACGTTGTGAGGTGCCAAGAACACTAACTGAAATCACCCAAGCATCTAGAGCGTCAAAAAAAGAAGTTGGAAGAACTTACAGATATATATCAAGAGAATTAAAGTTAAATCTACAACCTGCATCTCCTTCAGTTTACATAGTAAGATTTTGTAGGGAACTTGATTTACCTGGAAATGTAGAAAGTGCTGCGATAAATATTCTAAATCAGGCCATAGAAGCTGAATTGACCTCCGGTAGAGGTCCAACGGGTGTCGCTGCAGCCTCAATTTACATTGCTTCTGTTGTCTACAATCAAAGGAAAACCCAGAAAACTATTGCTGATACTGTAGGAGTTACAGAGGTTACAATTAGAAATCGTTACAAAGAACTTGCTAAAAATTTAGATATCACAGTTTATATGTGAGGAGTTTTGAAAGTTAAAAAACGTGATAGCAATGTCTATCGTATAAGGCTCGAACATGAAGATGATTTGTACCACCTAAACCTATTGTTAGATGAAGGTGATATGGTAAGAGCTCTAACTGAAAGAAGAGAAGCTGCACAATCTGATAGAATTAGAAGTGAAAGAACTAAAAAGAAAAAAATGAAATTAACTATTGAAGTTAAAAATGTCGAATATCAATCTTTTGGTCAAAGGCTAAGATGCCATGGAGTTATTGCTGTTGGCGAAAGAGATCAAAGTTCTCATCATACTCTAATTCTAGAACCGGGAGACGATTTTGATATAGGAAAAACTAATTGGTTGCCTCACCAAAAAAAAAGGCTGCGTGAGGCTGCACAACCAACTGTAACTGCAATAGCTATAGCTGTAGAAAGTGATAGTATTACTATTGCTGAATTAAGGACATATGGCATACGTGAACTTAAAACTCTTAATAGAGCAGGAAGTGGAAAATCAACGGGTGGTGAGGAATTAAACTCCTTTTATGAAAGAACTGTAAAGCAATTAATGGATGTTCATATTAAAAATGCAATTATTGTAATAGTAGGGCCTGGATTTCTGAAAGATGACTTCACGTTAGTTGGAAAAAGTGAAGCTCCTGAAATATTCAAAGGATGTGTCATAGAAAACTCGGGACAAGGAGGTATGACTGGAATTCATGAAGCTGTAAGTAGAGGAAGCTTACCAAAGGCAGTCTCGCAAATTAAGATTCAGGAAGAAATGTCCAATATCGAGAAGTTGAGAGAGGCGTTATCAAAAGATATGGCAACTTACGGAAACATGCAGGTGGAAGAGGCTATCAAAGGCGGTGCAGCTGAAACTATTTTAATATTGTCTGAGAAAACCAGAACTGATGAAGGTAGAAAATTGCTTGATTTAGCAAATAACAATCGAACTGAAATAATTGAAATATCCTCTCATCATCATGGAGGCGAAATGCTAACTGGATTAGGAGAGGTTGCAGTTATCCTCAGATACAAGCTAACATAAATTCTATTTAGTGGCGGATGTCTTAATCAAACATGATGCCAGGCATGGGTCGTATGAACCCTCGAATGATGAAGAAACTTCAAAAGCAACTGCAAAACTCTACTGAGGAGATAGATGCAACTGAAGTAATAATTAGGACTAAAGAAAAAGAACTGTACTTTAGCAACCCCTCTGTTAGTGCAATGAACATGATGGGACAACAATCTTACCAAATTGTTGGAGAGCCCCAAGAAAGAAGCCTGAGTGAAGAAGGCAGTGCAATACCGCAAGAGGACATTGAACTTGTAGCATCTCAAGCTGGTGTTTCAAACAAAGATGCAAAGACTGCGCTCGAAGAATGTAATGGCGAACCTGCTGAAGCAATTATCAAATTGATGGGGGGCTAAAGTGGACTTTTCAGAAACTGATGATCAAATAATGATTAGAGATATGGTTAGAGATTTTGCCGAAAGTGTGGCTGGGCCAACTTGTCATCAAAGAGATAAAGACCAAAAGCCACCAGTAGAAGAATTTAAGCAATTTGCAGAGCTAGGTGTGGCTGGAATGACAATTCCAGAAAAATATGGCGGCCAAAAATTAGATGATATTTCTGAAGCTATCGTTGTTGAAGAATTATCACGAGTTGATCCCTCCTTGGGAGTTATGGTAGCCGTTCATGTTGGTTTGTGTTCAATGACTATTGTACTCAGTGGTAACAAAGAACAGAAAAATAGATATTTGCCAAAACTTGCTTCAGGAGAAAATTTAGGTGCATATTCTCTAAGCGAAGCTAGTTCTGGAACAGACGCAGCTGCAATGGTTGCAAAAGCAAGTGAAGATGGTGACTTTTACACACTTAACGGAGAAAAAATGTGGGTTACGAATGGAACCACAGCTGATTTATTCATACTTTTTGCCAAAGTAACAGAACATCCTGACTATGGAATAAAGAAACATGGTGGAGTTACTTGCTTCATAATTGAAAAGGATTTTGAAGGATTCAAGATAGGTAAAAAAGAGGACAAATTAGGTATTCGTTCTAGTGATACATGCACACTAATTTTAGACAATTGCAAGGTTCCTAAGGAAAATGTCTTAGGCGAAGTTGGAAAAGGATTCGCCATTGCAATGAATGCATTAGATAATTCAAGAATAGGAATTGCAGCTCAAGCTTTAGGAATCGCCCAAGGTGCTTATGAAGCTGCACTAAAATATTCAAAAGAAAGAGAAACCTTTGGAAAGCCAATTGCTCAACATCAAACAATTAGCAATTATTTGGCTGACATGGCTCTTAGAATAGATGCTGCTAGGCTACAGGTCTACAAGGCAGCATGGGCTAAAGAGCAGCATTATAGCAATGGAGGAGATAGACATACACTGGAAGCCTCATTTGCTAAATTAAATGCTGGAGACACGGCAATGTGGGTTTCTGAAAAAGCTGTCCAAATACTAGGTGGATATGGGTATACAACCGAATTCCCTGTTGAAAGATTTTTTAGAGATGCAAAGATAACTCAAATTTATGAAGGAACTCAAGAAGTTCAGAGATTAGTAATAGCACGTGAAATTGGAAAGTAGTGGGAAAACTTTTATGAGTATCTTTGTAAGCTACACTATGGGCTATTATAGTCGTCACACAAATTCATGGTGTAAATGATGCGTATAGGAATACCAAAAGAGAGAAACAAGAACGAAACACGTGTTGCAATTGCTCCTTCTTCAGTACCGAAATTAATGAAATTAGGTTTTGAGGTTATTTTAGAGAAAGGGGCCGGGAAAAATTCAGGCTATTCTGATTTAGAATATGAAGAAAAAGGTGCAAAAACAACAACATTAGAAAAAGTTATGAGGGCAGAATTAATAGCTTCTATTGATGTTCCTAATTTTAAAATTATGACAAAAGGGCAAATGCTCGCATGCATGGCTGATCCTTTCAGAAACCTTGAACAAACAAAGGAAATCATAGACAAAGAAATTACCTTATTGTCACT
Organism: uncultured archaeon; assembly: GCA_964634895.1. Taxonomy (GTDB): domain Archaea; phylum Thermoplasmatota; class Poseidoniia; order MGIII; family CG-Epi1; genus CG-Epi1. The sequence continues at coordinate 2,760 of CAZWJS010000018.1, read as the reverse complement.
AGACGTCATTCCGAGAAGATTGTCAAAAGGGCAATCAATGGATGTGAATTCTAGTCAAGACAATTTATCAGGATATAAAGCTGCTTTGATGGGGGCACAGCATATAGCAAAAATGGTGCCAATGATGATGACATCTGCAGGAACTGTAAGGCCAGCTAGATTCATAATTCAAGGAGCTGCTGTTGCGGGACTTCAGGCAATTGCTACGGCCAAAAGATTAGGTGCAACAGTTCAAGCTATTGATGTAAGATTAGCTGCTAAACAGGATACTGAAAGTTTAGGAGCAAAATTTATTGATGTACCTGGATGGAAAGATGCTGAGAGTTCCAGTGGACATGCATCTCTATTTACTGATAAAGAACTCCAATATGCATTTGATGATGCATTAATGGCGGCTGTGAAGGATGCTGATGTAGTAATTACAACTGCTAGATTGTTTGGTGCAAATGCTCCAAAGTTATTCTTCGATAAAGAAAATAACGATAAAATGACAAAAGAAATGAAAAATGGATCTGTAATTGTTGATATGAATACTGATACTGGTGGAAACATTGTTGAAAGTAAAAAAGGTGAAATCGTCCAAAAAGACGGGGTCGCTATTGTAGGAATACCTAATCTTTGCAGAACGATCCCTAATACTGCTTCAATGTTGTATTCGAATAATGTCACTAACTTTGTAACGGTCTTAGTTGATGAAGGAAAACTTGTGATAAATCAAGATGAACAAGTTCTAACGGGTGATGAAGGAGGCATTTCTGCAGGGTATGGAGGTATTCTTATTGCTGAGAATGGAAAAATACATGACAATCATACCAAACTAGTAGAGGCAATGAAATAATGGAATTAATCACGCTTATTGGGGCTATTACTGTTTTTATTTTAGCCATATTCTTAGGATTTGAACTTATAACAAAAGTACCCCCCACATTGCACACACCATTGATGTCTGGGGCTAATGCAATATCTGGAATTACAATAGTAGGTGCTTTAATTTTTTCTAATACTGATTTTAATGAGGGCGCCCCTGGATTCGCAGCATGGCTTGCATTTTTTGCATTAATATTAGCTACAATTAATGTAGTAGGTGGTTTTGCAGTTACTAACAGAATGTTGAACATGATTGCTGGTAAGAGAGGTAGAAAGTGATGGACTCAGCAATTTGGGATTTTGGATATTTGATTGCTTCCATTTTATTCATTTTAGGATTGAAAAAACTAGGTCATCCTCGAACGGCACCTACTGGCAATCTCTACGGCGCTATGGGAATGTTAGTAGCAGTAGTGGTGACTATTGCACAAATGGATTTTGGAGAGACTGATAATTTTATTTTAATTATTGCAGGATTAGGAATTGGAGCATTTATTGGATATCTAATGGCTGTCCGTGTCCAAATGACTGGGATGCCTGAAATGGTGGCTCTCTTCAATGGATTTGGAGGTGCTGCAAGCGCACTTGTTGCAGCTTCAGAAGTATTCAGGAGAATAAACCAAAATGATATTCCTGAAGGCCTAGAATTACATGTCGCTTGGATTGCAATTGGGCTTTCTGCTTTAGTTGGATGGGTAACTCTAACTGGAAGTTTACTCGCCATGATGAAATTAAAAGGTGGCGTCGAGATATTTGGAACATGGTACCGAACTCCAACATGGGGCCCTGAATGGTTGAACTATGTTAAAGGATTAATTTTGATTTCAATTGTAGGGCTACTCTATATGGCTATAGAAGAACCTGGGAATCAAGATTATGTCATAACTATCATTGCACTATCTTGTATTCTTGGAATTCTCTTTGTACTCCCTATTGGAGGTGCAGATATGCCTGTTGTTGTTAGTTTATTGAATTCACTATCAGGTATTGCTGCGGCATTTACGGGATTTATTATTGGGAATAATGTCCTAATTATTGCAGGGTCTATGGTTGGTGCTGCAGGTTTGATTTTAACAAATATAATGTGTAAAGCAATGAATAGACAATTAATTGACGTATTATTCAAATCATTTGGTGGCTCAGAGAAAGAACAAGTTACAAGGACTAAGGTTGGTTCGGATCCTGAAGAAGTCGCGATGATTTGTGACGGAATATCAAAGTGTGTAATTATTCCTGGATATGGAATGGCAGTATCACAATGCCAACATCAAGTACGTGAATTTGCAGATATTTTAGAGGCAAACGGATGTGAAGTGAAATATGGAATTCATCCTGTTGCAGGAAGAATGCCAGGCCATATGAATGTGCTCTTAGCAGAAGCTAGTGTTCCATACGAAAAATTAATTGAAATGGATGATATAAATTCAGAAATGGCAGAATGTGATGTAGCATTAGTCGTTGGAGCAAATGATACTGTAAATCCTGTTGCAAGAAGTGATGAAGGACCTCTAGCAGGAATGCCAATAATTGATGCTGATAAGGCAAGAGTTGTCGTCATGGTAAAGAGATCCTTGTCCGTGGGTTATGCTGGTGTTGACAATGATCTTTTCTACGAAGACAAAACTATGATGCTATTTGGTGACGGAAAAAAGGTGATGACTGAATTGGTATCCTCTATGAAGGACCTTTAGACAAAATACTAATTAGTCAGGTTGGTTCACAAAAATATGCTAGAGGAAATAATCATTGGACTCCTGATAATTGTTGTCATATTACTTGTCTATTTTAATAATAATAAGGGCAATACTGACATTGAATCTCTAGAAAGGTTGCAATTAAACACGATTCAAGCACTTGAAAATAGAGACACTCTAGATCTTAAAAGTATAGAAG
>CAZWJS010000017.1:0-29697 GCA_964634895.1 uncultured archaeon | reverse complement strand
TCTCAGATATTGGGACCGCCATCAGGAGCGGATGATGAGATGCAAAGCAAATACGGAATTGATTTCGTACAATAAGCAAAAATGAGTTTCATAAACAAGGTTTGGAAAATGCAACAAAAGCTTGAGGAGCGTTTCAGGCGAATTGGTAGAGGTCAGTATGGCCGTGTTTTGCGATTGGCGCGCAAGCCAACTAATGAGGAATTTGTTAAGAGTTCTTGGGTCGTTGGTATTGGGATTGGAATAGTTGGTGCAATTGGTTTCGTGGTTTATTACATTTGGTTAAAAGCACCACCAATTATAGCAGATTTATTAGGAATGTAGATATTTATGGCAAGATTCATTGAAGAAAAAGAGGAAGAAGAAGTAAAGGTTGAACCGTCATCTGATACTAAGATTTATACAATGAAATCACAGATTGGTCATGAAAGAACTGCAAGCGAACGCCTTGCAGATCGTGTCAGACGTAGTGGGGCACCAATTTTCTCTATTTTAGCTCCTCCTAAACTACGCGGATATATTTTTGTGGAAACTAATAGCCCCGAAGCTCTTAGAGACAATCTAAAGGGTTTAACTCATGCTAGAGGCATGGTTATGAACAAGGGAAAGGGTTATGGCCGTTCTAAAGAACCAGATACATTTGGGACTACCAGTCTTGAAGAATTAAAACCACATCTTACTCCGCCGCCTGCAGTTTCAGGAATCGAAGAAGGAAATATTGTTGAAGTTATTTCAGGTCCTTTCAAGGGTGAAAAAGCTCGTGTTCAACGTATAGATCAATCGAAGGAAGAAGTCACAGTAGAATTGTTTGAAGCAATGGTGCCAATTCCAATTACAGTTCGTGGCGATCATGTTAGAGTTTTAGAAAAAGAGGTTAATTAATGGGAGAAACAGTAGAAGCCTTAGTTGATGCAGGTAAGGCCTCAGCAGGTCCGCCATTAGGGCCAGCGTTGGGTCCTTCAGGTGTAAATGTTAAAGAAGTAATAAATCAAATAAATTCAGAAACTAAGGACATGGAAGGTATGCGGGTACCTGTTAAGGTAAAAGTAGGCGATGACAAAAGTTTTACGATTGAAGTTGGAACACCGCCTGCATCTTCACTCATTAAGCAAATTTTAGGTATTGAAAAAGGTTCAGGGGAAGCCGGCTCTGTTATAGCAGCTGATTTACCATTGGAAAAAGCGATTAAGGTCGCTAAACAAAAAGGCCCAGGTTTAACTGGCGGTGACATCAAAGCTATGACCTCTGAGATTCTCGGTGTAGCTAAATCTATGGGTTTAACCTGTGAGGAAAAAGATCCTATGGTAATTCAGGCGTCAATAAGGTCTGGTGAATTAGACGATCGGTTTTAGTTATAGAAAGTTGATACTCTCTTCTTCAAGTTTACGTCCGCAATAGGTGCACTGGATTTGTATAGCTTTTTGGTCTATAAGGTTGAAATTAGAAGTTGCTCCTCTTTCATTATTACAAATACAATTCTCATTTGGGCACTGAACAATATCTGAAATAAATTCAGGTATTTCTACTTTTTTCTTATTGGCAACAGCATAATTTCGAATAATATTCACACGTGCGTTTGGAGATAATAATGCTAATTTTTCTATTTCATTTTCATCTAATTCACGGTCTTCTACTTTGATAATATCCTTCCGCTTCTGTTTTTTACTTTGAACATTGATTAAAAGGCTGATAGTTGTTCCACTATTTCCCAATTCTAAAACATCTAGAATTTTTCTTCCGCGGCCAGCTGATATGTGATCTATTACAGTTCCATTTCTTATAGGCTGTACTTTTAACAAATTTCCACTCATTTTTTTCCTCCAATTAATTTTTCGAGTAGAGCCATTCGTACTGGGACGCCGTTGAAAGCTTGTCTGAAGTAAGCTGCATGCTTTGTCTCATCAACATCTGTTGAAATTTCATTGACCCTTGGTAAGGGATGCATAATCTTTAACTTTGCTTTTGCGTTTCTTAGTAATACTGCATTTATTTTGTAGGCACCAGCAACTTTTTTGTAATCCTCAATGTCAGGGAATCTTTCTTTTTGAATTCTGGTAACATACAAGACATCTAATTTTGGAAGTACCTCGCTTAGGCTTTCATGAGTAGACCAATTCCCTTTCAAATCATCAGTTATGTGCTCGGGCATAGCTAAGCTTTCAGGGGAAATAAAGAAGAAGTTTGTATTGAATCTATCTAATGCTTGTGATAGAGAGTGTACAGTCCTTCCATACCTTAAATCACCTAACATTCCAACTTTCAAACTGTCTAATTTACCAATTTCATCTTTTATTGTAAAAAGATCTAGTAATGTCTGTGTTGGATGTTGACCAGCGCCATCTCCACCATTAATTATTGGTACTTCTGAAACTTCAGATGCTAATTTAGCAGAACCTTCTCTAGGGTGCCTAAGAACTACGGCATCAGAATATCCGGCAACCATTCTTATTGCGTCGGATAGAGTTTCTCCTTTGAGATGTGAAGTTGCTGATGGGTCAGCAAAGCCGATGCAGCTCCCCCCCAGTCTTTGCATTGCACTCTCAAAGGATAGTCTAGTTCTGGTAGATGGTTCAAAGAAGCATGTTGCTAAAATTTTACCGTCTAAAGACTTCGATTTTTTCTTTCCTTTAGCAACAGGCAATAACTCTTTTGCACGCTTCAGAATGCCCATGATGCTTTTTTTGTCTAAATCTTCTATGGACACTACGTGTTTCATGGGCTGCTAACGAAGGGGGTTTTTTAAATTGGCTAATGTGTCATTTTTTTAATTTCTGGCTTTCAAATGTTTTTTAGACCCTTCTAAAATGGAGACTTTGAGGAGTACTGATTTGAAGAAATTTGAAACTGTAGACGAAATAGTTAGTCATTATTTTTCAGAGAGCAATCCGATTCGGAGTAAAATCTATGTAACTATAGGTATTTTGTTTGTTATTTTTGCGATTATCGGTATTTGGGTTCCAGGTTGGCCTACAGTTTCATGGGCTGTTCCTGCAGCCTTTCTTTTTTCTTTATCCAGTGAAAAATTGTTCAGATGGAGTTTGACCAATCCCTATTTTGGTCTGCCACTTTTTGAATATTATTCTTCAGGTAAGACACTTCCAGCACATGTCAAAAATCTTATTGCGTTATTCATAACAATAATGTACCTTTCTTCTGCTTATTTTGTTTGGCTAGTCTCGACTAAAGGAGATGGTGACTTATCGGATCCTTCGTCTTGGAATGGAGCAGATCCTGGTTTCGGTTCAGGAACTATCATCGTCGTGGGCCTCATAGGTACTTGGTATGTTTTGTTTAAAGTAAAATCAAGATAAATTTCTGTTAATAGTTTAAACCCACCACTGATAAGTTGTTTGTGCAGGAAACTAAGAGGAAGCATAGACATGGCATTTATCGCCTGTATGCCCCAATTTATGATCGATTTATGGCTCCATCTTTTTCAGATGGTCACTCAAAGATGTACAAACCATTGAATCTTACAGAGGGTGATAAGGTTCTCGAAGTAGGCGTTGGAACGGGTATTTCATTGAAACATTACCCAGATTTCGTAAAAGTGGAAGCTATAGATTATAGCCAGCCTATGCTTTCTAAAGCGCAAAAAAGAATTGATAAAGGAGAAATAAGTGCTAGTGTGAATTTACAACACATGGATGCGCATAAATTAGAATTTAGAGACAGTGAATTTAATCATTCAGTTGTAGCACATACATTGGCCGTTGTAGCCGATCCTGAAATTGTACTTAGGGAAATTATTCGCGTCACCAAGCCATCAGGGTTGATAGTTATTGTTAATCATTACAAAGATAAAAAAGGAATATTTGGTACGCTATGGAATCCTTTTCGAACAAGGCTAGGACTTGGAAAGCATGTTAATTTCAAAGAATTAATTGAAACTTGTGGTTTAAGTTTGGTTAGTGAAGAGCGCGTAAATCGCTTTACTACTCATTCAAAAATGCTAGTTTGCAAATGCCCGTGATTAACTAAAATTTTGCTTTATCCAATTAATAGTATCCCTAATTGAATCTTCTAGTTCCATAGGATTCCATCCTAGAACGCCTTTGGCTTTACTCGCATCATAGTTTGTGATTTTACCCATATATTCCTTTACCGTTTGTGGAGAAATTGTTGGTGTGTAACCTAGCATAGCTCTAAAAGATTCAAAACGAGCAAATAATTTTACTTTCCACATAGGTGCAATTTTCCGCGGAGTTTTAATTTCAGGATCTATTTTCTCTATTAAATCCATTAACTCGAAACCATCGACACACTGTGTACAAAGGATGTGCCTTCCTTCAGCATTTTCATTTTCATAAGCTAAAATATGTCCTAAAGCAACGTCTCTAACATCGACATATCCAAATGTTTGTGGTGGTAATTGTTTCAATTCACCTTTCAAAATTTTTTCAAAAAGAACAGTACTAGGTGTGTGTCTATGAAAAAAAGGTCCAATAATGGCAGTAGGATTTATCACTACTAGGTTGAGATCTACTGATTTCACATAGTCCCAAGCTATTTTCTCAGCTTCAGTTTTCGCATAAGAATATGGATGCTTTGATTTATAATTCCAATCATCCTCTGTGAGTGCTCTTCCTCCTGGTCCGCTTCTTCCAACTGCAGCAGTACTAGATGTGAAAATTACTTTCTTTACATTTGCGTCGTTTGCAGCTTTTAAAACATTTATTCCTCCTATTATTGAAGGATTTATTATTTCCTCTTCAGGGTCTTTAGCCCAGCTTTTGTATACTGCTGCAACCTGAAAAACGCCTTCCATTCCTTTCATTGCAGGTTCAATGGTTTCAGGTTTCATTATGTCCAGTTCTACAATCTCCGCGTTCAATTTTTCTAAATGAGTAGTTATCTCGCGATTATTTTTGTCTCTAACTGAGGCTCGCACATGGTAGCCTCTTTCTATCAATGATTTTGTTAAAACAAATCCTACATGCCCATTGGCACCAGTAACCAAGACATTCTTTCCATCCATTATTTGAATAAATTCTCTCTATAAAATTTCAATTCTTCGATAGACTCTATAATGTCATCTAATGCTCTATGCGTTTCCATTTTCGGAGGCATCTTTGCATCAATTTCTGGATTCCACCTCATGGCTAATTCTTTAATCGATGTGACATCTACAACACGATAGTGTAGTCTCCTTTCCAATGAATTCATTTGAGCATCTAAGAATCTTCGATCAGTACCGATTGAGTTTCCGCACAATGGTGGTCTATATTTCTCTCCTAAATGTTTATTTATGAAATCTAAAGTTTGATTTTCAGCTTCTTCTATAGTAATTTTACTTTTTCGAACTTCATCTAGTAGCCCTGAACGATAATGCATTTCATGCACATAGTCATTCATACGTTCTAATATTTTGTCATGTGTCTGTATTACTAGATCAGGCCCTTCTGCAATTACGTTAAGTTTGGAGTCAGTTATGATTGTAGCAATTTCAATAATGCGATGTCTCTTTGGATCCAAACCAGTCATTTCCAAATCCAACCATACTAATTCTTGAGCCATAACTATGGATTAAGACCCTGTTAAATAGAATTTCTAGCGATACTATCCTATACTGCTTTCTAAATGGTAAATAATGGCATTTTTTGACCCTGCAAAATTCACTGATGAAGCGGTAGAGGGTCTTAAGATTGAATTAACCGGTAAGGCAATAATTGCAGCATCTGGAGGAGTTGATTCAACAGTTGCGGCAGTTTTAGCTGCGAAAGCTGTAGGAGACAATCTCCTTGCCATTTATGTTGATACAGGATACATGCGTCTTGATGAATCTAAATTTGTTTCTTCTATGTTAGAAGACTTAGGCGTTCAACACAAAGTAATTGATGCATCTGAGAGATTCTATGAAGGGTTGAAGGGAGTTATTGATCCCGAGGAAAAGCGTAAAATTATTGGAGAATTATTCATAAGAGTCTTTGAGGAAGAGTCAAAGAAATATGGTGGCAAATTTTTGATTCAAGGGACAATTGCACCAGATTGGATTGAATCTGGTGGTGGAATGCGTGACACAATCAAATCACACCATAATGTTGGTGGATTACCAGATGACATGGAAATGGAAGTATGTGAGCCCATAAGAGAACTCTACAAAGATGAAGTTAGAAGTTTAGCAGAGCATCTGAAAGTTTCAGTGGCTCAAAGACAACCTTTTCCAGGCCCAGGATTAGCTGTAAGAGTCATGGGGGAAGCCACCCCAGAACGGGCTGAAGTTGTTAGACAGGCTTGTCATATTGCTGAAGAAGAGATAGAGCTGGCTGCAAAAGAAGGTAAAATGGAATTGCCGTGGCAATATTTTGCAGTTGTTTTACCCGTTAAAACGGTAGGTGTACAAGGAGATGTTAGAGCTTATGGTAATACAATTGCATTAAGGGCAGTACATAGTTATGATGCCATGACAGCACAAGCAGCTGAGATTCCATACTCAGTTCTTAAGAAAATTTCTGAGAGAATTACGAGGGAATTAAAATCAGATGTTAATCGCGTAGTTTATGACATAACCGATAAGCCACCAGGTACAATTGAGTGGGAATAAATCTAGGATTTCTGACCTTAAATAATGTTTTTAGTCTTCTTCCACTGGAGTAGCAGCTTCTGCACGATACTCTGCTTTTGATATGAGAATAATATGGTGCCGGGGGCGGGGTTCGAACCCGCGGCCTTCGGATGTCCCAGGCATAGCCGGAACTATTTTTACCCTATGAGTCCGACGCTCTACCAGGCTGAGCCACCCCGGCTCCGTCGAGGTTGAATCAATAGGGGTTTTAAGTTTAAGTTTCGATGATTCTTTATATTAACCCCTTAATCCGCCGAAGTGACTGGCGCTAACAAAGAAAACAAACAATCGCAGGGCACAGGCAGCTACGATGCAGTTTCGTTAGAGACGGCTGTTGCAGAAAGGTGGAACAAAGAGAAAATATTTGAGAATAGCATTGAACAGAGAAGAAGTTCAGCACCATTCACTTTTCTCGAGGGCCCTCCAACAGCTAATGGAAAACCGGGGATTCATCATGTTCTTTCTAGGCTCTACAAAGATATGGTTTGTCGTTGGAAAACGATGGAAGGTCATTTGGTTGAAAGAAAAGGCGGTTGGGACACTCATGGTTTGCCTGTTGAAATTGAGGTTCAGAAGCAATTGAATCTTATGTCTAATGAAGAGATTGAAGCTTACGGTATGGAAGCCTTCAATCAAAAATGTAAGGAAAGTGTTTGGACTTATGAAGAAGCTTGGAGAGAAATGAGTGAACGTATGGCCTTTTGGGTTGATATGGATAATCCATACGTCACTTTGCACGACGAATATATTGAATCAGCTTGGTGGTCCTTGAAACAAATGCACGACAAAGGCCTTCTTTTCAGAGGTCACAAAGTTCTACCATATTGTCCACAAACAGGTACAAGTTATTCTACTCACGAAGTATCTTTAGGTTACAAAGAAGTTGCAGAACCTGCAGTTTACATAAAATTTCAATTGGAAGATGACTCTGCTTCTGTTTTGGCATGGACTACAACTCCTTGGACACTTCCAGGTAATGTGGGTCTTGCAGTTGGTCCGGATGTAAAATATTGTAGAGTAAAGATTACAGATTCACCATCTGCAAATTGGGAGGGTCGAGGAGGTTCAGATATAGGTGAAGAATTAATTCTTGCTAAAAATCTTTTGTCAGAGGTTCTAAGACATAAAGTTGAGATTTTAGAAGAATTCGATGGCTCTAGTCTTGTTGGTAAAGCATACAATCCGTTATTCCCTGGAGCAATAGAGAGGGGCGATTCAGATACAGCTTGGACCATTGTTTCAGCAGATTTTGTTACTACGACAGATGGTACTGGTGTGGTTCATACAGCTGTAATGTATGGTGAAGATGATTATGCACTTGGTATGGAAGTTGGTTTCCCAGCTCAACATACTGTAGGTATGGATGGTAAATTTATTCAGGGAACGCATAATTTACTTGATGGCCGCTATGTAAAAGATTGTGATTCAGATATTATTGATATTTTAGAAAAAAATAGTAGATTGTATAGAGAGCATATCTACACTCACGATTACCCGCATTGTTGGCGTACAGATCATCCTTTGTTGTACTATGCCATGGACAGTTGGTTTGTTAGAATGACCGCTGTTAAAGACCAGATAATTAAATTTAATTCTGAAGTAGAATGGGCTCCAGAATGGACTGGAACTGGTAGAGTTGGAGAATGGCTTCGTAATATCAAAGATTGGGCGATAAGTCGTGAAAGGTATTGGGGCACTCCAATTCCAGTTTGGATTTGTCAAGATTGTGGTAATGAACATTGTATAGGCAGTATCGAAGAGATGAAATCCTTGAAAACTGATGATTCCCCAATGCCTAAAGAATTACATAGGCCCTATGTAGACGATGTGAAATTATCTTGCACTAATAATTCTTGTAATGGGGAGATGATTCGGGAAACATATGTTATGGATTGTTGGTTTGATTCCGGTTGTGCTTCATTTGCACAATGGCATTACCCTTTTGAAAATGAAGATAAATTTAAGGGTAGTTTTCCAGTAGATTATATTTGTGAAGCCGTGGATCAAACACGAGGTTGGTTTTACTCTCTACTTGCCGTTTCAACAACCGTTTTTGATAGTATTTGTTATAATCGTTGTTTATCGTTAGGTCATATCTTAGATAGTGATGGTAAAAAAATGAGTAAATCAAGAGGTAATGTTGTTAATCCTTGGGATCATTTCAATAAGGAAGGGGCAGATGCTATACGCTGGTATATGACTTCACAGAGTGCGCCTTGGAACCCCACAAATTTTGATCCTAATGGCGTTCGAGAAACATATGCGAAGATGTTTCTTACTTTATGGAACGTACACCGTTTCCATGCAGATTATGCATTACTAGACAATTTCAATCCTGCCGACAAATCGAGTTTTGTTCCAGTTGATAAAAGGAACGCTCTTGATCGTTGGATTCTCTCAAGAGTTTCAACTGTAGCACAGGATTATCATAATCAGTTTGTTTCTTGGGATTTCCATAAAGCAGCTCGTGATTTAGAAAATTTTGTTATTAATGATTTGTCTAATTGGTATGTACGCCGCTCACGCCGTAGATTGTGGGATGAAGCAGATAGTAATGATAAACGAGCTTGTCAGCATACTTTGCACGAGGTACTTTGTTTAGTAAGCAAACTTATGGCTCCAATCTCTCCTTTTATGCCAGATCGTATTCATCATGATTTAACAGGAGTTTCGGTTCATCTGGTAGATTGGCCTTTAGGTTCAGAGATTGTAAAGAGAAATTTACCAAATCAGGATTTAGATTTAGAGACTCAGATGTCGATTGTCCGTACACTGACAGAAACAGGCCGTAGAATCCGCGTAGATTTTAGTCGTCGCCAAAGGTTGCCATGCAAAGCAGGTTGGATTGTGGGTGGACCCGATTTATCCGAGTTCAATTCAATTATAGCTGAGGAACTAAATGTAGAAGAATTAAGTACTGAATCAAATCTTAATAGATTTCAAAAAGTAGAAGTTGTTCCAGTACATAAAGTCTTAGGCCAAAGATATCGTTCGGATTTACCTAAAGTACTTGCAGAAATAGCTAAAGCCGACCCTGAACTTTTGTTGTCAGAAATTGACTCCGGAAGCTCTAAGCTAGGTAATTTCGAAATTATAGAGGGTGATGTTTCGATTCGTCGTGTTGAAAAAGAGGGTTTTGCAGCTTCAACCTTTTCCATGGATGAAATAGGTGATATTTCTTTAGTTTTGGATATGGAAATTAATGATGATTTAATATCTAAAGGTTTAGCTAGGGAAATAACTAGGCGTATTCAGTCCAAACGTAAGGATTTAGACTTGGATTTAGAAGCAACCATCTCTCTTAAAGTCTGGTTATCTGATGAATCACCAGAAATTGTAGATAGGGATTGGAATTACATCAAATCAGAGACACGTTCAAGCAAAGCTGATGTGTCTACAGGTTCAGGCCCTTCTGACTCAGATTTTTTTGAAGTGGATGGCAAGAAAATATATTTCAAAGTTAATTAGTCAATTCTTTTAAATTTTGGAGCCTCTTTTTTAGGTTTAAATTTAGGTATATTTTCTTTTTGAGCTTCCTTTTTAGGTTTAAATTTAGGTACATTTTCTTTGGGTACCTCTTTTTTAGGTTTAAATTTTGGTGTTTCCTTTTTTTCTTGGAATTGCTTATCATTTTCTGACATTTCAAATCTTGGAGCTTCTCTAAAACCAGCATCTTGTCCGCCCATTACTTTCACGCCCCCAGAACCTGAGCCTAGGGCCATTGATGCTACACTGGCCTGATTCTTTCCTAGCATGCTATCAGTATCCAATTCGCTTAATTCTACCGAGGTACTTTTCGGAGAAGGTCTAGGACTAGTTTTCGCTTTAAATTGAGGAGTTTTGTTTACGCCAGCTTTAGTCATTTCTTTTATCGAATCAGCAGCCGCATCACGGACTTCTTTTGAGCCATCACTAGTCATTATCAATGCTTGGTCCATCACTTCGGCAGGCATTTCCCACGAGACACCTGTGGCTATGGAGGATAGTGCAGTAATAGCAGTAGCTCTTATTCTTGACTCATTGTTGTTAGTTTCTGCAAGTATTCGTTTGATAATATCAGTAAATTCGCTATATTTTAGATTGCTTGCCTTTTCCCAGAATTTTTTGACGGCAAAAACGTCTCCAGACAATACCGGTTTTACAAATTCATCTACATAATTCTTTTTAGAAGGTCTGAAAACCTTCTCATTACTTTTCGTTGCACTTTTCTTACGAACAATACGTTTTTTTGGTTTAGTTCCCTTTTTCACTACAGTTTTTTTACCAGATAATTCTCTAACTTTGAATATTCTACTGCTAGCTTTTCCCGAAGGTTTTGGAATAGCTCTTTTTCCCTTTCTTTTAGATAAAATATCCGCTCCACTTTCTACTTCTAGGCCTGGAGGAGGTGTAAACAAATCATTTTCTTCTTCCGGATTAATTGGTTTTGTTTGTTCAACAGATTTTGTTACCGTTTCTTCTGCAATAGGATCATCAAACTTAACAGTAATTCCAAAACTATCATCTAAGAAATGAGCTGGAGATATTGAAGAATTAGAACTTGTCAAATCATTATTCAATCCTTCTTCACTGATTGAAATAATAAACATAAATCCATTTATATTTAGATAATCAGAGACGAATTCAGAAATAGTCATGAATGCGCCTGTGCTTGCTCTTTCTAGTCCTTGTATGAGAATAACCAAAGGTTTTTTCTGTATAGAAATAGCAGCTAATTTTTTGAGAGAATTATCAAATTGGTGTATCAATTCAACTCGATCTTCACTCGCCAATTGAGTTGAAACTATTGCAGGACTACTTTCATTAATTCTTTTGACTAAGTCAGCAGTTGCTCCACTTGTTCCCGAATTAGATTTTAATTCAGTAACAATTTGTTGTATCAAAGGTTGTGACAAATCGTTTTCAGACAAGTAACGTCTTGCATTAAAATCAATGACATTTAACCCAGCACTATAGAGGTCATTTTCAAGATCAGACATTACAGTTTTTCTTTCACCGATAGTACCTCCATAAAGAGCTATAGATTGTGGTGGATTAGGCTTTCCAACTTGGCTGATTATCCTTGCTGTAGCTGTAGCTGTCATCAAAAACCTCGAGATGTTGTGGGATATTTACGATGAAGCTCTCTTTAAAGGTTGTCTACATGGACTTTGAACGCGGGGGTCGCATAGCCTGGCCAATTGCGCCGGACTTAAGATCCGGTCCTTAGTGGTACGAGGGTTCGAATCCCTCCCCCCGCACCATTCTTTTTCTTTCAATCATGAAAAAATCATATGTTTGAGACAATTAAATTGACTCTCCAAAGGAAAATAATAATTGCGATTATAGCGAAAACTTGCCAGTTTTCCCTTACAGCTTCAGCCCATGTGGTCTTGCGTTGATTTAGTAGAGGATAGATATCGGTAAACAATCCAATAAAAAGTAGGGAGGTGCTTGCTAGTATAACAAAAAAACCAAGTCCTGGCCTGTATTCTACATTTTGATTAACTATGGCGTCACCATTTGGCATCAATTCCAGACAATTTCCATCTCCCCATATTATCGGATTTGTCATCCAACATCCTGCAGTATCTTTTTGCTTGGAATCAATTAAGACTTCATCAGACATTAGAGCCTTGTCAATTAGGCTTGTAAAAAGTAACAACATAGCCATAGTTGTTATCAAAGCTAAGCAGAACACTATAGAGACAGGTATTCTATACTTTTCAATTCTGAAACTTAATAGAAATGTAACAAAAGACAGAATAGTAACCACATTCAGCATCATATCTACGGTCTGAAAAAGCGATTCTCTATAGTCACAATTGTGGAATTCATCAACCTCTTCAGTACATAATTGACTTTCATAACTTTCATACACATAATCACTATCTGCAGAATATTCTAAATCATCAATGTAATGTTCAGCTACAAAATTTACTTTAGTGCTCTGTTTGTCTTCATTAAATTCTATGCTTTCTTCACCAGTAACGCTGAGCCATGATGCAGTTGATGCAAATAAGAAACAAATAATGCACATGGCCGAAACAATTTGTATGTTAATGTCCGCTTCTTTCCACGTATTACTAGCAATTTCTCTTATACGTATTGCCCCATAACCAGTATTATCTGGTCTGTAATCTTTAACTTCTCCTAATTTTTCATAATCAACGTTCTTAGACTTCTCATCTGCGTCTCCAAAATTTTTCATTGAAACTGGCTCTTCTTCAGAAGTCAGAACGAGTTTGATATTTTCTCTTTCTAAGAATACAACTGTTGCTATTAAAGACAAAATGGCAAATAGGAAGTATTGACCTAGATTAAACTTAGCAATTTTTTCTAAATAATCAATTTCTTCTCTTGTAATTTCAGAATCTAGACATCCATCTTTGTTTATGTCTCTAATTGAAGCATCTTCTTCGGGACATTGGTCTTTGTCATTTGTGACGCCATCTCCATCGTCATCGGTTAAATTAACGAGAGGTAGCTCATTATTTACATAATAAGGATACACAGCAATCAGAAAAAAGGCAAAAACAACAGCTATTATTGGCCCTAATTTCATTTTATCACACAAGTCCCATGGCAGTGCCTCCTTTTTGCTATCTGTTTATAGACATAATCTAGAATATTCATAGTTAATGGTAAATGTGACATTGCCCAAAGAGGGAAAGTCCACCATATTTTTCTTGAAATATAAATAATACCTCTTGCACCTCCGTATACTTTTCGATTGCTTCCAATAACTTTCATTTCAGGGAAATTCCTACCTTCTTCAACACTTAATATATTCATAACAGTTTCATTTTGAAGGGGTTTAATTTTGCAATTTCGCTTTTCTAGCGTATTTTTGAAGGCATGAATCATAGCAATACAAAAAGGGCATGATGCATCATAGAGCACCCATTCCGAATTCATGAACTTGGCGTTATATTCCAATATAACATTGCTGTAGAAAAGATGGCTATTATTATTCCAAAATAAGCATACTTATTCCATGCAATTATTTTAGATCCATCAAGAGGTTGGACAGGAATCATGTTAAATCCACCAAGAATAAGATTAATGACTACAATAAAGCGAGCGAGCTCTCCAACTAATGAGAGAGGATAATCCAAACCTATTGTGAAAATATAAATTGGAAAAGCTATTAGTGCAATAATAATATTGCTAATTGGTCCAACTGCAGCGATAATTCCATTTTGCCTATCTGTTATTCTCCCTGAAACCATTACGGCACCTGGTGCAGCTAGTAGAAAACCAAAACTAGACATCAATAGCGCAAAAAACAGCCCATTTCGATTACCTCTATATTCTGCCCAGCAACCATATCGTTGAGCCATCCATTTGTGGGCTAACTCGTGAAGTAAAAATGCAGTCATGACTGCACCAAAGGCCATTGGTAATTCTTTTAGAAAAATTACAGGATCGTCTAGAACGGAATATAATCCATCACTCAATGCGAGAGTGAATGCAATTGTTAATATCCCTATTGATTCAGCAAGCTGTTCTTTTTCATATTTTGAAAAAGACATTTCAGAACCAGGTCTTCTGTTAACTTGTACTGGTTCTCCCCATCCTTCTGACATCACGTACCGGACTTCAAAATTTTGATTTCTTCGTGACGGGTCTTTCCACATTGGTTGATTCTATACGCCGTGGATTAAGATAGTTGTGCAACTAACAGTTTAAACAGCATTATATCTCATATGGCAATGGATGATGTTGAGAGTCTCAAGCAAAAAATTAAGGCATTAGAATTACAGGTTGAAGAAGAAAGAATAAATCACAAAAATATATTAGGCAGAATAAAAACTGAGAATTATGAAGCTTTGGAAGCTTCACAAACAAGGTATCAAGCCGAATTAGAGATTCAACGTACTAATTTTCAGCGCCAAATAGAAGAATTGAAAACTCAGCTTCGCTCCTTTGAAGTTTAAGTCCTCACATAATATTAAATTCCAGCTTTGTAGACGGGATTTCTAAGCTCCCGTGGTGTAGTCCGGCCCATCATCTCGGCCTTTCGAGCCGAATACCCGGGTTCAAATCCCGGCGGGAGCACCAAAGTTTTATCAAATCCTCATCTAATTTGTTTATATGTCAGAAGAATTATGTATAATTTGTAATGCGAAAAACTTTCAAATAGAAATCCAAGAGGATAGTGAAGATATTCCTGAATTGAAGAAAGGAAACAAATATTGTTTAGATTGTTATGAGCCTATTCAACAACAATTTAAGCTAACTCTGGAAGATGTCGCAGATATTTCCTCCGTTGCAAAAGAATAAGTGGTGATTACGTTTTTTGTAGGAGTATAATATCTGAATGAATGAAAATTCCGCTAATTTGAAGAAGTTCATGTTCTTTGCTCTTACTGGAGCCGTCCTGATTTCTTTTGCTTCAATTTTATATATTTTATCAGGTGCCAATCCTTTGACTGGGGCCTTTTTTAGAATGTTCTATGCATTACCTTTTCTCGGTTTGATTATCTGGTTTCGCAACACTTCAGATTCACGGACATTGAATACTCGATTAATTGCGATTATAGCAGGAATTGTTTTCTCTTTTGATTTTATATTATACCATAGTGCAGTAATGTGGATAGGTGCAGGTATTGGTACCTTAATCGCCAATTCTCAAGTAATAATTGTAACTTTAATGAGTTGGTGGATATTAGGTGAGAAACCAAATAGCTATATTTTAATTTCATTGCCATTGGTTATTATTGGTTTTTTCTTAGTGTCTGGTATATGGGATGACAATCCTTATGGTTCTTATCCTCTCCGAGGAGTTGTTGCTGGTGTTTTTGCATCATTTTTCTACTCAGGATTTTTAATGATTTATAGGTTTGCAAATAAGGATCTTGCTCCTGCAACTAATTTACAATTCGATTCTACAGCCGGATGTTGTTTTGGTATTTTCGTGATTAGCTTCTTGCCTTTACAGTCAATACATATTGAACCTCTTGATTTTCAACCTACGTGGCCGATGCATGGATGGCTACTTCTCTTAGCTATTATTAGTCAAGTGATAGGTTGGCTTATAATTTCTTATTCACTTCCTAGATTGCCCGCAGCTCATACCTCTTTTGCAATACTTCTTCAGCCTGTCTTGACTATAATCTGGGGTGTAGTTTTACTATCTGAATCTCCTTCTATTCAGCAAGCTATTGGGATGGTATTAATTCTAGGTTCAATTATTGGAGTTACATTATATGGTTCGGTTGATGAGTCTTCAGAAGTTGATATATAGTCGAAAGGATTTTGGCGCCGAGGGCGAGATTTGAACTCGCGAGGGATTGCTCCCACGGGCTTTCCAGGCCCGCGCTATACCGGGCTAAGCGACCTCGGCTAAGTTACTTCACACCGATAGGGGGTTTTAGAATTAAGCGAAGCATACGCTTATTACGAGACCTTTCAGCTGAATATACAGCTATAGAGGAAATTTTGGACGAGAAAGAAAAAATATTACAGACTAGAATCGAATCAGTAATTGATATGTTAAAACTAACATATTATCCCGGCCATTCGACTACAGCTAAGCGCGTTATAGAGCGTCATCTTATTCGTGAATTTGGTTTGAAACCCAGAGAAGCTACTTATCATGGCGGGAATGTTATTGAGGCTTTACAGACGATGGGTATTATCTCCAGAGTACCTGAAGATGAAATTCGGAATGCTCTGTTGACAGTCAATATAAGAAAGCTCCAAGCTCACAAAGCTTAAATTTCGGTAGCAATTTTTTCTAATATTTTTCTTGATAAAATATTTTTGGATTCTTCAATCCATTCCACATTATTTTTTTCCACAATTGCAATTTTACTTTTCTTTGCCCCCATTGCATCAGAATGATTAGCAATTACGCAATCAGCATCTTTTAGCAAACTCTCAGCTTTTTCAATCAACCTCTTATCTTTAATTCCTGCACTCAATTTGAATGCATATAGCAATCCTTTGTGCTTCTTTCTGATAATGCTAATTATCTTAGGCGCTTTCTTCATATTGAGTGATATCGGTTTTGAGGAGTCTAATTTGCCTTTAGTGTGGGTTGGAATAAAATCAGATAGTGCTGCAGGTATAATCACAGCATCATATTTCTTGATTTTCTTGATCATACTTTTCAAGTTTTCTAGAGTATCAAATCTTGAGGTTTGAATCCATTCACCAGGATAATGTGTAGCATTTCCAAGCCATAGACTAACTTCAGCACCCATTGCAAATGCAGCCTCGGCTAAAGATCTAGCCATCAATCCAGACGATTTATTTGTAACTACACGGACGTCATCTATAGGCTCACTACTTCCTCCTCCAATAACTAATATTTTTCGGTTTGAAAGTGTTTTTGGACCTGCCATTTTGCACACTTCAGCGACAATTATTTCTTTAGAGGCCAATTTTGCTTTTCCTTCTAGAATTACAGAATCAATGATGTTAGCAAATTTTCGAACTTCCTTTAGATTCTTTTGTACAATCTTAGATTTGGACATATTTTGATCCATTGCTGGTGCTACAATCATCGGCGTTCCAGCACCAATACATGTCAGAGCAACAAGCATTGGAGGATTATCTCCAATTCCTTGAACCATTTTTCCAAGACTTGTAGCACAGCAAGGTACAATCATCAACAAATCGGCTTCATGCCCAGCAATCACGTGTTCAACTTGTCCCGTAATTTCTTTAATTATTGGTTTACCACATGCAAATTCTAGAGATTTTTCACCTACTAGTTCAAGAGCAGAACGATTAGCTACAACAGTTACTTTTGCGCCATACCGCAGTAATTCTCTGATTAATCCTATACTTTCTACACACGAAACTGAACCGGTAATTCCTAGCCAGATATTCTTATCTTTTAGGTAGTCACCTTTGGGCTCTATGTTGTTTGCAGGATGATTAGGGTTCATTATTTCTCTTTAATTTTACTGATTGTTTTCTTATATTTGTCCAGTATCAATTCAATTTCAGTCTCAATTTTTTCCCAGGCTCTTTTCAATGATCCATATCTTAAGTGAAATGCGCTTGTTGGGGGGCCACCATCAGCAGCTCTGCATCTTTCAATCAATCCTAAAGAAATTAGACGATTTAGGTGTCTGTATGCAGTAGGTCTTGTGGTTTCTACCCAGGCAGCAATTTCTTCAGCAGTCCAAGCTCTATCAGGTCTTTGGAAAAAACATTCATCAATTATTTTGTAGGGCATAGATTCCTCATACGGGTAATGATGATTAGATAGCAATCCAATACCTCTTCCTAGAATTCCTAACTCTTCCTCATAGGTCCTTTCATTTCCAATTTTCACTTCCCTTAAATCAATTTCAAAGTTTTCATCTTTGTCTAATTGAATAATTCCCTCAGGTATTTCATTTTTTGATTCTTTTAATTTTTTATTTAAGTTTTCTATAATTTCTTTGTATGCTTCAAGACATATTCTAGCTCTATTTTCAACACCACACCATGCCTTCTCAAGATCATAATGCCAGAGCCTAATTGTTTTTGGATCTTCGGCTTTCCCTGGGAAATCTTCTGTCAAAAATCCTGCTTCTCTTAACCATTGTAAATGTCTGTAAACTGCCTGTAGAGGGACTTCTAATTCTTTTGCTATTTCAGATGTTGTCCAAGATTTTTTGGGATGTGGGATTAAACATTTTGTGAAAAGCAATATTCCTGTCTTTGCTCTCATTGTCTTTTTAGATTTTGCCCCATCAGTTCCTAAAAAGCCAATTGCTTGCAGAAAATCAGTAACTAATTGTTCTTTATTTTCACTATAAGTTTCATTAATCTTTCTTATTTTCAATTTAAACATTAGTCCCACTCTCTCGTATCTAGTTTTTCTAATATATCAGCCTTAAATTTCCTAGCTTTTTGGTTTCCAGGATTAATCGCTAAAAGTTTGTGGACATCACCCATCGAATCTCCTAGCTTCTTAGAATTATAATGGGCTTCAGCTCTTTCCCACAGTGCACCTTCATCTTCAGAATCAATTTCTAATATTCTGGAGAGTGCCATTATCAATAATTCAGTCTTGTCCTGTGCACGATATACTTTTGTTAATTTTCTCCATCCACTTTTTAAATCAGGTCTGATGTTAACTGCCTTAGAATAGCCCTTTGCATCGGCTCGTTCATAGTCTCCTAAGCTTAAGTAAATATCACCTCTCACCATGTAGGGGCGATAATCATCAACCATTATAGCAATTGATTTTTCTACAGATTTCAATGCCTCTTTTACCTTATCTAATTTAGATTGAACACGTCCCAAGCCTAAATGCGCAAGACCGTGGTTTGACTCTAATTCAAGAGCAATGAGGTATGCTTCTTCAGCTTCATCAAGTTTCTCGAGTCTTTCTTTAGTTTGTGCCAGTCTTAACCAAGAATCACCATAAGTATATCTTATCTCAGTTGAATTTTGGTAACAGTCTTCTGCTTCTATCCATTGTTTTAATTTCCTGTGTAATTCTCCTTTTTCATACCATAATTTCTCATTTTTAGGATCAATTTCAAGAGCCATTGAATAATAGGTTATGGATCTAGAATATTCTCTGTGGCCAGTTAATGCCCTTGCTTTACTCAACCACATTCTTGAATCCTGCATAAGTACTCCGTCTTGCTGAGCTCTTCGAATAAGTCGATTCGATGCATCTAATGATCTACTTGGATATCCTGATTCTAATAATTCTTCGGCTTCTTTCAGTATTTTTTCTCTGGCTTCTCTGTCTGTTCTCCTTAAGATAAATAGTAATCCAGAACCAGTCATGGGTAATCCACCACCAAGGAAACCTCCTGATGCTAGATTTGGTTCAATTAACCAACCGATACCAGCTAAGCCTGAAATGTAACATCCAATTACAAAACCAGCTAGTTGATATCTTCTATGGTGTAAACCAGCAATACCTAATCCAAGAAATAATAAAGGTATTAGAAGGAGCCAGACGGATTCTTGAATCCAATCATAAACAGACATAAGAAGCACAATAGTTAAAATCAATGAACCGCCAAATGCGATTGAAAGTGCATAAGGTACTAAACTTCTATTGAGTAACCCTAGTCCGTATATTAGCATTACAATCCCAATACTTCCAGAGTACACTGCAATTGTTGTTACAGCTCGGAGCGAAACATTTCCATCACAGTTCTTTTCAGCAAATTCAGTCAGGCAAGGATTTTGGCTCAGTTCATATATTATAAAAATTATAGTGATGATGACACTTCCAAGAGCCAAGATTAATCCAGACAATTTCATGTCTTCATTCACTTTGAATTTAGTACTATGAACATTGTATGAGATTAGAAATCCCAGTAAGCATCCTCCAAGCAATCCTAAAGCGAGTATTGTTCCTACATATGTTAGAGTTGTACTAGTAGTAAAATTCCACATGATAAAATTTAAAATGCTAAAAAGAAAGATTCCAAGACTCCAAGTGACTACAAGTCGGCTTTTGCCATCTAAATAATTTATGGCAGAGTTCAAAGCTTTGACAGTAGCAGAGTCTTCAATAATCTCTTCTTCAGTTTCTAGCTTTTTATTATAATCCATAGGCGCAGATGTTTCATCATCTTCTAAGTTATCTATAATGACTTCTTCTTTTACTTCTTCTTCCTCTTTGGAATCATCACTAATTTCAGGTTCTTCTTCCATTTTATCTTGTAAAGATATTATGGTAATATAATGCAAGTATTAAAACTGATGCCAGATTTTAATGGCTGCAGCCACAGCCACTACCTTGACTATGTGAATCCGGGCTACTTCCGCTACTACAGCCGCACCCACTGTTTTGCATAGGTTGCTGTGGAATTGGTTGTGTATAATATGGATTTTCACCTTCGGAATGATCTGTCATATCAACAATTTCATTTACGCCATCAACTTTTGCGACGATGTAAGATTCTACTCCCTGTTTCAATGTAATACTGGAAGCAGTACATCCTTGACACCCACCGCCCATTGTCACGTATGCTTTACCATCATTTACGCTGTGTAGCGTTATAACGCCTCCATGAGAGGCAATGCTTGGATTTACGTCATTACGAATTAGTTCGTCAACTTGGGTGAACATATCTTTGTTTCCAATATCCATTACTTCTTCTTCTACTGCAGGCTTTCCAGTTTTAATTTGCTCACGTATAACTCCCCCAATTTCCTTTCCAATTGCAGGCCAACTTTCAACGTTATTACCCGTTAATGTAACTACAGAACCACTAATGTTGACTTCAGAAATATAAGGTAATTTTAGTAACATTCTAGCAAGTGGAGCTTTATCAGTTTTAGAATTCTTTTTAAAGTTGATAGGTGTTCGTGAGAGAACTTCAGTCTCGAGTACAAATCTGCATTTTTGAGGGTCCGCAGTTGGTTCACCTCTTATTTTGATTTTCTGTGCTAACATCTTAGTATTTATTTTGATGCTGATTAATAAGGCTTATTATGCTTCAAAAGATGCGTTCTTTACGGCGTTTTCACCTAATTTTCTAAGGAAAGAGAACGTGTAAATTCCAGCACCCGCCCCAGGGCTAGGGTCGGTGAATGAAAATCTAACGCCATACCTTCCAACAGGGGCAGATTCAGTAATTTTGACATCAGCCGGAATATCTGATTCCTTAACTATCTTTTCGCCAGTGATTTCATCAACACAATGAGCACATGGGCACATTAATCTGACATTGAATGACGAAATTATATGTTCCACATTATCTTGCCACTTGATAACGAGCGTTTTCCCATCATTAGCTAAGTTAATTTCTTGAGGCGAAAATGGAGATAATTCTTCATTTGTTACAACGGCCATTGCTTCAACAGCGATTAGAGAAGCGATTGACTTAATGTTTTCATCCTCAACAAATTCACCATTATCCATAGCTTCCCTTAGTTCTTGCTTTATTGCAATTTTTCCAAGAAGTGGTAAGTCAAATTCTTTAGAAGCAGAGCTGCCTCCACCTTCACCAAATATGTGGAAGATTTCGTCAGAATTTGGAGGTTTGAAACCAGACATGTTCTCAATTATGCCTAAAATTGGAATTTTGACTTGTTGAAACATTCTTAATCCTTTCTCAGCAATTGTATGTGCTACTTCTTGAGGTGTTGTAATAATCACGGCTCCAGTCAAAGGAACAGATTGTGACAAAGTTAATTGAATATCACCTGTTCCGGGAGGCATGTCAACAAACAAGTAATCCAGCTCTCCCCAATCTACAGCCCCTAAGAATTGTTGAACAAGTTGAGAAGCAATTGGCCCTCTCCAAACAACAGGTGTATCCTTGTTTGCAAGGAATCCCATTGACATTATTTTCATTCCATGGGCCTCTACTGGTTCTAGTACTCCTTCTTGAGACCCTCCTAATTGGTGGTCCCCTAATCCAACCATATTAGGAATACTAGGGCCATAAACATCTATATCCAAAATTCCAATTTTTGCACCTGCTTTTGCAAATGCTTCAGCAATACAAACTGTGACAGTTGATTTTCCAACGCCACCTTTTCCGGAAGCTATTGCTATAATATTCTTCACATTTTTCAATGAATTTGGAGTATTTGGTGCATTCAGTGAAGGCAATCTTTGGACTTCCCAGTCTTTTTTTATTTCGATTTTTTCAATATCTTCAACATTCTGAAGAGCTTCCCTACATTTCTGAGCTAGTTCATCATGAGTCGGCATAAGTGGTGCAGGTAATCTTAGAGAAAATCGAAGAGTATCTTTTCCAAGGGACATACCCTTTACGTAACCAAGACTTATGATATCTTTGTTAAAATAGGAATCAGTCACCGTGGCTAATGCATCAGTTACTTCTTTTGCATCCATGTTTGATTATTCAATTAGTGTGTCTATATGGAAGTTATCTTGAAAAAAGTTGACGGCGTACTCGAGTTCCCGTGGGCTCGCGCACCACAGTACCATCGAATACGCGGGTGGGCTTAACTTCCGTGTTCGGAATGGGAACGGGTGATCACCACCGCTATGGCCGTCAGACAGCTCTCGATTTAGCGGCTGTATATATTATTTGACTTAAATCAAGGTCTAATTTTCAGCTTCAGCAGCGGCTTTTCTAGATTCTTTAATTTTTTCAGAGGCTTCACGACGAGCAACTCTTTCTTGTCTTCTAGCCTCAACCCTTTCCATAATCAATTTCATGTACATTGCATCATGTTCCATTAAAGGTGAATCTGAGATAGTTATTACATTATAATTATTTTCAAGTATAACCTCAGCCAAATATTCGAATTTAATTTCACCTTTTTTAATTGGAGAGTAATGTCTTTCATTTCCCTCAATATCAAATTCAACACCTGAGAAGTGGGTGTAAAATTTTTCTAGGCCAAGTGATGCCTGCAAATAATCAAAAACACGTTTGAAACTCTCCCGATCATTTAGCCATCGATTACCTCTAGCGTGTAAATGGGGCCAATTAATTACAGGAATAATTCCCTTTACTTTCCTACATAATTCAGTTACTTCTCTTATACTTCCAAACAAATCAGGTTTTCCAGATAATTCTACACCAATTGTTGGGCTGTAATTGTTTGCCAAGTAGTGGTTTCTTAATTCTCTGAAAAGAGGCACTAATGTGTTTATTGCTTCTTCAGAAGAAATTCCATTGTAAGGGCCAATGTGGGTAACCACTTTTCGAGCACCTATTTTGTTTCCGACATCTCCTGCAAACTCTAAGAATTTTTTGGATTTATTTCGCATATATCCATTACCTAAGAAATCCATGTAATATGGGGCGTGAATTGCCATGTGAATATCAAGGGATTGTGCAATGCCTCCAAGCTCTTCAAAATCATCTAATTCGTCAACATATTTTCCTCTAACTAATTGAATTTCCATGCAGTGTAATCCCAGCGCATGTACATCTTCTATTCCGTCTCTAATAGTTCTCCCTTTGCAAGAAAGAGGTATTCCTGCAGGCCCGAAGCGTATCATCGTTCACCGCGGATTGAGCGGTCCTATAATTACTATTGGTTACTTTTGGCCATTTTTTGCCGTATTTTCTTTTCTGCGGCGTATTTTGTCTAAGTTTTTAATGCCGTCTCTTCTCCCGATATGTGAATCCGAAGTCATTGGAGTCTAAATGGCAGAAAAAATGGGACGAAGCGAAGCTTTTTGAGTCAATTCCAGACGACAGTCAAGAAAAATATTTTGTTAATTGCCCTTATCCCTATATGAATGGTTATTTGCATCTAGGTCACGCTTTTACTTACCTTAGAGCTGATATGGTATCAAGATACCAGAGAATGAAAGACAAGAATGTTCTTTTCCCTTTTGCTTTTCATTGCACAGGAACTCCTATTGTAGCTGCTGCTCAAAGAGTTAAAGAAGGTGAAGAAACACAGATTAAAGCACTTGAACAGATGGGCCTAAGTAAGGGCCTCATAAAGAAATTCTCAAAACCTGAAGAATGGACTAAACATTTTCCAAATAAGGCAATTCAAGATCTTAAGAAATTCGGAGCATCCGTTGATTGGCGTCGTAGTTTCATAACTACTAGCCTCAATCCACCTTATGACAAATTTATTCGATGGCAATTCAATAAATTGCTTTCACGTAAAAATCTAATCAAGGGAACTTTTCCAGTTGTTTGGTGCCCTAAAAGAGAAACTGTAGTTGGAGATCATGATCGCCTTTCAGGTGAAGGAGAAACTCCGCAGGAATATACACTCTTGAAATTTAAGGGTGAAGAAGATTACTTGGTTGCAGCCACTCTTAGACCAGAGACTGTATTTGGTCAAACAAATATTTGGGTTGATGGTAAAGGGACCTATACCAAGGCTAAAGTTGGCAATGAAACATGGATAATGTCTCAAAAAATGCCATTTAAGTTGCGTTTACAAGGTCATGTTGTCGAAGAATTAGGCGAAGTTCAAGGAAGTGATTTAGTCGGAAAGAAGTACCAAGCTCCTGAAATTAAAAAAGAGATAATCGTTCTTCCTGCTAAATTTTGCGATGCATCTATAGGTTCAGGTATAGTAACTTCAGTTCCAAGTGATTCACCAGATGATTATCAAGGTCTTGTTGATCTCCAGAATTCTGAGAAAGAATGTAAAAAATGGAATTTAGACAATGAATACATTACAACTATTAAACCTATAGCGATTTTAGATTCTGGAGAAATGGGAACTTTACCTGCACCAAAATTGTGTAAAGATTTAGGAATCAAAAGTCAGTCTCAACGAGCTAAATTAGAGAAAGCTAAGCAGGAATTATATCTTCATAGTTTTAATCATGGAGTTATGTTGAACACAACAGATTTTGTTGCTGGCAAGCCGGTCGAAGAAGCAAGAGAACTTGTTAAGAAAAAGTTATTAGATAGCAATCAAGCAGTTCTTTATTATGAATTAACAGGACCAGTTAAATCAAGGTGGTTGGCAGATTGTGTAGTTAAGATAGTTGATAATCAATGGTTTTTGGCTTATGGAGATGAGAAGTGGACTGAAAAGACCGAAGAAGCTTTGGCAGCTATGGAGCTTTATCCTGCAAAGGCTAGGAGTCAGTTTGAATATGTTTTACAATGGTTAAACAATTGGGCCTGTGTACGAGAGAAGGGTTTGGGAACAAAGTTACCATGGGATGATAATTGGGTTATTGAATCTCTAAGTGATTCTACAATTTACATGGCATATTACACAGTTTCTCATTATCTTCAAAATTTGGATCATGGACAGATTTCTGAATCCCTTCTTGAGGCAATATTTGGAGAAGGTAATACCAAAATAGCAGCAGAAGAAACCGGTCTCAAACAGCATGACATCATTAATTGGAGAAATGAATTCAATTATTGGTATCCTTATGATTTAAGGGTAAGCGGTAAAGATTTGATTCAAAATCATCTTTCTTTTAGTTTATTTAATCACACAGCAATGTTTGAAAAAGATAAATGGCCAAAAGGTTTTGCAGTTAATGGCTGGGTTTTAGTCGATGGTGAAAAGATGTCTAAATCTAAAGGCAATTTTTTCACTATGAAAGAATTAATTGATAAGTATGGAGCTGATGTTGTTCGCTTTACACTTTGCAATGCAGGAGAAGGATTGGACGATCCCAATTGGGAAGTTTCATTTGCGGAGACAGCAGGCAAGAAATTAGCAAATTGGATTAAGTTTGTGAAACAAAATAAAGGTAAAGGTAGAGATTCCTCACATCCAGTTGATGCCTGGTTCCGTGAAATTTTAGCCGATGTTTCAAACAAAGCAAGTAAAGCTGCAGAAAGGCTCAAGTTTAGAACATCTACACGTCTATTCTTTTTTGAATTACCTCAATATTTCAAATGGTATATTCAGAGAACTGGTGAGTCCCACAAAGAGATTTTGAGAGAGTACATTTCTATTGTTAATAGAGGTATTGCACCTATTGTCCCCCATATTGCAGAAGAAGCTTGGGCACTTTCGGGCCAAAAAGATTTTATTTTGAATCAGTCATTTCCAGTTGGTAAGGTCCCTAATCTTGATTTATTAATAGGTGAATCATTAATCAAACAGACAATGGAAGATACACGAGCCATTCTTAATCTTGCTAAAATCGATAAGCCTGAAGAAGTAGTTTTGATTGTTGCTCCAGATTGGAAGTGGGAAGCAGTCAAAATTGCAGGAGATATTGCTGATGATAGAGGACAGGTTAAATTAAATCAATTAATTGGGAGCGTTATGCCACTCATACCTGCAGAATCGAAGAAATTTGGTGCAGATTTCTTGAAAAAATGGGTTTTGAAGGATATTCCTTCCTTGGGTCCAGGTTGGCAAAGTAAATATAATCAAAAAATAGATGAATTAGAAATTTTAGAATCTTCAGTTGATTTTTTCAGTAAGATTTTTGATTGTAATGTTAGAGTTCTTAGTGCAGAGAAAGCAGTGTCTCGTTTAGCTTCTAAGGCTAATCAAAGTTCACCACTTAGACCTGCTATTTTTGTTTCTTAAAACAAACTTTATCGTCAATAAAGCTCTATTTTTCTAGCCATTATCTTGGTTGCCAATCTTTATAAATGCCGCTCTTGTCCGGCGGACCCCGAGTTAGAGTATGTCTTTTCGGGAGTGATAAATATGACTGAACAGCGAAATTCGCGAATAGCCTTGTTAGCCGTAACTATGCTTCTTTCTGGAGCTTTGTTAGGGCTTGTAATGTCTGATGATTCATCAGCAACAACACAACCTAAAGTAGTCGGCTTTGTAAATTCTGATGGTGTATCTGTTGAGATTATTGAGTCTTCTTCAGGAGACAAGAAAACAGATAGTACTGATGGTGGAGGAGGCTTTGAATTTAATAATTTAGAATCAGGAAATTACATGGTTAGATATTCTAAAGTTGGTTATCTTTCAATTTTAGATTCATGGGACATTCCAGAAGATTTACCGTTTTCAGATACTATTAATATGGTTGAAGTGGCATCGGGTGATACAAATATTTCAGGATATGTTAATGATACAGATGGTGTGGGAATTAGTGGTGCATTTGTTTATATCATGAACAATTCAGTCCCAGAAGATTCTTGGTGGCCCAATGTTTCAGTTGGTTACACTCTGTCAGCAATTACTGATTCCAATGGTTCTTATTCTTTCAGCTATCTTTCTTCAGGAGATTATGCCATGAGAGTTGAAGCTGCAGGTTATTATACAAAATATCTCGGACTCAATTTTGAATCTTCTTGGGATATTTCTTTAGATTCTCATTCTGATGCTAATAAACAAAGTATTAGAGTAAAGGATGATGAAGGTTTTTGGCTCTCTTCAGCTTCAGTTTTTATGTATGATTTAGACACTTCAACATGGGAACAAGCAACTAAGAATGGAGCTTACACATACATTTTAAAGCCAGATACTAGTTCTACAGTATATGTTTATGCATATCACGATGATTATAAACCAGATGTAAAGAAGTTAACTGCAGTTAGTGGCACTAATTCTTTTGATATGATATTAGGTCAAAATTCGGCATCCAGTAAGAATATGATTTATATCCCATCAGCACCTTCATTTGGAGCTCAATCAGCATTACCATTGATGGGCACTAAATTGATAAAATTGAATCCAGGTCCTACAGCATCTGTAACTAGTTCTGCTGATAGTGATGATGGAACTTATATTCTTGGAGTGGGAGAGTCACTAAACCTTAGTGCTTCTTCGTCTACTGCACCAGTTGGTTTGGATACTTATGCTTGGACTGGCGGTCAAACCACAGAATATTACAATAATACCTTTGTGGCAGGTACTCATGAAATTCAATTAACAGTTTCGGATTCATTTGGTCAAACAAATTCAACAACTGTAACAGTTATAGCAGATGGAGATGATCCAGTTGCAGTCTTTGCGTCCTTATCTAAGGATTCACCAACTGAAAATGGTACTGCAGTGAATGACACTAATGTGAATGAAGATTACACTACCGTTGTTTTCAATGCAAGTACTTCTACTGATTCAAGTTCTTCTGTTGCTTCTTATCATTGGGACTTTGGTGATGGAACTACCAACACAGGTGAAGTAGCAAATCATATATTCGATAATCCAGGAACATTTTCAGTAGTTCTTAATGTAACGGATGAAGCAGGAAATTACAACACTACTTCACAAGATATAGTTGTTCAAGATCTCACAGCACCAAATGCTGAATTCAATTGGTCGTATGAGTTGGACGGTGAAACTTTTCCAAATTCGGCACTTGAAGATGTCGCAACAAAATTTGATGCAGGTTTATCTACAGACAATTCTGATGGAGCTTTAACATATAGTTGGGAGTTTGGAGATGGGAATGCTACTACGGGTAAAGTTGTAGAGCATACTTTTTCAGAAACTACTGACGAAGGTTACGATGTAAAATTGGTAGTGGCAGATGCAAGCGGAAATGAAGATATAATTTCATACAAAGTCAAGCCTTCACTAAGAGAAAGGCCTGATTTGTTTATATCATCATTGACATTTAGTAATGAAAATCCTGAAGAAGGCGATACAGTCACTTTGACAGCGAATCTGAAATTACTTGGAATGAATGTTACAGACGCATTTGAAGTTGGATTTTATTTGGACAACCCGTCTGGAACTTTAATTGCTTCTAAAATGATTGATGGTGCTGAGTTGGCCAATTTGACAATTGGAACAGAACATGATTTTAATATTACTGTAGATTGGACTGCCGTTTCTGGTGCACATACTATTTCAGTAATTGCAGATTCTACAAATTTAATAGATGAAGCTACAGAAAAGAATGAATTGTCTAAAGTTATCACAGTAAGTGCTGAAGACGATTCTAGAGATGTCACATCAATTATGCTCATCGTGGCAGTTGTTTTGCTTTCTGTTGGAGCAGTTGGTTACATTTACAGAGATAGATTATTCAATAATTAGAGCGGTAAGACATAATTTGAGGATATAGTAGATGGAAACTACTCTAATCCTTAGTCTTGCAATCGCAGGAATTACACTAGGTGTTGTAGAGGGCATAAGACCAGGTCCTCTTATGACAACTGTAATCAAAGAGACTTTATCAAATGGATTTAGAGCAGGTATGCGAACAGCTTCAGCTCCATTCTTTACAGATGGGCCTTTGATTATTCTCAGTATCTTTGTGGCAAGTTGGGTAGCAACACAACCATTGGTTTTGTGTGTAATCTCAGTTTTGGGAGCTTGTTTTCTAACTAAAATGGGAATGGAATGCTTTGAATCAGAAATTCCAGAAGTAGATACTGATGCCCCAGATCTTTCAGAATCATTTAAGCGTGGAATTCTAACTAATTTATTGAATCCTAGCGTCTATATTTTCTGGTTTTTAGTGGGAGGGCCAATAATGGCTACTGCTGCAGATAAGGAACCATTAGCCCCTATTGCCTATGCTGTGTCTTTTCTGATAAGTATAGTATTAGTTAAGACCACAATTGCCTATTTGTTCAGTCAAGCTCAAGGAAATATTTCAGCAGAAAAGTATCAATTGGCATTGAGGATTTGTGGCATTGCAATGTTTATTTTCGCAATTAGTTTTGTTTACAGAGCGTTTGATCTTTGGCAAAATGGCCTCTAAATAATAAATATAACAATGTATGGCTGATTAATGAGATTTATTGGCTCCTTATTTCTTGGACTGTGTTTTCTAATCTATGCACTGTACTGTCATCAAAATGGCGGATCTCATCACAAAGGAAGGGGATGGGTCACTAAGGAAGAAGCTCCTAAAACTCATATTTTTCAAATGATTTTGT
>CAZWJS010000016.1:0-30173 GCA_964634895.1 uncultured archaeon | reverse complement strand
TGGCACCGGTGTTCCACACGAAATTCGGATAACAGTGTTAAGATGTAAACAGGCCGCTCCACATTTCTCCTGATTCTCATCAGGAGATTCGGATTGCCCTATGAGGTGTTCGATCGCCTTTACTAACCTCATCTCATTTGATTTCTTTTCCTGCCCTTACTAAGATGTTTCAATTCAGGGCGTTCCCCATCCTTTCGGATTTAACCACTAGGGTTTGAGAAGTCCCATTCGGCAATCTTCGGATCAAAGGCTCCATGCGCCTCCCCGAAGCATATCGCTGCTTGGCACGACCTTCTTCGGCAACCGAGCCTAGTCATCCACCAGGTGGCGTAGTAACTGCTGTAGCCGTCGGCTTCAACATTCGTCCGGGTTTGCGTATGATCTGACAATCATTGACACGTTATGTCTCACTGTGAAGAGACTAGCGTCTATGCCAACTTCCCCGGTCTATAAACGTAAAGATCGAGTGCACGAACTACCTGTGTCATAAAACCAGCATCAAATGGTCAAAACACAGGGTTTGTCCGGAGAAAAGAGGGGTATATAATATTGCGCAAGAAGTAGATTTACTCTCTCATGTGAGGGCAGCTGTTCGTACTGTGGGTAAAAGTGAAGTTAAAAATGGCGTTAGAAAGGCACATATTTCATTATGGCGCTAATCTTTCAATTTGCCACGCAGTGCCATGTAGAGTGTACAAAAATCTATCATGAAGCCTATCTCTTCTGCCTTGCCAAAATTCTAAAGTTTTATGTTCCAACCTATATCCTCCCCAGTAATCAGGCAAAGGAATTTCTTTTCCTTCATATTTTTTTTCAAGCGAAATTACAGTATCTTCAAGTTCTTTGCGATTACTAAGAATTTCACTTTGGTTAGAGGCTAATACTGATATCTGGCTTAAACGCGGCCTAGTTTGGAAATATTTTTCCGATTTCTCCCTTGAGACTTTTCTAATTTTACCTCGAATCCTGACTTGTCTTTCTAATTTGGGCCAGTGTAAATTCAAGGAAGCATACGGGTTGTTTTCAATTTGATTACCCTTTTCACTCTCATAACTAGTGTAAAATATGAATCCTTTTTCATCATATTCCTTAAGCAGAACAATTCTGTTTGAGGGTTTACCCGTCTCACTTGCAGTTGCTAGAGCCATAGCGTTCGGTTCAATGTCATCTATGGCGTCAACTTCTTCGAACCATTTCCTGAACATATCTGTAGGATTTTCGAGCAATTGTTCTCGGTTCAATTCAGCTATAGTATACTGCTTACGCATCTCCTCAAGACTTACCATTTTTGTTCGTGATGGTATTAAAATCAATATTAATAAAAGATAGGCTGGGTTCTCAAAATCTTTTTTTGAAAATATTTTATATACAACAATGACTACAATTACAGCATGGAAGCAATTAATCAGCCAATGATGACTTCGGTTCCTTTCA
Source organism: uncultured archaeon (assembly GCA_964634895.1). GTDB lineage: Archaea > Thermoplasmatota > Poseidoniia > MGIII > CG-Epi1 > CG-Epi1. The sequence goes on along the minus strand of CAZWJS010000016.1, from coordinate 28,739 downwards.
AGGGATTTTGGATAAGATTAGTGGCTGCGTTACTAGACGGTATATTTGTAGTGCTTTTCGTATTATTATTATTATTATCAGGCTCTCTAGGATTAATTTTTGGAGCTTAATTTATGAACGAAGAACTTCAAAAGGAATTGACATGGGCAGGTATAGCATTAGTTGCTTTCATCGCTGTGCTCTTATTTGCAGGAATTTCGGAAGTATATGAAATAGCGATAGTCATAGTATCCTTTTCAGTAAGTTGGTTAATTGTAAGTTACAGTGTTAAGAATTTTGGCCCAGGTAGTTTATCCAAAGAAGATTTGCAGAAGGAATTGCAAGCATTTTTCATAATACTAGTAGTCTTCTTGTTTATTCTTGCTTTGGCAGGAGTTAAGGATTACACTATTTTTGCAATAGCTACAGTAGCATTTATGTTAACATGGCTGTTAAGGAGTGCAGCAATAAAGAAATTTAGTAGGTAAAAATGGACGATAGAATGAAAGATTTTGTAGGATATAGAAAAAACCGCCCAAGTTCGGTACAGAAAGGTTTTACGATTCCTGAATGGGCTAACAGCACGGAAATGGCAATTTTAACTTTTAATTTATCAATAATATTGATTGGTTTGGTTATTAGCGGTACAATTTCAGATGTAACTACAGGCGAGGGCAATAGTACACTTCTTTCATTTTTTGGAAGGTGCTAATGAATGGCCAAGTTACTAGAATTAAATCAATATCTAATAAGAGAAAAGTTTTGGAAAATATTTGGTAATAAATTTAGAATACTTGATGATAAAGATAATCTTTATGGATTCTGTGAACAAAAAAGATTTAGGCTCAAAGAAGATTTACGAGTTTATGACGATGAAGCTAAAACAAATGAATGGTTAGTTATCAAGCAAAAAAATATTGTCGATTCCTGGGGCGGTTTTGACATATTTGCTCCAAAGACTAATGAACATTTAGGTACAGTTAGAAGAAAATTTTGGAAATCAGTTTTTAGAACAAAATGGGAATTATTGGATGCAGATGGACAGAATGTGGGCGTGATGCAGGAAGATAGTTTAGGTTATGCTTTAGCTAGAAGAACATTTTTGGGTATTCTCCCAAAAAAATATACGATAAGTACAATTGGAAATAATCTTCCTATAACTATGAGGCAAAAATTCAACCCAATAATTAGAAAATTGGTAGTTAATATACCTCCATCTCATACTTTTGATAGGAGATATATTGCAGGTTTGGCTATAGTCGTAGCAGCATTGGATGGCAGAGGACAACGTTAAACAAATATCATGGTTAGTTTTGATGATATAGACATTGCAATTTTGTCATATATTGCAGACACTCCCTATTCAACAGTAACAGACTGTGCTAAATCCATATTTAATCCAGATACTACTGAGGAATTACAGAAGAAAGATGCAATGCTTCGCCATCGTTTCAAATCGTTAGAAGATCAATATTTAATATCAAGTACTATGGAATCTAATGCAAAACATTTCAAAATAAATTCCAATAAAGTTAATTTCAGTCCAAACTTTAGCGGAATAAGATTTGGTATGAAAAACATACACAACAGTAAAATCAAAGGAGATTATTGTATAATAATTTATACAGACGATTCCGTAATTGTAAGATCTTTAGACAAGTTGGAAAAAAAGTGGAACTAATATTCTTTCGCTATCAAAATTTCTTTTTGAAAACTTCTTATATATGGGCGCTTCCTGATATACGTTAGAGGAATTATATGGCAGACGAGTTATTGGATGGAAGTGAGTTAGGTTTAGCGTTCATTATAGTAGGAGTTCTATTGTTTGTGATTGAGGTATTTCAACCAGGTTTTTTAATTGCAGTTCCTGGCACGGTTTTCATTGTTCTTGGAGTTCTAATGTCTTTTGATGTAGTTACAGGTTTTTGGCTATTACCAATAGGCTTAGCTGTGGGGTTGAGTTCTTTGTATGGAACTATGCGCTTGTATCAATCATTAGCGCCACCAGATACGCCCAGTGAGATGAGTATTGAAACAAAAGTTGGTGAAAAAGGTATAGTTAGTAAAAAAGTAATAGCTAATGAGAAATCTGGAAAGGTTAAGGTTAAAACTGAAGAATTTAGAGCCACTTCAGAAGCAGATATTGAGGAAGGAACTAAAGTCAAGGTAACACACGCTGAAGGCATTACATTGACAGTTGTCCCAGAAGAGGAGTAAAGGAGAAAAAATGTTAGGAGAAATGTTAGTTCTACTGTTAATTCTTGGTGCAGTAATCGTCGTAATTCTTATGACGACTATTGTTCAAATTGAACAGTATGAATCAGGAGTCGCGCTACGATTGGGTAAGTTTCATACAATGCTCAATCCAGGATGGAATTTTGTTATTCCATTAATCACACAGGTTTTCAAGGTAGATCTTCGTATTCAAGTTCTAGACGTTCCACGTCAAGAAGTTATTACTAAGGATAATTCACCTACTATGGTTGATGCTGTAGTCTATTATAGAGTGGCAGATGCCAAGAAAGCCGTGTTGAATGTAGCAAATTATAGAGCTGCAATTGTAAACATGGCACAAACTACACTTAGAGGGGTAGTCGGTGATATGGAACTAGATGAAATCTTCTCTAGTAGAGATAAAATCAATGCAGTTCTAAGAGATAAGTTAGATATTGAAACAGATCCATGGGGTGTTAAAGTTGATAATGTTGAAATTAGAGAAGTGGACCCTTCTCCAAATGTTAAAGCTGCAATGGAGGAACAGACTTCTGCAGAACGTGAAAGACGTGCAGCTATTTTGAAAGCAGACGGTGAAAAGAGATCTGCAATTCTATCAGCAGAAGGTGAAAAACAATCCCGAATTTTAACTGCAGAAGGTGACAAACAATCACGCATTTTGGAAGCAGAAGGTGTAAGACAATCTAAGGTGTTGGAAGCTCAAGGTCAGCGTTCACAGACTATTTTAGAGAAGCAAGGAGAAGCACAAGGTTTGAAAATTACCGCAATGGGTGCATCTACTCTAGACTCCAAGGCATTAACAGTTTTGAGTTTAGAATCTTTAAAAGAAATTGGTGCCGGAGCTTCTACAAAGTTTGTACTTCCATTCGAAATGACAAAATTATTCGAAGGTGCAGCAGATTATGTTGGTTATGCCCGCAAGGCTCCAGACAGACAATTATCTGATCTTAAGGATATAGAGAAGGCACTTGGTAAATCTGAAGATATTCTTGGAACAATTCCTACAGCCGACGAAATGCAGGCTGAATTGGATGCAATTAAAGAAGAAGCCGATGAAGCACTTCAGCAAGTTGTAGATGAAGGAATTAAGGATCAGATGACTGCTACCGAGCCTCCTAAAGAATTAAAAGAACCTAAAGCATAAGAAAGAATCCAATATATAGGCGCCAATTTGGCAATGTATAATGGAACCGATAGGCCACGAGGGCTTAGGCAGACTTCTAAAGTTAGAAGATAATTTGCAAACACCTCATATTGCATTTAGTCATGAAGACTTAACAGAAGCCCCAGATTTAGAATCCGGAGGTTCCATAAATATTGGTAAATCATTCGATTTACCATCAAAACCATTAGGTTTAGATTCTACTAAAGAACCATATCTTCATTTGTCTAAAGATTTAGCAGTTTTAGACAATGCATCATCAATTAAGCCTGAGAAAATAGTTGAAATAGCTTCTAAATTTAGGGAAGAAGCAGGTTATTCAAGATTACTTTACGCCCCAGCAGTAGAACCCTGTGAAATGCCAATTTTAGCTTATTTGGGAGTAGATATTTTTGACGATTTGAATGTTGAATTAAGAAGTTCAACAGGGTGGCTCTTAGAAGATGGTTCATGGATACGTTCGCCGTCAAGTGATGATTTAGTGTCAATTAATAGGGAAGAGCTCAAACATTGGGTTTCAAAAATACGTAATTCAATTTCGAATGGTACATTACGTGAATTTATTGAAAGAACAAGTTTGCATAATCCTCGCGTTTCTCAAATTTTACATCATTCAGCCAAAGTACTGATGGAAAAAGGAGCGAAAGTTCACACACCGATAAGGGCCAATAACCTAAGTTTACAAAACCCTTCAGTTATTGATTTTCAGGAAAGATTGTCCAGATTTACACCACCTGTTGAAAAGATGGTTCTGTTAATCCTCCCTTGTTCTGCTCGAAAACCCTATTTCAAAAGTAGCAGCCATAAAAGATTCTTCAATGCAATAAGAGAAGTAGACAATTATCTTTCGTTGCATATAATTTCTGTAACTTCACCTTTGGGGCTTGTTCCTCGCGAATTAGAATTTTGTTATCCTGCAGCTCACTATGATATTGCAGTAACAGGAGTCTGGAGTCCAACAGAAGTAGAAATGTTAAGAACGCAATTATCAAGAATAAAACCGGAAAAACATTATTCCAAAGCTATTGTTCATGCAGGTTCATCATCTGAAATAATGACTACTTTACTCAAGGAAAGGGGTTTGGAGACAATAGATACTAAAGTTGAAAGACCTTCTTCTTTTGAAGGATTGGAAGTTCTACAAAATGTGGCTAGAATGAGTTTGAATGGAAGTGAAACTGTGAATTCCAAACAAAGAGCACAGGGTGAGGCAATAGGCCTTGCAAATTTTCAATATCCAAATTCTGATTTTTTGATAAATTCTGAAATAAGTGGAAGAATGCCTTACAAACTAAGATGTGGAGACTTAGCTGCAATTTCACCAGTAGTCGGCGGTTTTGGTTTGACGCTGAATGGAGGGAAAGCATACGCTTCAAACGGAGGGGGTATTGTGAAATCTGAAAATTTCAAATTAGTTGGAGATTTATTTGCAGTCGGTGTAAATGGATACGAAGGCGATTGGTTAATTGGTGAACAGGTAGCAATAGAACAAAATGGTGAGATAACTGCAGTAGGTGTTGCTAAAATGAACCCTGAAGAAATGATTTCTATGAATAGAGGAATTGCCGTGGAGGTTCGTCATCATGCCTGAAGCCTTTCTTCCACTTACAGATTTTGTAAATGAAGCAAAATCAATACCTAAAGAACATGCTTTGGATCAACCCGTAGCAAAATGGACAGAAGAAGAAGTTATTGGAGATGAAATAGTAGAGGCAGGTGTAGCAATTTTGAGAACAAGAGGTTGTTATTGGTCAATAAAAGAAGGTTGTTCAATGTGTGGTTATTTCAATGATACCGTTCCAGGAGGAGTTAGTGATGAAATGTTGCGCGCACAATGGAAAAAAATCAGGCCTTCTCTAGAAGGAAAACGTTATGCTAAGATTTACACATCAGGTTCTTTTATAGATCCTACAGAAGTTCCTCTTGATTTTGCAGATGAAGTGATGTCAGATATGAAGGACATGGGGGTTGAAAAAGTATTAATTGAATCGCTTCCAGAATTTGTAAATCCTAAAAATTTTAATTATACCAATTCACCAAAGTTAGAGATAGCTATTGGTTTAGAATCATCAAGTTCATTAGTTTTAGATAAATGTGTCAACAAGAGATTGCGTTGGCCTCATTTTGTAAAAGTTTGTAAACAAGCTAGAGATAATGGTGCAGAAGTTAAAGCATATATTCTTTTGAAACCACCTTATCTGAATGAAAAAGATGCAATAGAAGATGCAGTTCAATCAGCGATAGATGCAGCACCACACGTGGATAAAATTTCAATTAATCCTGTAAATGTTCAGAAAAACACAGTAGTTGAGAAATTATGGTTTAGAAATGAATGGACAGCTCCTTGGTTGTGGTCTGTTGTGGAAGTTTTAGAACGTTGTAAAGACTTACCAGTTCGAGTTTATTCAGATCCAACAGGCGGAGGAACTCGTCGAGGTGCGCATAATTGTCATCAATGCAATAAGAAAATTTTAGAAGGCCTGAAAAAACATAGGTTAGGAAAAGGCGATTTATCGGGTTTAATATGTGAGTGTAAATCTCGCTGGGAAGTTGTAAAACAGCAATCACCATTTAGAAGAAATGGCTCTGAACCACACGGATATCGGAATGGTTTTGGCAACGGTAGACGTTTTTAACGGCTCCAATCTGGATAATTATGGAAGATATAAATTGGCTTAGACTAATTGCCGGATTTTTTCTTGTACTTTTTCTTCCAGGCTTTACCCTTATTCAGGCAATGTTTCCTCGTCGTGGAGAATTGGATGAGGAGTTTGATACACTTTATAGAATAACATTAGGAATGGCAATGTCGGTGTGTGTTGTTATTTTATTGGGTTTTGTACTAGGCAATCCAGCTCTTGGCAATGCCCCTGCTTGGGGGTCTTGGTCCGATGACGGGAAAGGTTATTTTCAAACGTTCTTCGTCACGACTTCATTAATTTTAGTAACTTTAATTTTCTTTGTAATTGGATGGTACAGAGGCGCTTATCCTTGGATGGCAAATATACATCCTTCATTAGCTAGAGTTCCACCCGGTATTCGACTAGAATCGGAGTTGGCAGTTGCAGGTAAATATATTCCAGCAGAGTTACTTGAATTACAAGGATTAAAGCATGATAGAACCAATGTTAAAAAGAAGATGCAAGAGGCCGAAGTAAGGAAGCGAACAGGTAGTTCTATGATGAAAAAATATTATGAGAAGAGAGAGAAAACATATTTGGCAGACTTAGCAGACATCGATTCTAGAATGGCTGAACTTGACAAGTTGTTGAATAGACCAGGTGAAGGAGAAGGCTTATCGGCAGACGTGATTCAAGAATCGGATGAAGAGGAATAAAATTTGGAATATAAGTTAGTAATCGTAGTACGAACAGATTTAGGAATATCCAAGGGAAAAATGGCCGCACAGGTAGCGCATGCTGCAGTTAATTGTTCATTGAAGTCAAAAAAATCAGATTCTTCCAATTTTAAGAATTGGTATAATGAAGGTCAAAAAAAAGTGGTTGTAAAAGGAACAAATGAATCTTTACTTCGAGAACTTCAACAGTATGCTAGAGATATTGGTTTAACTTCTAGTTTAGTAACAGATGCAGGTTTAACAGAAGTTCCACATGGCACGGTTACATGTTTAGGAATAGGGCCAGCTAGTGAAACTAAGATAGATGAAATAACAGGGAAATTACCTTTATTTTAAACCCAACGCTTTATTTATCACGCGTGTTTAGAGGATTATGGGCTGGTTTGGAAAAAAGAAAGAAGAAAAGAAAAAATTTGATTATTCAGAAGAGACGAAAGAACTCTTTGCCGAAAGGGATGCATTTTACGCAGAACAGCGTAGAAGTATGGGTGGTGGTGAACAGAATCCTGAATTGGCAGAACAGCGTAAATCGGAACCCAATATTTCGAGAGATAAAGAGGTTGAAAATTTATTAGAAGATAGCGGTGATTTCAATCCTTATGTGGGCAATGACGAATCTCCATCAATAGACACACAGAGTGCGCCTACTTCTACAAAAGCTGCATCATCGGCGTTTGTTTGTGTTTCTTGTGGAAAAGATTTCCAAGAAAAATGGGGTAAATGTCCCTCTTGTGGTGGAGAAATGAAGAAAGCAGAAAATCAGGTTCCAGCACCTTCTCCAGTTGCATCTTCTACATCATCATCCTCTCCAGAATCTTCAATTGGTGATCCTTTAGATGATCTTCTCGGAGATTTCGGTTCTTCAGATGGATCTGCCCCCCAAGATCCTCAGGAATCCTCGGATGAATCTAGTATTAAGATGGTTAATACTGATGATTTAACTTCGGATTTCGGCGAATCTCGTTCTAATCATAGCAAACGAAAGAAAGTACGTAAGGTTAGGAAAGTAAAAAGATCGCGCAAATCGCCTTAGGTAAGTAACATGTCTAAATTTGGCCCTCAGCATCTGCCTGAGACAGTGAAAGATATTGGTCTGGCCGTAGGGTGCGTAGCATTAGTTTTCCTTTTAACTTTTGCTTATAGTGGCAATTGGCCACCCATGGTAGTTATAGAATCAGGTTCTATGGAGCACGATAATAATCCACTTTATCCTGAACCGGGCTATTCACATATTGGTGTGATAGATACAGGTGATTTAGTAGTAGTTAAAACAGCTGAAAAAGGAGATATCATTACTTATTTGGAAGGTAAAAAGATAGGATATAAGAAATATGGAGATTATGGTGACGTGATTGTTTATTATAAGAATGGAATACGTGAGTTTGAAGGTCAACCAGTAACTCCTGTAATACATAGAGCAATGGCTTGGGTTGATGTTCTCGAAAATGGTAGTTATTATATCCCCGAGACCAATACTTATTTTAAAGATAAAATAATTTTTTCTGAGATAGGTCTGCCCGACGCTTATCATTCACTTTCTGACCTGAAATCATCAGGATATATAACAAAAGGAGACTCTACAGGAAATGCATATCCAGACCAGCTAACGCATAGAGACATAAAAGGAGATACAGTTCAGCCAACGGACCCAGATTGGGTAATAGGGGTAGCTAGAGGTGAATTGCCTTGGTTTGGTTTAATTAAATTGAAATTCACTCAGCCAGAGAATTATGATAGAGCCCCTCCCGAATGCCGAATGATGCTTTGGACTTCAATGATTTTGATTTTAGGAGGGCCCTTTGTAGCAGGTAAAATCTGGGAAAATTATACTATTCAGACTAATAAAAAAAATAAGAGTAAACGTTAACTACTGTAAAATAACGCCCTTTCTAGTATGTCAAAGACTCCTGCTGCAGCAAAACGAGGTATTCCACCAAAGTCAGACTTTAAAGAATGGTATCCTTTTATTGTGGAGGCTGCAGAATTAGTAGACAAAAGGTATCCCATCAAGGGAATGGACGTTTGGAGGCCTTATGGTTGGAAGGCGATGCGTCTTATAGATGATTTAACACACCATGAAATGGATCGAACAGATCATGAAGAAGTTAATTTTCCATTACTTATTCCAGAGGACTTACTAGAAAAAGAAAATAGGTTAGTTTCTTTATTAAAAATGGCCCGCGAAAAAGGAATTGACCCTTCAGAATTAAGGATGGATGATAAGATAGGGGGCTTTGCAAAAGAGGTATATTGGGTCAAAAATGCTGGAGAGAATTTATTAGATAATCCTATGTTTTTGAGACCTACAAGTGAAACTGCAATGTACACTATGTTCCCACTATGGATTCGTTCGCATGCAGATTTGCCTCTCAAAATTTATCAAATTGTAAATACATTTAGGTATGAAACAAAGCAAACACGTTCATTCATTAGAGTTCGTGAAATTCATTTCTTCGAGGCACATACAGCCCATATAGATGAAAAATCAGCCACACAACAAATAAATCAAGATTTAGAAATTGTAGAAAATTTAATGGAACAATTGAAATTACCAGTTTTAGTCACAAAGAGACCAGTATGGGATACTTTCCCAGGAGCTTGGTACACAGTTGCAATTGACGTGATTATGCCAGACGGCAGGACATTACAAGTAGCATCAGTTCATCATTACAGAGATCAATGGGCTCGAGCTTTTGGGGTGAAGTACGAAGATGATTCAGGCAATCAACAGTATGTGCATCAAACTACTTATGGCATGTCCGAAAGATTGTTAGGAGCTATTGTAGCCACTCACGGAGATGATAAAGGACTTGTGATGCCCCCTTCAATTGCACCTGTTCAAGTCGTAGTTGTACCCATTATCTCCAAGGGAAACACTAAAGTGCTAAATGCCGCTAAAAAAGTGCTTCTAGATTTGAAAAAGAATGGAATTAGAACGAGATTAGATAATCGAGATATTCGCCCTGGTCAAAAATATTACGATTGGGAAATTAAAGGCGTCCCATTAAGAATAGAAATCGGTCCTCGAGATTTAGAAAATAATTCTGTAATGTTTGCAAGTCGAGTAGGTGAAAAGGCAAGTCATCCCATTTCAAATTTGTCTAGTACGGTTAAAAAGGAATTAGAAGTAATTGGAAAACAGATGTCAATTAATGCTGAGAAACATTTTGCGAATCATTTGAAGTCACTTCCTAATTTCCAATTAGAAGGTAATGAAATGGTATTTGATGAGCCTATAGATGATTCATCAGTTTATGAAATTGCTTTTGATGGGAGTGATGCTGAAGCTGAACTTATTGAAAAGAGTACAGGCCTTTCTTTCCTTGGAGATTCAACGACACCATATGGTGCTTCTTTACCATGCGTAATTACTGGAAAATCGACGATTCGTAGAGTATATCTAGCTAAAACGTACTGATAGAAATTAGTAATTGTATAAGACATTAGACTTTATATACAGTCTGTGACAATGTTGATGTCCGACAGTTGAACTCACTAGAGTATAATTGTCAATGAGAGGACGCAACCATGGAACATAGAATAGAAAAAAATGATGACGGTGTTTCTCCCGTTATTGCTGTCATTTTGATGGTAGCAATTACTGTGGTCTTGGCAGCTGTGCTGTACGTTTGGGCAGCCAGTTTCTTAGAGCAAGGAGAATCCGCACCAATTGCGACTTTCTTCGTGGAAGAGAGCAGCAGTGGAGTATATCACATAGACGTGATTAAGGTCAGCAAGCAAGAAGATTTAGCTGGATTCAGTTACTTCTTGAAAGATGACAGTGGTTCAACCCACGTTGGCGGCAATGGCTTCGGCGAAGTTGCTTGTCAAATAATTAGTGGCGAAGAGCACGGTATCGACACCAGTTATGCTGGTGAAGACACGCAGTTACAGAATAGAGCAAGTAACGTCTCAGACGATGATGGATCTGAATATCCAGTTCACTTCTCTGATAACGACCGCGATGGAAAACTGTCAGCCGGTGACCAGTTCATGGTCTATGGACAAGGTAATTCAGCTGACGGGCCAGCAGCAGATAACTGGAGATTAGACATTCAGTTTGATGCAAGTGGAGACATAATCGGCTCCGCTAAACTGCTCTAAAGCTAGTATAGCCAAATAAACGTTAGGTAGGGGTAGGCACAGCTCCCCTACCTTTCTGTTGAATTTTCAGCTGTGTCTTTTTTTCTGATTAGTGAAGCTTCTGTCTTGGTAATCTTATTTTTTATTATATGTATAGGACGTTTACAAATTTTAGGAAATTGATATATAACATGAGAGAGCAATATAGGTATGAACAAGGCGTACTTGTTGACAATTTGCTTACTTTTTGTCTCCTTTACAGGATGTGTAGGTAACCAGACTGAAGAAATTGAAAGGCTAAACGAAGAAATTGAAGAATTAAGAGAACATCTTCCTTATCAACCTGAAACAAAAGATGAACTTAGGATTGCCGTTGATAAGTGGATAGCTAATCCTGGAAACGGAAATTATCTCTATGGTCACATTAGTGCCTGGGATACTTCATTGATTACTGACATGTCATACTTATTTTATGATAAACAGACATTTAATGATAATATTTCAGATTGGGATGTTTCAAGTGTAACTGATATGGGAGGTATGTTTAATGGAGCTACCAGTTTCAATGGTAATATCTCTGGCTGGGATGTTTCAAGCGTAACTGATATGCGGGAGATGTTTAAGGATGCTAATTTCAATGGTAATATTTCAAACTGGGATGTTTCAAGTGTAACTTATATGGCCAGTATGTTTGCTGATGCTAATAATTTCGACCAGGATATTTCAAACTGGGATGTTTCAAACGTAACTGTTATGAGTGATATGTTTTATCGTGCTGCTAGTTTCGACCAGGATATTTCAAATTGGGATGTTTCAAGTGTAACTGATATGAGTCGGATATTTTATCGTGCTGCTAGTTTCGACCAGGATATTTCAAATTGGGATGTTTCAAGCGTAACTGATATGCGGGAGATGTTTAAGAGTGCTAATGAGTTATCAGATGACAACAAATGTACAATTCATAACTCATTCATTTCTAATGAAAATTGGCCATATGACTGGGAAAATTTTTGCAGCGATGAGTAAATTGTTAGCAAAGAAAGTAACCCCCCCTTCCATGTATAGGGGGCACCCCCTTGTATTGTAGGCTAGGTTGTCTACAAATTTTAGAAAATTTTAAAAGTTTAGAGTCTCTTGTTCTGCTTCTCTTAACAAATTTGCAATGTATTCGTCTGCGCACGTTTCGCGATAGGTCTATCTCCCCTTTCGTAAATGTAACTAGCTTTTAGTTCTTTTAAAATATATTCATCGATTGAGGGCTTAGTTAGGACTCTATGATCTTCTAGAACGATAGCTGACATAGGCCAAACCAGCGAGTAGTCCTACAACAACTAATGCAGCCATTCTTAGGGTTGAATTATTATCATCATCTTCAACTGAACTTACTGAAATTGAGATTGATTTCTCATTATTCTCTTCATTAGATTCTTCAATCATATTCTCAGAATCAATTATAACTTTCAATGAATGTGCCCCCTCTTTAGCAGTCCAAATTCCAGTTACAGTAACTTCTTCTTGGTCAGTTCCATTGAAGATAGCAGTTGTTATATTAATTGTATTAGTTCCATCTGAGAATACAATTGGTACCTGTTGAGGGCCAGAATTATTAACTAAATTCTTAATCGTTGCAGTTAAAGTTACTCCGTCACCGACATTAGGGCTTTGTGGATTCCAAAGTAACTCACTAACAACATAATCAGGTTGAGGCGCTTCAATTGGCGTTATCTTGACCTCAAAAGTTTTGGTAATGTCGTTTACATCATTTGAACTTCCATCAGACCATGTAAATGTAACTGTAAAAATTTCCCAAACGCCAGCTACAACATTGCTATCAGGGGTAATCATTAGTTCAGTATTTACATTTGAGCCATTAGTGGGCAAACTCAATTTGTTCGGTTCAAAACTTGCATTCCAATTGACAGGAATATTTTCAATGTTTGTTTCATAGATTGTGTCTAAGTAACCTATAGAAGTTACGTTGAATGTAATTATTGCAGTTTGTCCTATAGGAATTTCATCAATCAAGGAATCAAAATCAATTTCTATACCTCTCATTAATTTTCTTTCAATTATTTCCTCTTGTAATATATTATCCAGACTATCATTTACATCAGTTTCTTTTTCCAAAATGTAAATGTAATCATCATCTCCAGACACGTCACGATATTCAGCATCAAAATGGTATTCACCTGCAGGCATCACTAAATCAAGGGCGCCGTTTTGTGCATAAACATTATAGCTGAAATTTTCTCCTTTAATTTCAATCTCTCCTAAATCTAAATTTTCGGATGTTTCAGATGATAGATACTCTACTCTGTAATTAACCCCTCTTGCCATAGAAGGCCTAATTTCTGTAGCATTCACTAATTCTAATGCATGGATATCCACATACGTAGTTCCTTCTGTAGTGTAAAACCAGGCGTTATATGCGCCAGTTTTTAGATATATGGAGTAATCTCCGTTTTGATCAATAGTAACATTGTCTTTCATTTCCTGCCCATCTGCACTCCAAATTTCCATCTTAGAATTTGGTAATAATTCCTCAGCATCAGCAATATCATCAAAGTCTCTATCATAGAAAACAGTCCCAGAAACTTTAACTTTCCAATCAGCAGTCCTTCGGAAAATTTGTTCTTCATCTCCAGCTCGAATATTTATGTCTTGAGTAGATAGCTTAAATAAATCAGCTTCTTCATTCATGGTTTGATCAATATACATATCGTAATGTTTTGGTACAATACCAATAATCTTGACCTCACCTTCCATGTCAGTAGTATCATTGAAATTATTTTCAGAATCCTGTTTATCAATAAAGTGCACTATAACGCCTTCTAGGGGGACATTACTTCCAGTTGCATTATTGTACGTTATTTCAAAGGTAGCGTTGACAAGTTTTGGTACCAAAAATAGTCCTGTTTCCTGATTTGATGAATAAAGATCAAGATATTCACCTTCGATTCCTGCTTCTTGGACTGTTATATTTTTGGTAAAAGTTTCATAACCATCCTTGTTTATAATTATAGTATAGTTGCCAGCAGGTAAATCGAATCTTCCAACTTCAACAGATGCTCCAAATTGTCCATCTTCATCAGTCCTAGCAATGAAAGGAATAGGATTTTCGAAATCTTGATTCCAGAATTCAACAATGATTCCCTCCTCACCTATTCGATTACTATCTGCTTCCGATGCAACATCACCAGTAGTAGATCCGCTTTCTATTAGTTCTAAATTAAGTATTTTTGGCCCATCCATATTGATTATTCCTCCAAATGCAAGATCAGTTTCTGTAGACCTATCATCAAACATTACGTAGTATTCACCAGGGAAAATGTATTGTGAATATCCATCAAAGTTATTCGCTTCAATTACAGTTACATTATCAAAGTTAGTAGCATCTGTTAGAATTATTTGACCCCTTGTTAAAACGTCATCAAGTGTTGCGCTTCCAGAGAGTCTATAAGTCAATTCAGTTTCTATTTCTCCCATATCATGGTCTTCAGTTCCAATTGCAATGTTTATTTGCCCTGCCATAAAGTAACGAACGCCCTCCTCATCGTAGGTGAAAGTATACATATATTCTTCAGGAGGCAGATTTATTTGGAAATCTCCGTTTTCATCAGTTGCATTTTCAAAATCTAAGGTGTAAGATATGTTGTTCATTGGGGCGAAAGAAAGTTTTGCATTTTGAATAGGCATTCCTTTATGCACTAAACTTCCAATTACGTTTGTTGGATTACGTTTAACTTTAACTAATAATTCTTCAAAAGCATCCAATTCGAATTTTTCGATTTCGATTTTAGGATCAGTCGGGTTCTTTGGCGAAATATATAAATTATCCAGTGAATATCCGTATTTTTCAACGTCTATCTCATAATCTTCATTAATTGGTAGCGAAATGTATGAACTTGGATCAGTTGCTACCAAATTAGCATAGTTATTAGTCCCTATTTGTTTAAACCTTACAATACCTGTAAGTGGTATTTCGTCACCTAGATGTTGTTCATAAAGAATAAGCATAGCATTCTGACCTCTCTTTGAGGCAATATTCTCTTCCATGTCTCCTTTAAGTTCGACGCTCTTAAGAGCAACTTGGATGTCATTTTCGTTTTGTGCCATTTGGCAGTAGGCACTATAACTTGCATCAGGTAAAACAATAGTGTATGAACCATCAAAATCAGTAAAGGCAGAAGTTGCACCATTTCCAGTGTCAAAGATAATTGTTTGATCACCTAGTCCCTTTTCATCAACTTGCTGTTCACGGCAATTGAAACAACCATCACCATCAAGGTCATCGAATAAGATACCGCTGATTGTATGTCCAGGTTTCATTATGGCATCAACAAGATCAGTTGCATGACTATTCACACGATTCAAATATGCAAAAGTAGTTTGTTCTGTTTGATGCACTGTGTAAATATCATAAGATCCTTTTGGCAATACAGTTACAAAGTATCCCGTTTCGCTAGTAAAGACGTTTTCCATATATGAGCCATCAACATTTCTAATAACTATTTGTTCATTAGGAATCATTTCTCCACTCGGAGTAGATAATTTACCTTCTAATCTAAATCCAGGTCTTAAAGTTGAATTTAGACTTTTGGTTCCTCCTTGTGTTATTTCAATTTCTACAGTGTTATTTGCCCATTCGTCATTATTGTCAGATAGGACACCTGGATCTTCCACTCTCAAAGTATAATTTCCAGGTAGTAGGTGATCGAAACAAAATGAAATGGAATAATCAATTTCATTTCCTCCACAATCTTTTTCGAAATAATAATTATTAGGCGATGTACTTTCAATCTTGCTTTCATTTGTGTGATCATACAAAGATAGTGTTATGGTGGTATACTCCAGTTCATCACTAACATCAAATTTACCCCAAATAGCACCGGGTTTTAGTCCTTTTTCAATATCAATATCTTGTTTAGCTTTTAGAGCGGCTTTGCCTAAGTAAGAGGCCAATTCTAATTCGTGTCCTTCTATGGTAGTCGTAAGAGTATATTCGCCGGGTGCTAAACTATTAAATTCATATTTTCCGTTTGCGTTAGTCTTTACAATAACTTCCTCACCTGAACGTGAATTCAATGCTAGCACATCTACTAGTGGTATAGCTTCATCATCTCCCCCAAATACCTCATCTTTGTTCATATCCCAGTATAATCTTCCAGATAGGGAGGCAGGTTCTACTTCTAAATCAATATTAAGATCTGAAGCCGTTTGCCTCATAGCTTGTTCTTCAGTAATAATTATGTTTTCTTTCCTCATTAAAACATTATTTGAGGTTTTGAATACTTTTTCTATATCCTCTTCAGGAGCTCCCATTGAAACAACTAAAGAGAGATTCCCGGCAGGAACTAAGACACTATATCTTCCGTATTCGTCAGTAGTAGTAGTAGCGTGAGGCGTTCTGTATTCATCTAAAACAGTTACATTTGCATTTGCAACAGCCATTCCATCAGGCGTAGATACAGTACCTGATATTGTTGCTCCATCATAATATTTCAACATCCTTAGTCCTGAATTGAATTGCACTAATTTGAAGTGTGTTAGATTCCAACCAGGCAGTGGGGGCAATGTATTTTCTTGGGCAATGCTTCCAGATACCCCAGGAATTCCATCTTCAATGTCTCTTCCAATATCGGGGGCAGACCACCCAATAAATGCTCTAAAGAACATGGAATTCAAAAATTTCTCTTTGTAAACTAAACTCTGTGAGGAAACTTGCAAATCTGGATTTGCTTTCAAGACTTCAGCAGCTTCTTCAAATGGAAGTGTTTGACCATCTGAAAGAACGGCTTGGAGTTCAACAAATTCATCAATGTCATAATCTGCTAGAGTAACAGGAGCGTACAGAATTCCAGTATTATCAGCTGAGTAAGGCATCATTCTAGTATCGGCTGCAAAATAACGGATTGATTTTCCAGTTGTTTGTTCAATTTCCCATATCAAATCAGCAATTTGTGATTGTTCTAATTCCATTAAAATTGGTTTTCCAGCTCTTATTGCAGCATTTTTCTTATGAACTTCTTGTTCGCTTCCATCCTCATTCTTAGGGATATAGTCACTTGGATTATCTACAATATGTTCGAATTCTGAAATCTTTTCTTCAGACAAATATTTCATCAACACAGTCCTTGTTTCGGTGCTAAATTTACCAGTATCTCGATCTACTTCAGTCTCTATTAATCTGTAGAGAAGAAGTGCCATTGCTTCGTGTTCCGATTGGGAAGTTATGAAGTTACCAGCAATTTGGTAACCAAACTGGAAGTTGTCAGCTACAGTCGGATGCTCACCAATATCAATTGCCCAGAAACCGTAATCCCACCATGCAATGAAACCAGGTCTATCTTCAGGTTTTTCATTAGTATCTTGTTCCGCTAACCATTCTAATCCTTCAATCCAATAATCTGAAGGGAAGGAAGGCCCTGTATTCCCCATATACCACAATTGATTGTTAGTGGTATTATACATACTAGCAACACCACCAGGGTATAGAGTTTCATTATATTTTTGATCATTTTCGTATTCTTCAGGCCTCAAGAAATCATAACTCAAAAATTCATAAACAGAGACATCATGCTCTTTTTTGTCTTCATATGGAATTCCTGCATCGTATCCATAGAAAGTATTTGGAAGGAAAATAAAGAGCCCTACAAACATTACTACTAAAGTTCTTTTTAATTCATATCCTTTTCGTAAACTAGACAATCTATCTCGGAAGCGATATTGGTCATCGCCTTGGGCATCCATGTGCCCTAGAATCATCACCAGAGCAATCAAAATTATCACTGAAATTATCCCTATCAAGATACTAATTGTAAAGAATAACCAGAGACCTATTGCTATAGCGAGTATAGTCAGCCATAAGAATAATTCTCCCCGTTTTCCCCAAGTTGATTTCCAAGTTGAAGCAACAGTAGGGAAATCAGCCCATTGAATGATTAACCATGTAATCCAACCACTAATCAAAGATACAACAGGAGTTGCATTGAAAATAAAACGAACTGCAGTCTGAGCCATAAATATTGATACTAAGGCCCAAATCATAACAAACAAGTAATCTTTTTTCCAGATGCTTTGTGTAAATAATTGATAAGCCATCCAGATTATTCCAAAAATACCCAACCAAACAGAAACAGGTCCAAACGCAAAAACAAAATCAGCAAATTCAGGAGGCTGAGCTTCGGCAATAGTATCGAATAATTTAGTTCTAACGAAATACCCTTGACCACCGAATAGTAAGAATCCTAATTCTTTGAATACGTAAGTCAAAAGTAAATAAACCGAAGCAGCCAATCCAGTAACAGTTCCAATAACTAAAAGCCATGGTAAATCTCTAGTCGTTACCATCAAAACAGCTACTATTACATACCCAAGTAAGATATATGCTGGAGCTTCCCACCAAGTTGCCACGAACCCCATTGTATTGTAATAAGGATAGGAAAGAAGAACAGGCATTGATAGAGTGACAAGTCCAATCATTGCAGTAGTAAAACTATCAGTCCGCCTGAAGGCGTTAATCAACATTTGGAAGCCAAGATAAATAACAATGATAGACATAAGATACGGGAAACCTTTCCAACTCATTGAAATCATAGTAATCGTAATCCCAGCCAATCCAGCATATCCTAGGGCCAATTTCTCAGATTTAAAGAATTCTAAAAATCCTTTCTTAATTTCATCAACATTCATCCAATCAGAGACCCATTTTTTGTCTCCTGAAACAGTCAATGCCCTCATAAAGAAGAAGTAAGCTGTTGTAGCAAACAAAATGATGTATGAATCGTGGTCAGCTAGAGCTAAACTTGAATGACTAACGTGTCCTGAGTTAACACCTATAAGAAAAGCTCCAATTAATCCCGCCTCTCTCCCAAACTGTGCCTTTCCAATTGCATATACAGGGAATATAATGAGAGCTCCATAAATCGCAGGCAAAATTTCCATAGCCCACCAAACCGATTCTTCAGAGGAATCAAAGAATGGAGCTAGAGCTAAACCAATAATTGCAATTGACCAGTCAAATAAGGGAGGTCTTGCATTGTGTGCCCCATAAGGATAATTGAGCATTGGATCCTTCTGAAGATGTTCACCATTATCAGCAACATAATCAACGACTCGTTTATGGTAGTAAGGATCACTCCCTCCAGTTAGTTGAAATCCATCTTCAGTAGCAGGCTCTAAAGTCCATGCAGTTCTAATATACAATGAGAACAAAAATAATGCAATTAAGAGTAGGATAGTAGGTAAATGTATTTTTTCTTTCTTTGTCCATTGACCAGATGATCTTAAGCTATTTTCTTCAGAGGATTCCCTAGTAGCACTGGAAGTAAAGCGAGGGCGATAGCGGTTTTTTGACTTAGAGTCACGTCTTCGACGTGTTTGTCTTGCCATTGATGTTATGTCCTTCCTGTCTCTTATGATTCAGAGACGGATTGGGCGCCACTCGGATGGTTATATAAGGTCTATCCTAAAAATTGTGCTTAGCTATATGGGAAAACAGTTCCTTCACATTTACCAAAACCAATTCTATATCCTTTAGTTTCACTATAACCTCTAAAAATAATCGAGTCACCATCTTCCAAAAAAGTTCTTTTTTCATCATTCGGTAAAATTATTGGTTCTTTTCCATTCCATGATAATTCCAGCATAGAACCTCGACTATTTTTATTAGGTCCTGAAATTGTACCACTTGCAAGCATATCGCCAGTTCTTAGATTGCAACCGGTTATTGTGTGGTGTGCAATTTGCTGCGCTATGTTCCAGTACAAGTAGCTATAGTTTGTTTTTGAGATTATATG
Organism: uncultured archaeon; assembly: GCA_964634895.1. GTDB lineage: Archaea > Thermoplasmatota > Poseidoniia > MGIII > CG-Epi1 > CG-Epi1. The sequence goes on along the minus strand of CAZWJS010000016.1, from coordinate 9,124 downwards.
ATAATCAGACATATTTTGGCCTTTCAAATATATTTCTAAATTTATATCGTAGTTTGCATCTTTTTTGTTTCTTAGATAATCAAAAGGTGTTGGATTCTGCTCAGGACTACTGCATTTGAAAGGTTCAAGAGCTTCCATCGTGATTACCCATGGTGAGATTGTGGTTGCAAAGTTCTTTGCAAGGAAAGGACCTAATGGAACGTATTCCCAGGTTTGAATATCCCTTGCCGACCAATCATTCACAAGCGTCAATCCAAAGAGATGTTCTTGAGCGTTATCTATAGAGATGGGTTCACCGAGTCCATTGCCCTTTCCAATTAATGCTCCCATTTCAAGTTCAAAGTCTAATCTATTGCAATCACCAAATGATGGTTTGTCGTCATTAATTGCTTTGGTTTGCCCTCTTGGACGTATAATATTAGTTCCGCTAAGGACAATAGATGATGCCCGACCATGATATCCTACAGGAAGATGGAGCCAATTGGGCATCAAGGCAGCATCAGGCCCTCTAAACATAGTACCTACATTGGAAGCATGTTCTCGTGATGAGTAAAAATCAGTATAATCTCCTATATCCACAGGAAGGTGCATTGTTACATTTTCTATAGATATCAATGCTTTTTTCTTTAACTCAACATTATCTCTTAATTTAGGATTGTCTTCATTTAATATTTCACTTATTACTTTTCTTGCATCTTTCCAAGCTTTTCTCCCCATTGACATGAATGCATTCAAAGTAGGTTCATGGAAAACTTCAGTTCCTTCAATTTCAGTTCCATCAAAAAATCCTGCATCGTATATCACTGCTAAGTCCAGTACGTAATCTCCAATTGCAGTCACTACGCGTAGATCTCCTCCTTTATTTTGGCAGTAAATTCCAAATGGAATATTTTGTATAGGAAAATCGGAATCAGCGTTAATATCAACCCATGATTTTAGTTTCGAATCGTGTGTTTTGTCCATTACATCCATCCTAATTGTTTTAAGTCATCAATGGGCTCTTCAAAAGAGCAACTGCCATATGAAATAACCTGTTTCTCTCGAGCGTTCTTTATTTCTTCCATTCCCATTTCGAAACGAGTATCGCGATTATCTCTTACTTTCCAAGTCAACTTCTCATCATCGAAAATAAAATTCTCTGCGTTTATATCATCAATCATATGAGAAAGAAGTATAAACATACGATATTTTTCTTGAGAACTTTGGGGCTGTGGAAAAGTTGATCCTAAAATGCCAGCTCCAAAAGTATTGAGAAACCCATGCATGTCACAATCATATTCTTCTTCAAAATGCCGTAGTGGATGGTGGAGGCCAGCCGTGAATTTCATTGCAACCTTCTTCAGGACACACGCTTGAATCATTGCTGTTACTTTTTCAACACTAGGAAAGGCATCTTTTACAATTCCTCCACATCTAAGTTTAATTCCAGCATTTTTTATTTTAGCTATCATATTAATAGTAGATGTGATTTCATCATCCCAGGTAGTTTCATCTAGCTCAGTTGAATAGTCTATTCCTACATATGGCAAATTAGGAAATTCATGATAATGTGTAAGATTACATCTGTTCAATAAATCAGTAGCAGTTTGAAGAGTCTCTTTTGAGGGTTTATTTGTTGCCAATTTACATTCTATAATGTCAATTTCCACTTTTCCATCATGTCTTCTTCTAAATTGTTCAATATCCTTTGTATTTTGTTCTATTTTATTTAAATACTCATCGTCATTTTTTCCCCCACCGCCCAAAACAGACAATTTCAAAGTTCCTAAATTGTCAAAAAGAGATATATAATCGTCTAATTCCTTAAATTGTGAGATAGGAATAATAAAACGTCCCAATATCCAAGAGTATTCACTTTTTAGATGTAGAATGTATTCATCGATTGCTTTGTTAAGTGGTAATTTAGCAGGAGGGAATAATCCTGCGTAGTCAATCAGCCCTTTCATGAAAGTTCTTAGACTTTCTTTCATCAGATTATTCGCCTAAAGCTTCCTTATACCCTTCACCGTCTAGCCAGGATTTACCATAATTATCATCTTCGACTTTCAATGCATATTTAGCAACTTTTAGAGGATAATGTGTATCTACCATTACAGCTAATTCATCAGTCCATTTTGCTCCGATTGATCCTTCATATTTTCCAGGATGTGGGCCATGTGTAAGTCCATCAGGATGTAATGTCATTGAACCAAATTCGACCCCTTTACGAGACATGAATTCTTTAGAATCATAATAAATCACTTCATCAGACATTATGTTTGCATGATTATATGGCGCAGGGATTGCATTTTTGTCAAAGTCAAACGGTCTTGGGCAGAAGGAGCATACAACAAATCGGTCACTAGCAAATGTTTGATGGACTGGAGGAGGTTCGTGAATTCTTCCTACAATTGGCTCAAAATCATGAATACTGAATGCAAATGGATAGTAGTATCCATCCCAGCCAACAACATCACAAGGGTGATGGCCCAATGTAACTTCAGTAAATCGGTTTCTTTGTTTTACTACTATTTTGAATTCACCTTTTTCGTCATGGGGAACAATTTCATTAGGTCCTCTAAAATCTCTTTCAGAATATGGGCTTCTTTCTATAATTTGCCCAAATTCATTACGATATCTTCTTGGAGTCCTAACTTCACCAGGCGATTCTACAATTAACAAGGAATGTTCTTCATCATTCATTATATATCTATGTAGAATTCCTCTCGGAATAACTAAGTAATCTCCTTGGGAATATTTCATATTACCAAAAGCCGTTTCTAAAGTTCCACTTCCTTGACTGACATAGATAATTTCATCACCTTGAGCATTACGATAATGATAATCATCATTTTTATCAGGATAACACATCATCATTACTACATCGTTATTAAATAAGAATGGTTTGCGATCCATAATTGCACTCCCTCCTTTTTCAGCCCTATTTGTGTAGAAATGTCTCATTCTGAGACTTTTATCATCATCTTCTTCGAGTTCAAAACTTCCTATTTCTTTTGTTGAAAGAACTTCAGTAGGAGGATATATATGATATAGTAGTGAAGAAGGTCCAATAAACCCTTTATTTCCTTTCAGTTCTTCATGATAAATGTTCCCTTTTTCATCTCTGAAAACGGTGTGTCTCTTCTTTGCTATTTTCCCTAATTTATGATATCTGTGCATTACAAATTTCCTCTCTCAGCTTGATGTCTTTCTATTGCTTCAAACAAGGCCTTAAAATTCCCAATTCCAAATCCTTTTGATCCTTTTCTTTGAATAACTTCATAGAAAACAGTAGGCCTATCCTCTACAGGTTTGGTAAATAATTGCAATAGATACCCTTCATCATCCCGATCTACTAGAATCTTTAATTTTTTGAGCACTTCAATATCTTCATCGATTGCTCCAACTCTAGTAGTTAAATCATCATAATATGTGTCAGGGACTTCAAGAAATTCAACTCCATTTGCTTTCAGTTTATTGATTGCTTTTATTATATCATCAGTGAGCAATGCGATGTGTTGTACGCCAGGGCCTTGATAAAATTCTAAATATTCATCAATTTGTGATTTTTTTCTTCCTTCAGCAGGTTCATTAATTGGAAATTTTATTCTTCCATTATCACTTTCCATAACCTTTGACATCAATGCTGAGTATTCTGTTGAAATATCATCATCACTGAAAGCTTGAATTTGAGAGAATCCCATTATATCAGCATAAAAGTTAACCCAATGTTCCATTTTTCCCAATTCAACGTTTCCTACTATATGGTCAACAAATCTTAATCCAACAGTATCTCCCTCTACTTTCTTCTCTTCAAATCCAGGAAGGAAGGGGCCGCTGTAGTCATTATAAGAAATGAAAGAATGTATTGTTTCTCCGTAAGTGTAAATTGCAGCTTGCGTTATGCTACCATTACCATCACTAATTACCTCAGGTTTTTTGGCACTCTTAGCACCACGAGTGATACAAGCTTCGTAGCATGCTTTCGCATCATCCACATGAAACGCAATATCCTTTACCCCGTCACCATGTGCTTTGATATGTTCTGATATTCCATTGTTGCTGTTTAATGGCGTAGAAAAGACCATTTTGATACGACCTTGTTCTAAAACGTAGCTAGCTCGGTGTCTGTTACCGGTTTCTAATCCAGAGTATGCAATTTGATTAAATCCAAATGCCTTTCTGTAAAAATAGGCAGCTTGTTTTGCATTACCTACCCAAAATTCAATGTGGTGTACTGCTTTTAGCGGCACTGGATCTTTACTCATTGTGATTCTCGTTATAGGACTTACAAACCCTATGTTTTCATGCGGGCAAGGTACTAAGCGTTATTAAAGTCTCGTTTCAATTATTAGTTTCAAAATCATTAAACCAGTTGTAGTCATAAGTAAAGTCAGATCTTCCATCATTTGCTTCTAGGATTATTTCCCAGTTTCCTACCATTTCACCATTATCAATACTAAATGGAATAGATTCGGTTTCTCCCTTGTCTATATTATCAGACCATTCAAATAAATCTTGATTGTTTACTCGGATAGTAACTGTAACATCAGACGAGGCTCCGTTATTGCCAATAGCTAAAGCACTATCTCCAGTTATATTCATGTAAATATTTATTTTATTAACATAGGGCTTTACGTCATTAGTTATTGTATCTTGCCCATTTCCACCAACTTCACCATTGCCACTTTCTTGATAGTCAATAGTTATCTGATGAAATTCTACACTTTGTCGATCTTCTGCATCTTTAGCAGTCAATACAACAAAGTAAACGCCACCTTCAGACCAATTATGACTTACACGTTCACCTTCTGCAGTATTATTGTCGCCAAAGTCCCATTCATATGAAACAAAGGCGCCTTCTGAATTAGACGCATCAAAAGTGAAGTTGTCTCCGTTTAATCCTTCACTACCTGAGGCATCAATATTTGCATTCAAGATTACAGAGTCTGTTCCAACTAATCTAGGGCCGACTAGTTGCCACACAATTAGGAAAAGAACCGTGAATGCCAAGAAAGCAACTAAGTTATCCACTATTTCTTCCTTTTTCTTTTCAGTTAGCCCACCCTTAAATTTGTCTAAGACTCCAGTTATTCCGTCTGCAAAGATGAATCCCCCATCTAGTGGAACTGCAGGTAGCGCGTTTGTCAATCCAACCATCAGATTTAACCAGAAAATCCAATAGAAAGCATTGGCTAGAATCCAGAATAGATTGTCAGGTAGAATGCTGGTCAATCCAGTAGGCTCAAACAAAGCAGTAAAATGTTCAGGAAATGGTTGTAATTTTTGGAATGGAAGTGTCATATATTGTAACATAGACGTTCCACTATTGCCAGGGTTAGCCAAACTATCGGTTACTAATTCAGGATTGACGACTGCAATACCCATGAAGCCCTTACCAGACATCCAAGATTCATAATTATCTGGATAATATTTTAGATAGTAACTTCCTTTATCAGATAAAGTAACTTGATATGTTTCAGGATTTCCTTTATTCAGCACGGAAACATTGACAATTTGCCCTGCATAAGTTTCATTCATAATGTTTGAAAAATCCTCTGAACTTGTTACAGGCTGATTATCAACTTCAGTTATCAACATCCACGGTTCGAGTCCAGATTTTTCACCACCGTAATCAACAACCACGCTTGCAGACAAAACCCCTTCATTCGCAGGTTCTAGAGATTCAACCATTACAGATGAGAACAAAAATGAGAAAATTATTGCAATAACCATGTTACTTCCGGGGCCTGCAGCGTACAGTCTCATCCTTTCCCATTTTTTCATATTTTTCATTTCTTCTTCATCAGGTTCTACGAAAGCACCTACAGGAAAGATGAACATTAGTAATCCAAGAGCTTTGACTTTTACATTAGCTACGCGACTTAGAATGCCATGGCTAAATTCATGAACTACCATTGCAATAACTAGGGCCAAAATACCATACCAAAGTGGAATGATTGGGTTTAATCCAGGTAATCCAATCATCATCTTAGGTGAAACTGCAGAACTTTTTGGAATTTGCCACGCTAATGTAGCTTGCCAAAGTAGCAGAAGAAACATAAAAATCATTATTAGAAAAACAGTTACAACCCAAACATCCCCTACTCTTCTCCAGAATGGTTTATTTTTTGAAATCTTTTCTATGAAATTCTTACCCCAATCAGTTCTCCACATCAAGAAAGAGCGCCCCCAAACAAGATCCATGTTATATTTTTGGAGATAACCTTCATTCTCAGCCCACCTAACACAAGTTACCCATGCAAGAAGAAATGCTGCAAATAGGTACCACCCTAAGTATAAACAGAAAGTCAGTACAATTATGAATTGACTGTGTCTACGGATATGAACTTCTATAGGTAGTCCAGTCAATTCAGGAAGTATTTCTTTTTCCTCTTCTTCGGTTTGTGGAGCCTCAGTTCCAGTCTTCTTTGCAGCCATTGTATCTTAAGTATCTTAGAGTCCACACGGGGCTTTATTTAACCTCCATTATAACGCGCAATGGCCAAGAAGAAGGGCAAACGAGATGAGACTTTCACGTTTCCTGAATTTGATGAAGATGAATATAGAGTCAAAGAAACTAGAGATTCAAAAATTGCAATATTTGCAATTTTTTATGCCTGTGCAGTAGCTATTGTCAGTTATTCCTTAGTCAAAATGACTGATTTTGATAATATCGCCTTTTATATTGGTTTTATTGCACCATATGGCCTTTTTCAGCTTTTGAAAATGTTTGGCGAAATGAAAATTGTAGACGTTAGTGAATTTGAAAGGAAAAACTGGTTTGGTCCTATGTTTATGTCCTTTATAGCTTGGCTTGGTCTCTTTATTTTGTTTTCAAATCCACCATTTAATGATATTTCAAAACCCGATTTCCAAGGTGTAGAAATTTATACTGAAGTAGATGGCCAATGGAATACTACAGCTGAATTAAATAGCAAAACACCCTTTGCTTTGGTTATAATTGTACAAGATAATTGGGAAGTCGAGTCCGTTTCCTTGGAAGGAAGTAAGGGCGGTAGTGGCTTTATGAGTAGCGAATATTTGGTAAAGAGTGAAGATGATAATCCCTATTCTATACAGGGGAAGCATAGATATTACTATTTTTTTGAAGATGGTTTAGATACTGAGGCTTATTCATTTACTTTTACGGCAACGGATAGTGAGGGTAATATCAATACAACGACAACAACCTTCTCAGTAGGTTAATTTTACAATAGTCGTTGTTGAATATCGTGTAATTTTTCTAGTGCTTGTAAAGGTGTTAAGTTCATCAAATCCATTTTTTTAATTTCATCTACAATTGGATTCTCTTTAGTTTGACTTCTAGCACCAAAATCTGAGCTGAAAATCGATTGAACTGGGCCTGTCTTCGATACTTCAATAGTTGATCCCTCTTCTAAATTATTCAGTACCTTACGGGCCCTTACCAACACTTCTTCGGGAACACCAGCCATTTTTGCTACATGAATACCGAACGAGGCATCAGTTGGTCCTTCAGCAACTCTGTGAAGTAATGTTAATTCATGACCGTCTTCTTTAGCCTGCATATGACAATTTACAGATCTATCCAATATCTTTGCCACATCAGTTAATTGGTGGTAGTGAGTTGCAAACAAAGTTTTCACGCCTTTACCAGCATGCAATTCTTCAGAAACAGCCCATGCTAATGCCAAACCATCAAAAGTTGAAGTTCCTCTTCCGATTTCGTCTAGCAGTACAAGACTATTAGGTGATGCATTTCTCAAAATATTTGCTAGTTCTAGCATTTCTACCATGAAAGTTGAGTGGCCATGTACTAGGTCATCATGCGCACCTACGCGTGTGAATACACGATCAACCATTCCCAGTCTTGCTGATGAAGCAGGAACGAAACAACCAGCTTGAGCCATTACACAGATTAGAGCAGTTTGCCTCATGTAGGTAGATTTACCGCCCATATTAGGGCCAGTTAGAATCATCAATTGTCTTTGCTTATTGTCTAATTGTAAATTATTAGGAATATATTGTCCTTCTCTAATGACCTCGATAACAGGATGCCTTCCATCAGAAATGGACAACGTTCCATCATTGGACATTTCAGGTCTAACGTAATTGTTTGTCTGACTAACTTCAGCAAGTGAACTAATTGCATCTATTCTGGAAATTGCCATAGTAGTTGCTTGTAAAGATCCTAAGAATTCTAGAATCCATTCTCTCAATTCTTTGAACAATTCAATTTCTAGGGCTTGAGAACGTTCATCAGCTCTTAGAATAGACGTTTCCTTTTCTTTTAATTCGGGTGTAATATATCTGTCACCAGCAGCTACGGTTTGTTTACGATGATAGCTCTCAGGTACTTTCTTTGCGTATACTTTGGGGACTTCAATGTAATAACCAAAGACGCGATTATAACCAATTTTTAGCTTTGGAATTCCTGTTTTTTCTTTTTCTTCTGCTTCTAATGAAGCAACCCATTCTCTTCCACTGCTAGCCTTTGCCCTTAAGTCATCCAATTCTTTTGAATATCCTTTCTTGAAAATACCACCATCTCTTAGAACAAGTGGAGGTTCCTCTACAATAGCTTCTTCTAGTTTCTTAGAAACTTGTTTGTGAATATCAATTGATTTGACAAGTTTTTTCATTAATTTTGATTTTAATGGTTCTTCACTTAGAAATTGCTTCAAATCTTTTACTGTGTTTAGGCTATTTTTGAGACTATCTAAATCTCTTGGAGAAATAGACCCATGCCCTAGTCTTGATAATAATCTTTCAACATCTAAGAAACCTTTCAATATATCTCTAATTTCTCTTCTGCTCAAGGTATTCTTGAATAATTCTTCCACAGCATCATGTCTTTCATTAATCCGTTCTAAATCATGTAAAGGTCGAAGTAACCAATCTTTTAGTCTTCGTGAACCTCCTGCAGTTGAGCTCTTGTTTAGAACTGCAAACAAGGTATCTTTGGATGAATCGTTTATAGTACGTACAATTTCTAAATTTCTTAGAGTGACTGCATCCAAAGTCATTGTTTTAGCTTTAATCATTAGAGAAGGAGGTCTCAAGTGTGGCAAGTCACTGAATTGAGTGTTAGTTGCATAAGATAGAACAGCACCTGCGGCCGTTACAGCCATAGGATATGTATTCAATTCTTCTACATTTCCAA